>CALEPV010000064.1 GCA_937910905.1 uncultured Prevotellaceae bacterium
TGCTCGAAACAAATACCAATCTGACATAAATCCTAATGACCGATTTGGGATAAACATCAAAAATAACCGATATTTACGCCCTCTCGACCGACTACGACAGAAACGCTCCAACAACACGTCAGTTCTTCGCTGCCGTACAGAACAAACTGCATTGGGCCATTACAGGTCAGACCGCCGCAGAAAAGCAACACTCCCGAAAGGCTGGAGACCCATTTTACCAGACAGCTCTTTGAGGGCAAGAAAGTTCGCATCGTATGATAAGACAAATGTAACCACCTCGTGAAGAAGTGGTTACATTCTGCAAGCGTCGGGGCGACACGACTCGAACGTGCGACCGCCTGGTCCCAAACCAGGAGCGCTACCAACTGCGCTACACCCCGTTTTTGCTTTTGCGGTTGCAAAGGTAGTCACTTTTGTCCAAACGCGCAACAAATCAGCCTACATTTTTTCTCCGATGCACTAAGATGAGTTCATTCCTCATTCCTCATTCTTCATTCCTCATTCATCACAGTTTGGACTTCAAGTATTGTGCAGTCAAGCTCTCCTTGCACAGGGCTATCTGCTCGGGTGTTCCCGTAGCCACCACGTTGCCGCCGGCTGCACCACCTTCCGGTCCCAGGTCTATCACATAGTCGGCCCTGCTGATGACATCAAGGTTGTGCTCTATGACGACTATTGTGTGCCCATGCTCTATCAGCTGGTTGAACGAGCGCAGTAGCTGGCTGATGTCGTGGTAGTGAAGTCCTGTGGTGGGTTCGTCGAAGATGAACAGCGTGGGCTGCTGCTTCTCCTGTCCGATGTAGTAGGCGAGCTTCACGCGCTGGTTCTCGCCACCCGACAGCGTGGAGGACGACTGCCCCAGCTTCACATAGCCCAAGCCGACGTCCTGCAGCGGCTGTAGCCGTCGGATTACGCGCTTTTCGCCATGCTCTGTGAAGAACTCTATGGCCTGGTTCACTGTCATATTCAGCACGTCGTTGATGTTCTGCCCATGATAGCGGACATCCAGCAGGTCGCGCTTGAAGCGAAGCCCGTGGCACGATTCGCATTCCAACACAAGGTCTGCCATGAACTGCATCTCCACCGTGACGGTTCCTTCGCCCTTGCACTCCTCGCAGCGTCCGCCCTCGGTGTTGAAGGAGAAGTAGCTGGCTGAATAGCCCATCTGCTTTGACAGCGGCTGCTCGGCGAAGAGGCGGCGTATCTCATCGTAGGCCTTGACGTAGATGGCAGGGTTGGAGCGTGAGCTCTTGCCTATAGGGTTTTGGTCCACAAACTCCACCGCGCTGATGGCAGCCAGGTCGCCGCTGATGCCAGTATGCTCTCCAGGCTGGTCGCAGGGCTCGTCGAGATGTCGCTTCAGGGCCCGCCACAGTATGTTGCGAACCAAAGTGGATTTGCCGGAGCCGGACACGCCTGTCACAACTGTCATCACATTCAGCGGAAAGCGTACGGTGATGCCTCGCAGATTGTTGGCACGTGCGCCCTGCACCTCGATGAAGCGGTTCCAAGGACGACGTACAGACTCTCGCGCCAATCCCCCACTGTGAGGTAGGGGAGGGGTTACTCCAGGTGTCATAGTCGCCAGACCGAGGAGCCATTGGAGTGTATGTGAGCGCTGGATGGTGTCCTGGGGGATGTGTTCTGCTGCGAGGCAGCCTGCCCATACGACTTCTCCACCGTGGCGGCCAGCCTCTGGACCTATGTCTATCAGATAGTCGGCAGCCCGCATTATCTCCTCGTCGTGCTCTACTACCACTACAGTATTGCCTAGGTTCACCAGTTGCCGCAGCACGCCAATCAGCCTGCCTGTGTCGCGAGGATGCAGTCCAATGCTGGGCTCATCGAGTATGTACAGCGATCCGACCAATGAAGAACCCAGCGATGTGGCCAGATTGATGCGTTGGCTCTCGCCGCCCGACAGGGTGTTGGACGGACGCGAGAGTGTCAGATAGCCAAGTCCTACGTCGAGCAGGAACTGCAGGCGGCTGCCAATCTCGGTCAGCAGCCGCTGGGCAAT
The DNA here is from genome assembly GCA_937910905.1 of uncultured Prevotellaceae bacterium. Taxonomy (GTDB): domain Bacteria; phylum Bacteroidota; class Bacteroidia; order Bacteroidales; family Bacteroidaceae; genus Physcousia. The sequence continues at coordinate 2,021 of CALEPV010000064.1, forward strand.
CTTCTGCTCATGCTCTGTCAACACCAGTTCGTCGAAGAAGCGTTTCAGCTCCGTGAGCGGCATATCCACAAGGTCGGTGATTGATCGCCCGCCCAGCTTGACGTATGTTGGCTCTTTGCGCAGGCGGGTGCCGTGACAAACTGGGCACGTCGTCTTGCCCGTGTAGCGAGCCAGCATCACGCGGTACTGTATCTTGTGCCGCTGCGACCGTATGTAGTCGAAGAATGTGTCTATCGATGGGAAGTCTCTGCTGCCAGTGCCGTGCCAGAGGAAGTCGCGCTCCTTCTGCGTCAGCTCGTAGTAGGGCTTGAATATAGGGAAGCTGTGGCTTGCTGATTGGCGGATGAAACCGGCCTTCCACTCGCTCATCTTCTCGCCGCGCCAGCATTGCACGCATCCATCGTACACGCTGAGCGAGGTGTTCGGTATCACCAGATGAGGGTCAATGCCAATCACATTGCCCCAGCCCTGGCATTCGGGACATGCGCCGTAGGGAGAGTTGAATGCAAACAGCTGGTCGGTAGGCTCCTCGAAGGTGATGCCGTCTGCTTCGAACCGTGTGGAGAAACGATGCTCTATGCCAGCCGGCATGAATCGCAGCATCATCTCGCCGCCTCCCTCGTAGAATGCTGTCTCGGCAGAATCGACAAGACGAGAGATGGCATCCTTCTCGGAGGATACAGCCAGACGGTCTATCAGCAGGCAGATGTCTTCCACCTTGGCCGAACCGGATGCGAACTCATCAATCCTCACTATATCCCCTTTGACTAGCAGGCGGGTGTAGCCCTCCTGCAGGTACATGTGCAACTGCTCCTCCAGTGTGCGTTCCTCACCGATACGCAGTGGGCAGAGTACCATGAAGCGAGTGCCTGTTGAGTACTGCTGCACCGTCTGTACCACATCCTCTGTGCTGTGCTTCTTGACTTCCTGTCCGCTCACAGGGCTGATGGTACGACCTATGCGGGCATACAGCAGACGCAGGTATTCGTATATCTCCGTGCTGGTGCCCACGGTGCTGCGCGGGTTGCGGGCTATCACTTTCTGCTCGATAGCGATGGCTGGCGGTATGCCAGTGATGTAGTCGCATTCGGGCTTAGCCATACGCCCCAGAAACTGACGGGCATAGCTGTTGAGGCTCTCTACATACCTGCGTTGTCCCTCGGCATATAGCGTGTCAAATGCCAGCGACGACTTGCCGGAGCCTGACAGCCCCGTAACTACTATCAGCTTGTTGCGGGGGATGTCCAGCGTGATGTTCTTTAGGTTGTTGACCCTGGCCCCCTGTATGTGTATCGCGTTCTCTTTCACAGTTTGAGCTTAAATGTCCTTACAGCTTCACCTTGACCTTCGCTACTTTGCTTTCGTTGTGCAGACGGTCGAGGGCTGTCACTACGTAGGTGTATTGCTGTGCTCCATGGGCGTAAGGCAGCTGGTAGAAGAAGCCGGAGGTGATGGCCACAAGATGCGATGCTGTGGAGATGTCCACCTTCTCGCCTCGTGCAAATCGGTATATGGCGTACTGCCGTGCTTCATCCATTGCTGTCTTGGCCTTCGGTGCTGTCCAGAACAGGAAGTAGCCATCGGGTGTCCACATGGCTTTCAGACGGCGCGGCTTGCCTGGTGCTTTGCTGTCTATCCAAGGCATCAGCGGTTGTAGGGCGGGTGTGCGGTGGTACACTTGGCGCAGCATTGTGCCGTAGCTGCCTGGATCCTCCACCACGGCACGGGCGTACCACTGGCACGAACCGTGTATGCCTGGCAGCGAGCGCTGCAGCTGCATCTTACGCATCATCTGGTGCTGCGACGGGTTCTGCGGGTCGGGCTTCGATACTGTGCGCTCTACGTCCTGACCTATATATAATGGTCGGGCTCCGGCGTTGCGGCTCCACCAGTGTATCAGCTCGTCGTAGTCGGCTGCGCTGTGGCCTATTTCCCAGTATATCTGCGGTATGTTGTAGTCAACCCATCCCTGCTGCACCCACAGCAGCACATCGGCATAGAGGTCGTCGTAGTTCTGCAGGCCGTTGGTGCGCGAGCCGCCTGACCAGGAGCGCTGGTTGCGGTAGATGCCGAATGGCGACACACCGAATTTGACCCAAGGCTTGGCTGCGCGTATGCTGTCGTGCAGCTGGTGTATGAACTGGTTCACGTTGTTGCGGCGCCAGTCGCTGATGCTCAGGCCTGTGCTGGCTCCATAGCGGGCATAGGTGGCATCGTCGGGTATAGCAATTCCGTCCACAGGGTAGGGGTAGAAGTAGTCGTCGATGTGCAGACCGTCGATGTCGTAGCGGCGTGTGATGTCGGCAGCCACATGGCAGATGTACGAGCGGTTCTCGGGTATGCCAGGGTCGAAGATGGTGAGCCCGTCGTACTGAAAGCACCTCTGCGGATTCTGCACCACCTGATGCGACTGTGCCAGCAGTCGGGTGCCTTTCGTCTTGGCACGGAAGGGGTTGATCCATGCGTGCAGCTCCATGCCACGCTGGTGGCATTGCTCAATCATCCATTGCAGTGGATCCCAGAAGGGTACAGGCGGTGTGCCTTGCTGCCCGGTGAGGTAGCGGCTCCACGGCTCGATGGTGCTGGTATACAGGGCATCGCCTTCTACTCGCACTTGGAACAGTATGGCATTGATGCCGTCGGCCTGTAGCTGGTTCAGCTGTGCGGTGAGGTCAGCCTGCATCTGGTCGCGCCCCATGCCTTGAAACTGTCCGTTCACAGCCTGTATCCACGCTCCGCGGAATTCGCGCTTCGGCGCAGGTGTTGTCAACTGTTGGGCCCAGAGTACCCCTGATAGCATTGCAACGATGGTTGCGAGTACGATACGATTGCAGATTTTCATGCAGATTGTGTTACTTTGTTTGGCTTGTTTCATTTGCAGGTGCAAATATACTCTTTTCCCACTTGATACTACTATATGATATCCAATAATTCAAAAAAGTCATGCAAATGCTTTGTCGTTTCAATGTTATCAACTACCTTTGCAGCCGCAAGTATAAATGGTGCCTTGGATGAGTGGCTTAGTCAACGGTCTGCAAAACCGTCTACAGCAGTTCGAATCTGCTAGGCACCTCTCTAGGAAGCGAGGACGTGGCTGATGAGGCACACCCTCGCTTCGCATATTTAACAATAATACATGTCAAACACAAAAAAGCACGTAAGCTTATGAGCAGCAAGCAGAAACGGTACTTCCTCTCAGAGAGTGAGATACCTACGGCGTGGTACAACATTCAGGCCGACATGCCTAACAAGCCATTGCCACCACTTCATCCGGGCACGCATCAGCCGCTGAAGCCCGAAGACCTCTATCCCATCTTCGCAGAGGAGCTGGCACGCCAGGAACTGAACCAGACCGACCAGTGGATACCCATCCCTGATGAGGTACGCGAGATGTACAAGTACTATCGCTCCACACCTCTGGTGCGCGCCTATGGCCTGGAGAAGGCACTGGGCACACCCGCACACATCTACTTCAAGAACGAGAGTGTGAGTCCTGTGGGCAGCCATAAGCTGAACTCCGCACTGGCACAGGCATATTATAATAAGAAGCAGGGCGTGACCAACATCACCACCGAGACCGGTGCAGGACAGTGGGGTGCCGCCTTGAGCTATGCCGCCAAGGTGTTTGGGCTGGAGTGCGCTGTGTATCAGGTGAAGATCTCCTACAACCAGAAGCCCTATCGTCGTAGCATCATGCAGACATTCGGTGCTACTGTGGAGGCATCGCCTTCGATGTCAACCCGTGCGGGCAAGGATATCATAACCCGCGATCCGATGAATCAGGGCTCGCTGGGTACTGCTATCAGCGAGGCTATTGAGCTGGCTATGAACACTCCCAACTGTAAGTACACCCTCGGCTCTGTGCTGAGCCATGTGTGCCTGCATCAGACGGTAATAGGTCTTGAGGCTGAGAAGCAGATGGAGCTGGCTGGAGAGTATCCCGATATGGTGATTGCCTGCTTCGGCGGCGGCTCCAACTTCGGCGGTGTCGCATTCCCATTCTTGCGCCACAACATACTCGATGGCAAGCACACCGAGTTCATCGCAGCAGAGCCGTCTTCTTGCCCGAAGCTCACACGCGGACAGTTCCAGTACGACTTTGGCGATGAGGCTGGTTACACTCCGCTGTTGCCTATGTACACGCTGGGTCACAATTTCATGCCTGCCAACATCCATGCCGGTGGTCTCCGCTACCATGGCGCAGGTGTTATCGTCAGCCAGTTGCTCAAGGACGGCTACATGCGTGCTGTCGACATCCAGCAGCTGGAGAGCTTCGAGGCAGGTACGCTCTTTGCCCGTGTCGAGGGTATCATCCCGGCTCCAGAATCGTGCCACGCTATAGCAGCCACCATCCGCGAGGCAAATCGTTGCAAGGAGACTGGCGAGGAGAAGGTGATACTGTTCAACCTCAGCGGTCACGGCTTGATAGATATGAGTGCCTACGATCAGTTCATTAGCGGAAACCTGCAGAACTATGAGGTGACTGACCAGCAGGTGGCAGAGAATATTAGCAAGCTGGAGAAGATAATCTAATAGCCCAGCTGTTCACTCATAAATAGCGTGCTGTTCACCCCCGAACAGCACGTTATTGTGCTTTCAACAGCACGCTGTTGAACCTTGAACAGCACGCTGTTGAACCCCTTGAACAGCACATGTAAATAATAACTTGGGACGATTTGCCTCATATTTTTGAGCTTATTTGTCTTCACGAAGAAGGAGCGTAGCGGGCTACGTGACTGATGAGTGGAGGCAAAGAAGCCAAAAAGATGAGTGGTAATCCTTTCCTATAAAATCGTCCCAAGTTATTTTTTAGCCATCACTAAACATAGCGGCGCGTTGATAGGAAAGTATCAACGCGCCGCTGTATTGCTATTGTTGCCGAGCTACGGCTAGCTTATCGCCCAGTTGCAGTTTACTCGTCGTTGGTGCGGGTCAGCACGACTGCTGAGCGGGCAGGCAGGTAGAGCTTGAGCCATCCCTTGTTGTCCTTAGTCAGCAACGGGTCGTACTGTGTGACGTGGCGCACGCTGTCGTCGTTCAAGCCGTGACCGCCAAAGGCAACGTCGTCTGTGTTGAGCAGAACGGAGTAGGTGCCCTGCTTCACGCGGAAGCCATAGCCGGTATAGCTGCGGTTGTAGCTGAAGTTGAACACGAAGAGCAACTCGCCACGCTGGTAGGCCAGCACCTGATCGCCATCGTCGTGCCAGATTTCGGTGACAGGAGTCTTCTGTATGTCCTTCTGTCCCTTTAGGGTCTTGAGCATCTCGCGGTCGAAGTCACCGAGATAGTGGAAGCAGAGATCGTGGTTGTCCACGAGGTTCCACTGGCGGCGTGCATACTTATAGCTCCAGCCGTTGCCCTCGCGCGGGAAGTCAATCCATTCAGGATGTCCGAACTCGTTGCCCATGAAGTTCAGGTAGCCACCGTTGATGGTGGAGGCTGTGAGCAGGCGTATCATTTTGTGCAGTGCGATACCGCGCTCCACGGTATAGTTCTCGTCACCCTTCTTGAAGTGCCAGTACATATCAGCATCGATGAGGCGGAAGATGATGGTCTTGTCGCCCACGAGTGCCTGGTCGTGGCTCTCGCAGTAGCTGATGGTCTTCTCGTCGGCGCGGCGGTTCTTCACCTCCCAGAACATTGAGCTGGGCTTCCAATCCTCATCGCGCAGTTCCTTGATGACCTTGATCCAGTAGTCGGGCACGTTCATGGCCATGCGGTAGTCGAAGCCGTAGCCGCCGTCCTTGAACGGAGCAGCCAAGCCTGGCATACCTGATACCTCCTCGGCTATGGTGATGGCCTTGGGTTTCACCTCATGTATGAGCTTGTTGGCCAGCATGAGGTAGCAGATGGCGTTGTCGTCTTGATGTCCGTTGAAGTAGTCGCCATAGCCCATGAAGGCTTCTCCCAGGCCGTGGCTGTAGTACAGCATGGATGTCACGCCATCGAAGCGGAAGCCGTCGAAGTGGAACTCGTCGAGCCAATAGTGGCAGTTGGTGAGCAGGAAGTGCAGCACCTGGTTCTTGCCGTAGTCGAAGCAGAGGCTGTCCCATGCCGGATGCTCGTGGCGGTCGCCGGGATAGAAGTACTGGTTCGGGTCGCCTGCGAAGTTGCCTAGGCCCTCGTTCTCATTCTTCACGGCGTGGCTGTGCACGATGTCCATGATTACGGCAATGCCGCGTGAGTGGGCATCGTCGATGAGAGCCTTCAGCTCTTCGGGTGTGCCGAAGCGTGACGACGGGGCGAAGAAGCTCGATACGTGGTAGCCGAAGGAGCCGTAGTAGGGGTGCTCCTGTATGGCCATGATCTGTATGCAGTTGTAGCCGTCCTTCTCTATGCGTGGCAGCACATTTTGGCGGAACTCGTCGTATGTGCCTACCTTCTCTGCATCTTGTGCCATACCGATGTGGCACTCGTAGATGAGCAGGGGAGAGGTGTTGGGCTTGAACTTCTCATTTTTCCACTCGTAGGGTTTGGCCGGTGCCCACACTTGTGCAGAGAATATCTTCGTCTGCTCGTCCTGCACCACGCGATTGGCGTATGACGGAATGCGCTCGCCCTGTCCGCCGTCCCAGTGCACGCTGAGCTTGTACAGCTGTCCGTGCTGCATGGCCTTCAGTGGCAGCTTGGCCTCCCAGTTGCCATCGCTGTTCTTGACGCGCTTCATGGCGTAGGCGGGGTCTTCCTTCCACTCGTTGAAATCGCCGATGATGTAGATTTCGGTGGCATTCGGTGCCCACTCGCGCAGCACCCAGCGACGCGGTTCGCGATGCAGACCATAGTAGAGATGCCCTGATGCGAAGGATGTGAGGTTGGGCGATGATGTGCCCAGCAGCTCTGCTTCCTTGTCTACAGCGTGCTGATGTCTTCCATTGATAGCATCTGAATAAGGCTCAAGCCAGCTGTCGTTCTTAATCAGACGCAACTGGGCCGGTTTCTTGGCAACTGCTGTCTTCTTCTCAGCTGCCTTGGTAGTTGTCTTCGTAGCCATATATGTTAGTTGTTAGTGTTGTCATATACCTTTATATAGAGTGTGTTCTTATATGGATAGCACTCCGCTATGCCCTCACCTTGAAGATGGCCTTGCGGAGTGCGTTCTTGCATATCGCTGGTTTGTGCACATCGCTGGGAAAATAGATAGCCATTTGTCCCGCGTTGAGCTGGAAGTATATCGGTTCGACAGGTACGGGGTGGTGCTGTTCGTACTCGTCGTAGAAGGCTATGTCGTTCTGCTGGTCGAACTCGACAGCCGGCACAGCGCTCAGAGGCAGCCATCCCTGTTCCTCCTCGCCACTCAGCAGCAGCTGGATGTCTATCATCTCGCGATGGCTCTCCCATCTGGCCACTTCGCGTGAGCGGGGTTGCATCTCCTGTATGTTCACATACACGTCATGTCCTTGTATCTCATGCACACCTGTGGGAAGAGTAGCGAGGTCGGTGCTAGCCAAATAATCTATCACGACTTGAAACAATGGGTTCGTCCCCACATACCTGTCAAGGCACTCTATGTTGTCTATAATCATAATGTACTTGCGACGCTAGTGTCATTCAAACGGCGCAAATGTACGCAAAATGTGCGAAATACCGAAATAAATCAAGTGTAAAAGCGGCCGATGGCATCATATTTGGCCTTATAGGGCAAAGTCTATGTGCCTAGAAGCTCATTGCAGGCGCTTACTGAAGCACGCCGTTGACGTATGTGCCGCGGCGTACAACGTGTCCGTTGCGGTCTTTCTCCACGAATGAGCCGTCGCGCAGGTTGTGGTGGTATGAGCCTTCGAAGCGTATGCCATCGGCAGTCTCCATGACGCAGTCGCCCTCCTTCTCGCCTCTGCGGAAGTGCCCCTTGAACTTGGTACCGTCCTGTTGGCGCAGTATGCCCTCGCCGTCCATGAGGCCGTCCAGCCACTCGCCTTCGTACACATCGCCGTTGGCCCATGTGTACTTGCCGCGTCCGTCCTTCTTGTCGTTACGCCACTGGCCCACGTAGGATGTGCCGTCTGTCGCTGTGAAGGTGCCGGAGCCGTGCTTCAGTCCTTCCTTGAACTGGCCTTTGTAGCGGCTGCCATTGGCGTAGTAGAAGATGCCTTCGCCCTGTCGCTGGCTGTGTACGTATGCTCCCTCATAGCGGTCGCCGTTGTTGAACGAGTATATGCCGCGTCCATACAGCTCGTCATCAACGAAGTCGCCTATGTACACATCGCCGTTGTGGTAGGCGTAGGTTCCCTTGCCGTTCATCTTGCCTTCGTGCCACGAGCCGGTATAGGTTGAGTTGTTAGCCCACCTGAATGTGCCTTCGCCTTCCTTCAGGTCGTTCTCCCACTGCCCCTGATAGCTGTCGCCGTGGGCATAGGTGTATGTGCCGAAGCCTGAGCGCATGTCCTGCATCCACTCTCCTTCGTAGATGTCGCCGTTGTAGTAGTACATCGTGCCCTGTCCCTGCTGGAAGTCGCGGAACCACAGGCCCACGTACTTGTTGTTGTTCTTGAAGTAATAGGTGCCGGTGCCGTGCTGCTGATCTTGGAACCATTCGCCCTCGTAGCGCTCGCCGTCGCGGAAGTTGTATACGCCGTAGCCCTGTCGCTTGCCCTTGATGTAGTCGCCCTCGTAGGTGTCGCCTGTGGGGAATGTGGTCTTGCCTTTGCCGTAAGGTTTGCCTTTGAACAGCTCTCCCTGATACTCTCCGCCGTCGCGGAAGGAATAGTTGCCGATGGTTATCTCCTGTGCTGCGGCAGTTATGGTGAACAGGCACAGCAGTATAGCATTCAATATATATTTAGGCATGATGGTCACTCCTTGTCATTCTACTATTTGGCAGACAAAAGTATGGCAAACTAATGAGACTGCGAAAAACGTTAAGTACTTTTAACGGCTATGCTGCAACATTCTGCCATTCGGTTCTGCCCGCCGCTCATTAAGTGATGGTTAAATAATAACTTGGTACGATTTTATAGGCAAGGATTAGCACTCATCTTTTTGACTTCTTTGCCTCCACTCATCAGTCACGTAGCCCGCTACGCTCCTTCTTCGTGAAGACAAATAAGCTCAAAAATATGAGGCAAATCGTCCCAAGTTATTATTTAACCATCACTAAAAGTTGTTTAATTTTGGTCAAAGGCTTGCACAGTTGAATGAAACAGCATACATTAGCGCCGTGTAACATAAATCAACCTACTAGTTATGGCAAAACGTAGAGACATGAAGAAGGCTGTCCGTCGCATCAGCGAGGACCTTATGGTAGAGTGCCTCGCCGTGAGGCAGGACAACAAAGACATTCCGCAGGCCGACATTGAGAACGTCGCTAAGAGCATCCTGTTGCTACAGGCGGACTTTGTCAATCGTCTGAGCCACGTAGACAAGCGTCAGGTGAAGCGCTTCTTTGCCCAATATACCGACGATCTTGCGACATCGACCAACGAAATCGTTGACTCTATCTTCCATTTGGCCTGATACTCGAACGCTATGATGCAAAGCATTTGCCGCTTTCTGCTCTATAAGTTCATGGGGTGGAGGGCAGAGATGACGCAGGACTTGCCAGACAAGTACATCGTCGCGCTGGCACCTCATACCAGCAACTGGGACTTTCTGATGGGGCAGCTCTACAGCCGCGCAGAGAAGATGAAGTGTCAGTTTATGATGAAGAAGGAGTGGTTCTTCTGGCCTCTGGGTCCTCTGTTCAGAAGCTGGGGGGGCATCCCTGTGGAGCGCAGCAAGAAGCAGAGCCTCACCGACCAGCTGGCGCAGCGCGCTATGGAGAGCGATAAGTTCGGCTTGTGCATCACGCCGGAGGGCACACGCAAGCCTGTCAAGGAGTGGAAGCGCGGTTTCTACTACATCGCGCTGAAGGCCAATCTGCCCATACTCCTGTTCGGGTTGGACTACTCCACACGCCGCATAGTATGCACCAAGACCGTCATACCCAACGGCGATATTGATACGCAGATGGCAGAAATCAAGCAGTACTTCGCCCAGTTCCGCGGCAAGCGTCCTGAATGGTTTGCTGTCTAATAAGCCTATGCATAGAAAGATACTTATTGCTATTGTCCTCGGCATCGCAGCAACTGTAAACCTTAGCGCGCAGACCTCGCCCACAGAGCGAAGGCTGCGCGATTGTGTTGCAGGCTATTTCAGCAGCTACAAAATGGACAATGTGAAGGTCAAGGAAACAGTCAAAGTCACATCCATTGACATTGCAGCGGCGCAGAGAGTGCTGACAATATCCGTCAACGACGCCTTTGCGATGATGCCGTTCACACAGAGTCAGGTGACTGATATATACCGTTCTGTCCAGCAACTGCTGCCTCAGCCGTACAACACCTACACCCTGAAAATCCGTGCAGGGAACCACCAGTTGGAGAATCTGGTGTCTGGCACGGAAAGCGAGGACGCTACACAGCGCACATGGGGCAGTACGGCACACAAGGGCAACGCGTGGGTCACACAGCTGAACCGTCCCTATTCGGTCGACGATGGCTTGAGCGGACGCCACATCTCCGTGTGGGCCAGTCATGGGCGCTACTATGATGCCACCAAGGAACAGTGGCAGTGGCAGCGTCCGCGCCTGTTCTGCACAACGGAGGACCTGTTGTCGCAGACCTTCGTAGTGCCTCTGCTCATACCGATGCTTGAGAATGCCGGAGCTGTAGTGTTCACTCCGCGAGAGCGCGACTGGCAGAAGAACGAGGCTGTTGTAGACAACGACACACCGCAGCAGGCGGGTTCCTACCGCGAGTCCGACGGGCAGTACAGCTGGGAGAGCGCAGGACCGGGCTTTGCGCATACGCGTCGGGTGTACATCAATCAAGACAATCCGTTTACCGATGGAACGGCACGCATGTGTGCCACACAGAGCCGCCGGTCGCACAGCAGCTCCATCACCTGGACGCCGCAGATTCCCGCTCGCGGCCGCTATGCTGTGTACGTGTCGTACAAGACGCTGCCCACCAGCGTGCCCGATGCCGAGTATGTGGTCCGTCACGGCGGGCAGGTCACACGCTTCCGTGTGAACCAGCAGATGGGAGGCGGCACATGGGTGTATCTCGGAACATTCAACTTCAATGCAGGCGAGAGCGCAGACAACTGTGTGCAGCTCACCAACCAGAGCGACTACCGAGGCTTCGTGACAGCCGATGCTGTGCGGTTCGGAGGTGGCATGGGCAATGTAGGCAGAGGTAAAGCAGCTGTTGAAAGCAGTTTGGAGACTTCACTAAGTATCAGCGGATTACCACGATTCCTTGAAGCGGCACGCTACTATGCGCAATGGGCTGGTATGCCCGCATCGGTCTATGCCAATATAGACAGCGTGAGCGACTATCGCGAGGACATCAACACCCGCTCGCTGATGACCAACTATCTGGCTGGCGGTTCAGCCTATCTGCCTGCCGACACAGGCCTGTGCGTACCCATAGACCTCTCGCTGGCCTTCCACACCGATGCCGGCATCACAGCGGATGGCTCGCCAGTCGGCACTCTGGCCATATACCACAGCCAGGACGATGAGGGCCTGCTGCCCACAGGCGTGTCGCGACTCACCTGCCGCGACCTGGCCGATATGGTGCAGACGCAGGTGTACAACGACCTGACAACGTCCATCGGTTACTGGACGCGCCGCCAGCTGTGGGACAAGAACTACAGCGAGAGCCGCCGTCCGCGAGTACCGTCGCTGCTGCTGGAGATGCTCTCGCATCAGAACTTCACGGAGCTGCGAGTGGCGCACGACCCTTACTTCAAGTTCCTGCTGGCACGTGCTATATACAAAGGTGTGCTGCGCTACGAGGCATACGCCCACGGACAGAGGCAGGCTGTGGTGCAGCCGCTGCCCATCACGGCACCGCAGGCAACACTCGACCTGGACAACGGCAGCGTAGTCCTGTCGTGGCTGGCTACCGACGACCCGCTGGAGGCGTCGGCCCGTCCGACATCCTTTATTGTGTATCATGCCGAGGACGATGGCGATTTCGACAACGGCACACAGGTTCGCGAGGCACGCTATGAGCTGGCCAACGCCTCCGCTGGTGTGCTGCACCGATTCCGCATAGCTGCTGCCAACGCAGGCGGACAGAGCCTGCCGTCGGAGGAGGTCTGCGCATACATAAGCAACAGGAATGCCCACAATGTGCTGGTTGTAGATGCCTTCAGCCGTATGGCAGGCCCGCGACCCGTGGCGAACGACAGCATCGTGGGCTTCGACCTGGCTGGCGACACAGGTATACCATACGCCGTGATGCCCGGCTACTGCGGACAGCAGGTGTGCTTCAACCCCTTGACGGCAGGACAGGAAGGCGAGGGAGCGCTGGGGCACAGCATAGGCAACCTGGAGGGCATGTTGCTGGCCGGCAATACGCACGACTGGGCAACACGTCATGCACGCGACATCGTACGTGCATCCTACGGAGCCATGAACATCGCATCCTGCACCTCTGCTGCCATAGAGCGCCTGACCTTCGACCTCAGGCCCTACAACCTCATCGACGTAGCGTGCGGACTCAACGAACGCGATGGCTACAGCTTGCTGCAGCAGCCCGCCCTGTCGGAGGGCTTGCGCCAGTCGCTGGCCTCGCACGTCAGGATGCACGGCAGCCTGCTGGTCAGCGGAGCATACGTTGGGACGGATGCAGCTACCGACGATGAGAGGCTGTTCCTGCGTTCCATACTGAAGTGCCATCCGTCGGCTTCGCTTTCCACCATCCAGATAGGCGGCGCCTACGGCCTGGGCATGAGCTTCGACATCCAGCGCGCCTACTCGGAGCAGAGCTACCGCGTGTCGGCTGTCGATTGCCTGGCACCTGCCGACAACGCCTTCTGTGCTATGACCTACCGGCCTAACAACGAGAGTGCGGCTGTGGCCTATCAGGGCAACGACTACAGGGCCATGACGCTGGGATTTCCTTGGGAAAGCATCACCGATGAAGCTTTACGCACAGAGCTGATGCGCGGCATACTGAGCTTCCTCCTGCAATGAGCAACTCCTATTTCCGCTTTAAGCAGTTCACCATCCATCACGATCGATGTGCAATGAAGGTCGGTACGGATGGTGTGTTGCTTGGTGCCTGGGCCGAACTGCCAGCCGAGGGCTGTGTGCTGGACATCGGCACGGGTAGTGGGGTAGTGGCATTGATGGTGGCTCAGCGCGGTGAGCACCTGCAGGTCACAGGCATCGACATTGATGCCGATGCCGTGAGCCAGGCTGCCGAGAATGCTGCGGCATCACCCTTCGCCTCGCGTGTCAGGATGCTGGCTACCTCGCTTCTCGACTACACAGAGTCAGCAACCAGCTCCCTGCCAGCCCAGGCCCTGCTCTTCGATGCTGTGGTATGCAATCCGCCGTACCACGAGGAGACACTCCTGCCACCCGATGCCCAGCGCCGCGATGCCCGCCATACGGTATCAATGCCGTTCAGCCAGCTGGTAGACTGTGCCAGCCGGCTTCTGGCAGACGGCGGTACACTGAGTGTGGTGCAGCCCTCGCAGGCCTTCGACAGCTTCAACCAGCTGTGCGAACAGAGCGGGTTGAGGCTTTCGCGTCTGTGCCACGTGCGCACTACGCCCCGCAAGCAGCCCAAGCGTGTGCTGGCCACATTCCGCAAGCAGGCGGCAGCAGTAGCCTCTTCGCCAGTTGTCGAGGAGCTTGTGCTACAGGATGGACCTGCACGCTCGGCAGCCTATGCCGCCCTGACAGAAGCCTTCTATCTGTATTGAAACAAAGCTGCACCGTGGTGGACGAACCTTTGCAGCACGCTGCAAGACCTTCTGCACCGCGGTGTACGACCCTCTGCACCGCGGTGTACGACCCTCGATACCGCGGTGCACGACTAAAATCACGCTTGTGATTTTAGTCGTGCATCACGCTGGCGACATCGTTTTGTGCTGTTGTGAAGGATTTTTATGCCGCATTCCTTTTGTCGTTAGTGCAGATTGGTTTAACTTTGTAGCGCCGTTGTGTGATACCGGGCAGCGGAAAACTGTATAAGCAGGCAGCGGCAACGCATATAATAAACAGACCGCGATAAAACAAATAAACTAACCGACAATATGAGAAAACTCTACGCAATCGCGACTATCGCCATGATGTCGCTTACACCTCTCAGCTCCTATGCTGACAGCGACGTGACAGTACTATTCTTGAAGAATGCAGGTTTCGACACCAACTTCGACTACGACAAGACAGCCACCGGCAACGTCGCGCAGGAGATACTCAGCATCAATAATTGGACCAGCGAATGTACAGCCACCTACACCATAGCAGGAGTCTATGAGTTTGGCACAGCCATAACCTTCAACACCAGCGGCAAAGTGCCAGCTGAAGGATATGATGGATCGGCCGGATGTCTTGCGCTCAGTACGGGTTGGACCCAAAGTATGCAGTTCTCACAAACCATCACTCTGCCTGCCGGAACATATAAGATTCAAGCCGCCTACTATAATGGCAGCAAGAAGACTGCTGGCACAAGTCTGCTTGGATGGGTGCCATCCAGCGGCACGTCAACGCTTTCCTCATTGGCTTCCTTCCCGCTGAACAATTGGACACTCGATGAAATAGAGATAACACTTGCAGCTGAGACCAAGGGCAAGGTGCAGATTGGCTACAAGGCAGCAGATGGTGCTTCGTCCAACTCGGCAATGATCGTCTTGGACTACGTGAAAATCATTCATGTAGGCGACGACAACATAGCCTATCCCTATGTTGCTTCGCGTATCACCAATGCCGAGAAGTTAGTGAGTCAGACCATGCAGTCCAAGTACCTGACAGCACTCAACGAGGCTTTGGCTGCAGCAAAGGCTCTGGCAGAAACTGCAACCGATGACGAGGTTGTGCCTGTCATTGCTGCGCTTGATGCTGCCACTGATGCAGCTTCTGCCAACATCACGACTATGTCAGCCCTTAAGGCCCTGGTCGCTAAGGCCAAAATCTACCTCACAAGGAATATGGCCAAAGCCTATCTAAATGCACTGACCGAGGCCTATGAGGCTGCACTGGCCATTGTCGACCTCGAATCGGACGACGACATCGATGCCGCATTAAAGAAGCTCACCATCGCCTACAACAACGCTGATGCAAGCTACAAAGCCTACACCAAACTGAACACCAAGATACGCACAGCCAACAACCTGCAGAAGGACGGCAAGGAAGGTGGCAACGCACTTGAAGCAGCCACAGCAGTTGCCCAGGCAGTACTCGACAAGGAAGATTCCACTCCCGAAGAGATGGAAGCTGCTACGGAGGCTCTGGACAGGGCTATACTGGAGTTCCGTGTACTCAACAGTACAGGTAAGGCACCAACAGTCAAGACGCTGACGGTTGTGTCAGGCTCCACTCTGTTCTTCGCCAGAGGCACATTCCCATCATCGACTCTGAAAGAGAGTGGGTTCTGTTACAGCACAGAGCCAGAGCCCACCATCTTCGATGAACGCACAACCAGCTGCTACGACAACAACGGCAACATCTACTATGCCGAGAACCTGAAGCCCGCTACATGCTACTATGTACGTGCCTACGCTGTGAGCCCCACCTATAGCGTGGGCTACGGCGATGTAGTGAAGATATACACTCAGCCCTTCGGCACAGCAAGCTTCTCCTACGGCTACGAAGGCGATGCAGCAACAAATGCCCGCATCTATGCCGCTTGCGAGGAGGGCGTGTGGATGTGGAACAACGTATCTGGCATTCAGGGCTTCCATCTAGATGCACACTACAGGTATGGAGCAGGTGCAGGCACAGGCACAGCCGAGTGCAGCTACGGCGGCTACATGAGCGTCAGTCAGAATACAGGTTGCCAGCGTACTGGCACAATACTCCACGAAGGTGCCCACGGCCTCGGCATGGTGCCTTACACCGACTGGACCAACAGCATCTACCGTGCCAACGGCGATCGTGGTGACTGGCAGGGTTCGCGTGTGGATCGCATCATTCGCTTCCTCGAGAACAGCACTACAGCCAAGCTACACGGCGACGACCAGCACATGTGGCCCTATGGCATCAACGGTTCAGGCGAGGACACAGGCTCACGTATGCTCTACTTCGGCAATGCACTCCTCGTGGGAGCGCTGGCCGAGGACGGCATCCGCACACCTGAGCAGGATTTCCTGAAGCCTGCCTACTCATTTGCACAGGACGATGACACCAAGTACTACATCAAGTGCGTTGATGAATCGCGTGGCCTGACAACAGCCTTCCTCCGCGAGGGCAATGGCAACCAGCTCAAGTGGGTGGCGATGCAAGCTGACGAGGCATTCGTAAACGACAGCTGTGCATGGTACTTTACCTATAATCCGGCTAATGCCTACTACATCATCACCAATGTAGCCACAGGCAAAAGCATATACTATAATGGCATCGGCAGCAATGGATTCCGCCTGAGAGAGGCCAAGAACAGCACGTCAAACCTCCAGCTTCTGCCAACACGTGTGACCCACAAGAGCGGCAGCTACACCTTCGCAGGTCATGCCTACTGGATCACCAGCACCAATCACACATCATTCAACGCTCTGGCCAACGGCAACACAGGCAGCGCATCCTTCGACCACGCCAACACAGCAACGACCCAGCAGTGGCTCTTCCTAACTATGGATGAGGTGGCCGCCTTCGTACAGGCTTCTGGCGGGACAGTAGGCATAGGCGGCATTGATACTCCACAGCACGCTGATGGACAGGGCCTCACTATCAGCAGTGGGCGCGGCGAACTCAGCATCACAGCCCTCAATGTAGGTCAGGCCGTAGCCATCTATACCGTTGATGGCCGACTTGCTCATCGCACCTACATCCAGGCTGAAGCTACTGCAACCATTGCTTTGCCACGTGGCCTCTACATCGTGAACGGCAAGAAGGTAACTGTAATGTAAGTGCTTTACATCAATATAATAATGTATCCAATGAGACACAGATACATGCTGACTGTAGCCGTAGCTATCGCTGCCTGCCTTACTGCCTGCGAAAGCAGTAGGGTTGAGCCGGAAGCTGCAATCTGCGACCTCGATGCCAATCTCGTATACTGCGACCAGCAGGTGCATCGCGCCCTGTTGCAGTTGCGCGACAGCGACGGTGTGATAGACACATCGGTAATGCCTCGCAACATCGAAGGCGAGGACACGGCATGGGCCTGCCGCGAACTGACGGCGGCCGAGTGGTGCAGCGGCTTCTGGCCAGGCATACTGTGGTACGACTATGAGTACAGCCACGACGCTGAGGTCTATCAGGCTGCCGTAGATGCCACGCTGGCTATGCGCCGCATCATAGATGCTCCCGTGTTCGACCACGATCTGGGCTTCCTGATGATGTGCAGCGCCGGCACAGGCCTGCATGTGCTGGAGGCAGAGCTGGCCAGCGACAGCCTGGCATCCGACCTGCGTGAGGAGAAGGAGGCGCTGGCAGCAGAGTTCAAGGACTACCTGCTACGGGCTGCCGACAGCCTTGCCACCCTGTATCGTCCCAACGTGGGTACCATACTGTCGTGGCCCCGCAACATCGAGGTGTTCGGTGGGCACAACACCATCATGGACAACATGATAAACCTCGAGATGCTCTACTGGGCATCGAAGAACGGCGGCAAGGCTGAGCTGGCAGACATTGCCACCCGTCATGCCACCACCACGATGCAGAACCACTTCCGTCCCGACTACACCAGCTACCATGTGGCTGTGTACGACACTCTGGACGGCCACTTCATCAAGGGCGTGACGCATCAGGGCTATGCCGACAGTTCGATGTGGGCACGCGGACAGTCGTGGGCTGTCTATGGCTTCACGATGGTCTATCGCGAGACGCAAAACGAGGCATTTCTGGAGCAGGCGCAGCATGTGGCCGATGTCTACATTGACCGCCTGCCGGCAGACAAGGTTCCGTTCTGGGATTTCAGCGACCCACGCATACCTACCTCGCCCGACAGCATACCGGCAGCACCGTCGGAGACAGTCGCTCCTCGCGATGCATCGGCAGCTGCGGTAGTGGCTTCGGCACTCATAGAGCTCTCAACGCTGGTGCCCGACACCGTCAAGGCGCAGGGCTACCTCGATGCCGCCAAGTCCATGCTGGCCAGCCTGAGCAGCGAGAACTACCAGTCGCGTCAGCGCAACTCGGCCTTCCTGCTCCACAGCGTTGGCAACCACCCAAAGCAGTCGGAGGTAGATGCCAGCATCATCTATGCCGACTACTACTACATCGAAGCGCTCACACGCCTGCATCACCTGCAGGCTCAATAGTCCTCACATTTTACATTTAACATTCTACATCCCAACAGACTCATGTACATCATCGGTATCGCAGGTGGCACAGGCTCCGGCAAGACCACAGTAGTACGCAGAATCGTAGAGGCACTGCCCAAGACGGGTGTGGCCGTCATACCACAGGACTCCTACTACAACGACAACACGGGCATCCCGATGGAAGAGCGCCGCAAGATAAACTTCGACCACCCCAATGCCTTCGACTGGAAGCTGCTCATACATCAGATCAACGAGCTGCGTGCAGGACGGGCCATAGAGCAGCCTACCTACAGCTATATTGAGAGTACGCGTATGCCTGAGACCATTCACATAGAGCCGTGCGAGGTGATAATCATCGAGGGTATCATGGCGCTGTGCCGCAAGGAGCTGCGCGACCTCATGGACCTGAAGATATTTGTCGATGCCGATCCCGACGACAGGCTGATGCGTGTGATAAGCCGCGATATGGCAGAACGCGGACGCACGGCACAGATGGTGATGGACCGCTACGTGGACGTGCTGAAGCCCATGCACCTGGAGTTCATAGAACCAACCAAGCGCTATGCCGACCTCATCATACCCCAGGGCGGCAACAACCAGAAGGCCATCGACATAATGCGCACATACATCATTCACCGACTGAAACCTTAACCCTGTGCTTATCTGAACCTAACCCTGCACTTAAACATCCATGTACTTATGCGTAACATACTATTTTCGCTACTGCTGAGTTGCTGCGCCATTGCTGCTGCGGCTGTGGAAACCAGCGTCAAGGTGAGCATTGACCAAGGTTACCAGACCACAGGTCAGGGCAACGAGAACGCCGTGCTGCTGCACATCACACTCACCGACAGTCAGAACGTGGTGCACCTGTCGCAGATGGTGGTACAGCTGGACGATGTCACACGCAGTAACATATCGGAGTTGTCGCTCTACTGCACTGAGGGCACCGTGGAGTTCAACTCAGCTGTGCTCAACCGACTAGGGCGCACACGGAAGCTCAAGGGCAGCACCGTGACACTGGATCTTGCAGGAGCTTCCATACCATACGGCACCAACCACCTGTGGCTCTGTGCCAAGGTGAAGCCTAGGGCTACGCTGGGTGCCATACTCGATGCTGCTGTCCTCAGCATGGACTTCTATACGGAGGGCATGAATAGCGTGAGCACCCTGCAGCGTCTCGATCTAACAGCCAAGGGCAACCCTGAGGCACGAGGCATGATGGTGATGGCACAGCAGCACTACCTCTTCGCACCGCCTGCCGACGACAGCCACGACAGCTATCGCATACCAGCTATGGTGGTAACCGACAAAGGCACTATCCTGGCAGCCTGCGACCGTCGCTATGGCAGCGACTACGACCTAGGCAACCACAGAATCGACGTTGTGCTGCGCCGCAGTACCAACAACGGACACGCGTGGTCGGAGCCTGTCACCATAGCTGCCGGCGATGGCGAGACGGACTACGGATTCGGCTACGGCGACCCCGCTCTGGTGGTGACGCGTACGGGTCGCATCATCTGTCTGATGGCAGCAGGTTCAACCTCGTTCTGGTACGGCATGAAGCATGTGGCTATGACCTTCAGTGACGATGATGGACGCACATGGAGCCCTGTGCGCGATGTCACCACTACCGCCTTCACCGATATGGTAAAGGGTACTGTGAACCAGACTGGTGTGTTCAGCTTCTTCACTACGTCGGGTCGCGGCTTGTGCGTAGAGCGTAGTGGTAGCGAGGCGGGACGGGTGATGTTCCTTGTGGATTGCAAGGTGGACAATGCGCAAAGCCCTGAAACGAACTTCCTGCTCTACAGCGACGACAACGGCGAATCGTGGACGCTGGCAACTGATGTGGTGTACAACAATGCCAACGAAGCCAAGCTGGAGCAGCTGAACGACGGTTCACTCATCGCTTCAGTTAGGCAGAGTGGCAATCGGGGTTTCAACCGTGCTGCCTATGACCCCGCTACCGGCGCAATCCAGTGGGGACAGCAGTGGACGGACAGCACCCTCTGGCAGTCCGTGGGTCACAACGAGGACATACTTTACTATAGCCGTAGCACCAATGGCGATCCCGACATCATACTGCACACGCTGGCTCCTACGTCTTGGCATCGCGACCTGCGCATCTTTATGAGCACGGATCAGGCCCGCTCGTGGCGCGAAGTGATGCGTATACAGCCGCTCGGCTCGCGCTATGCCACAATGTCACGACTGCCCAATGGCGATGTTGCTATCCTCTTCGAGGACTACTCGCTGGAGCAGGGCGTGAACTATCCCATCAACTTCATCACAATCACAAGACGTCAGATACTTCAATTCACAACTCACAATTAACAATTAACAATTAACGACATGAAGAAGATTTCTCTTTCTGTAGCCGCCCTCGTTATGGCTGGTTCAATGCTGTGCAGCTCGTGTATAGGCTCTTTCGCTCTGTTCAATGGCTACGAGAAGTGGCAGTGCAACATGACAGGTAGTAAAATCGTCAACGGTATTGTAGGTCTTATACTTCAGCCTATCGTAGGCTCCATCACCCTGTTTGTAGACGCTGTGGTGCTCAACACCATCGAGTTCTGGAGCGGTAGCAACCCTCTGGCTGCCAACACAGAGCAGCAGATTCAGGGTGCTGATGGACGCTACTATCTGGTGCGCACCACTCGCAATGGCTACAAGATTACGGCTCCCGATGGCGAGGTGACTTACCTGCGTCACGACAAGAAGACCGATTCATGGAACCTGGTGCAGAACGGCGAGAGCCGTGAGCTGTTCCGCTACAATGCCGACGGCACCATCCAGGCTACCCTGCAGAGCGGCGAGACCATCACCGTCAGCAACGACGAGGCTGGCCTCCAGGCTGTTCAGCAGGCTGTCGTTGCCGACTCCTACTTCGCAAACCTCTAATCCCACTCCTCACATCTTGCGCAGAACAGGTGCATATCTCAAACTGGACATGCACCTGTTCCTTCGTTAATTGTAGCTGTACTGTAGCTTCTGCACGCAGCGTGTGCAGCTGCGTCCTACTGTATGTACTTCACCTTCGAAGCGTCGCGGGGGCGGGCTTCTGGTTGCTCGTCGGGGTAGCCGATGGCCAGGATGTAGTTCAGCCGGTAGCCTTCGGGTATGTCGAGACGCTCCAGGAAGAAGCGTGCATCGGCACTGGTGGTGAGGAAGCGCACGGGACCGCCCAGGCAGCATGTGCCAAGACCCAGCGACTGTGCTGCCAGCATCATGTTCTCACCTAACAGGCCTGCATCGAGGTCGCCGCCGTTGGCAGGAGTGCACACGCAGATGATGTTGGGCGCATTGCGGAACATGTTCTTGAAGCCTGGGTCGCGGCTCACCTGCTCAGCATTCTCGCGCTTGTAGACTTCCGTCACGTCGGCAATCAGCTGCTGATCCTCCACCACGCGTACTATCCACGGCTGGCGGTTCATGCCGCTGGGGGCATTGATGCCGCAGCGCACCACCATCTCCAGCTTTTCGTGCTCCACAGGCCTGTCGAGGTACTTGCGTATGCTGCGGCGAGCCATTATGGTGCTGATTACAGGATTGAGCTCCACGCAGATGTCGGCCTCGATATCGGCCACCTTGTCGGTAGGTTCGTAGCGGCGGATGACGCGCCCCTCGCGTGTGACGAGAAACTTGGTGAAGTTCCACTTGATGTCCGATTTCTCTGCGTAACCTGCATCCTGTCGGCGCAGCATCTCGTCCATCATCTTGCCTGTGGGGTCGTCGAGGTCGAAGCCGCCGAAGCCCTGCTGTGCTTTCAAGTAGGTGTACAGCGGCGACTCGTCTGCTCCGTTCACGTCAATCTTGTCGAACTGCGGAAAGCGTATGCTGTAGTTGGCAGTGCAGAACTGGTGTATCTCCTGTATCGTGCCAGGGGCCTGCTGGCCGAACTGGTTGCAGGGGAAGTCCAGTATCTCCAATCCTGCATCATGGTACTTCTCGTACAGGGCTTCCAGCTCGGTGTACTGCGGCGTGAATCCGCATCGGGTGGCGGTGTTCACTATCAGTAGCACCTTGCCTCTGTACTCCGACAGCGACACGTCGCGTCCTGCCTCGTCCTTCACTGTGATGTCGTAGATGCCCTGTGCAGATATGCCCAGAGTACATACGGTTGCAAGTAAGCAAGTAAGTAGTCTTTTCATGGTAAAAATTCAGTGTTTCAATGATTCTATTAGTGCATCCAGTTCTCCAGCCAGCCGCTGGTAGTCCTCCATACGTAACGGACAGGCCGCAAGCTGCTGGCCCATGCCTGCCGGTATCAGCCGGTAGGCCTGTTCCTCCATCTCGCGGCCTTTCTGCGTGAGGCTCACTATCTGGTGCCGCTTGTCTTTCTCGCCTTTCCTGCGGCAGATGAGCTCCTGCTTCTCCATGCGCTGGAGTAGGGGAGTGACTGTGTTGGTCTCCAGTAGCAGGCGGTGGGCTATGTCGTTCACCGGCTGTGTGTCCTTCTCCCAAAGCACCATCAGCACCAGATACTGCGGATAGGTGATGCCCAGCTCAGTCAGCATCGGCGTGTATGCCTGTGTGATGAGCCGGGCAGCCGTGTAGAGCCGGAAGCAAATCTGATTATCTAAAAGCAGTTCTGTGTGAGCCATAATTGCCCATGATGCATTGTCAATTGTCAAGTGTCAAGTGTCAATTTCCACTTTCCACTTTTGTCTTATCCCAGCATTGCTTCCACGTCCTTCTCGAAGTCCTTTGGCTCTGTTGTGGGCGCATAGCGCTTGATGGTTTCGCCGTCCTTCGAGATCAGGAACTTGGTGAAGTTCCACAAGATGTCGCCGTCCTTCTTGGCGGTGGTGCTCAGCTTCTTCAGCAGCGCGTGTGTAGCCTTGGCTTTCAGACCCTTGTACTCCTCGGTGGGAGCTTCAGCCTTCAGGTACTCGAAGATGGGCTCTGCGGCTTCGCCGTTCACGTCGGTCTTCTTCATTATCTGGAATGTCACGCCGTAGTTCAGCTGGCAGAAGCCCTCTATCTCGCTGTCGCTGCCTGGGTCCTGCTCCTTGAACTGGTTGCAGGGGAAGCCTATTATTACCAGCCCGCGGTCCTTGTACTTCTGGTTCAGCTCCTCCAGTCCTGCGAACTGGGGTGTGAATCCGCACTTGCTGGCTGTGTTCACTATCAGCAGCACCTTGCCTTCGAACTGCTTGAAGTCCAACTCCTGTCCTCTGCTCGTTTGAGCCTTGAAATCGTAAATCTTTGCCATTGTGTTGTAATGTTTTATGGTTATAGTTTAAAGTTTATAGTTTGTTGTCAGTTGAGAGTTGAGAGCTGAAAGTTCAGAATTGAAAGTTTCATCGTTTCAACGCTTCTATATAACTACATCGAAAGACGCGGAAAACACTAAAATCATTTTCGCTTTATTCGTCCTTTTAGATGTTATAATCTCTTTTTGGTTTCGATTGTTTGAAAAGTTTGCTGCAAAGGTATGGCAATAGATTTATATCGCAAGCGACTTACCTCAGACATTAAGCTAGTTTAACAATTGGTCGTGCGCGACATAACCTGACACAAACGACTCTGGCGCGATGACAACCCCGTGCCATCGCGCCAGCTCATATTGCTTAAATCCCAATTGTCAATTCTCAATTGTCAATTTATCTTCCTCTGCGTCCACCGCCACCATTGCCGCCGCGCGAACCGCCACTGCTGCGACTGCCACCTCCGCTGCTGCGGGTAGTTGTTCCGCGGTAGTTGCTGCCGCCTGTCGAGCGGGTGGAGCTAGGGTGCGAGTAGGACGAACTGCCGCGACTGCGACCGCTGTAGCTCTGTCCGCCTCCGGGCTGAGCACTTCCGCTACGGCTTCCGGCTGAGGGCTGGGAGTAGCCGCTGCTGGGACGGTTGTTGCCGCCGTTGTAGCTGCCGCCTCCGCTGGGACGATTATTGCCCGTGCCTGGGTGAGCACCGCCGCTGCTGGGACGATTATTGCCGCCGCCATTGTAGTGGTAGGTACGTCCGCCGTAGTTGCTTGGACGGGGCCCCTGCGGGCCGTAGCCGCCTCTGTGTGAACCGCGTAAGCCTCCGTTCCAGTGCGGACGACGAGCGCCGTAGTAGCCGCCTGGGTGATGGAACCTTCCGTGTCCGCCGCGGTAGCTCAGGTAAACTCCAGGATGCGCGTAGTAATAGTATCCGTAGTTATAGTGACGATAGATAGGGAAGGTCCAAGCACCGCTATACCAAGCCAGCGGGTGGAAGAAGTAGTCGGTAGCCACAAACAGTGAGTACTGCCAGTCGTAGAGAATGCTGCGCAGGTCGGCGTTGCGATACTGCAGGTAGGGACCGTATACATCGTCGGCTGTCACCACCCCCAGCAGATAGTCCAGGTTGATCTCGTAGCAGTACTCGTACTGCTCCTGATTGAGGTTGAGTTCGTAGGCCATCTTATCCGTGAGGAAGAGAGCTTGTTGACGTGCCTCCTCGTAGCTCATAGCGTTGAGGGCAAACATGGAGCTGAAGCTCAACATGAGGGTAAGTAGCATCTTTTTCATAAGGCATATGGTTTTAATAGTGAATTATGAATTGTGAGTTCTCTTTGTTTTGATGCTGCAAAGGTATGGCAAATACAGAGGCCCGTCAAGGGGAAAAACCTAAACCCTAGGGGGAGTTTCCCTAAACCCAAATCGGACATTAGACCAATTTCTATATATTGCTGTCCGCTAAAAGTTTTTTTGCAGGATAAAAATTAGGCTGAATCCCTC
>CALEPV010000065.1 GCA_937910905.1 uncultured Prevotellaceae bacterium
GGGATTCAGCCTAATTTTTATCCTGCAAAAAAACTTTTAGCGGACAGCAATAATATTATAACGAATAGTTGGTCTAATGACCGATTTGGGTTTAACCATCACTAAGCAAAACCCCACCGTAGTAAGGCGAAAAGTTGCACCGCGGTGCAACAGCACTTGCACCGTGCTCCAACTATTGCTGCACCGTGGTGCAACGATGCCTGCACCGCGGTGCAACATTCAAGCGTGCGTGTATGGGTATTATGTGCAATGTGTATAATGATTTGCGTGGAAAAATTGCGTGTGAATCAGAATAAAGCTATTTTTGCCGTGCAAACCTAACTAACTGACATTGCTATGAGAAACCTTTGTCTCTCTGTAGCCGTAGCAGCATTTGCGCTTGCGGCTAATGCACAAACCGTAACAGTCAGCAATCCGCAGCCGCAGCTTGAGGGCTTCGCCTATGAGGAAGCTCCTGCGGCTCCTGTGGGCGACGAATGGCAGTCGCCAGAGAAGCTGGCGCTGAACAAGCTGCAGCCGCGGGCCTGGACGTTCAGCTTCGAGTCCATACAGCAGGCCGTGCAGGTGCTGCCGGAGCACAGCGAATACTGGCTTTCGCTCGACGGCACGTGGAAGTTCAACTGGTGCCGCCAGCCCAGCGACCGCCCACAGACGTTCTACGAGGTGGGCTACGACTGCTCAGCATGGGACGATATAGCTGTGCCTGGTTGCTGGAACGTGCAGGGATTAGCCCTCGCAGCCAGTCAACAAACTCCCTCCACCAGGGGACAATGGGGGGCTTACGGTATCCCCATCTACACAAACCAGAAAGTGATATTCCAGCACACTGTAGCCGTGGACGACTGGCGCGGAGGCGTGATGCGCAAGCCCACGAACCCCAACTGGACTGTCAACGAGTACCCCAACGAGGTTGGCTCCTACCGTCGCACGTTCACTGTGCCGCAGTCGTGGAAGGGTCGCCGCGTGATAATCAACTTTGACGGCGTGGACTCTTTCTTCTATCTCTGGGTGAACGGCCACTACGTGGGCTTCTCCAAGAACTCACGCAACACAGCATCCTTCGACATCACACCTTATATTGATAGCAAGGCTGCGGAGCAGGTGCTGGCCGTTGAGGTCTATCGCAACAGCGACGGCTCGTTCCTCGAGGCGCAGGACATGTTCCGTCTGCCGGGTATCATCCGCTCGGTCTATCTCACAGCGGAGGCCGAGGTGCATATCTCAGACCTTATCGTACGCACCACCAGCCTCACAGCCAAAGGCACGGACAAGGCTGATGCCGAGATAAGGATAGAGCCTGCACTCGACATCAATACGGTACCACTCAAGAAGCAGAAGGGCATGACCATTGAATACAAGGTATGGCCCGTGAAGCTCTACACCGACGAGGTGGCAGCTGAGCCTGTACTGGTATTCCAGACGGTACCAAGCGTACCTGTATCGACCGAGATTCACGACATAGCTCTCTGGAGTGCCGAGCAGCCCAACCGCTACGTGCTGACTGCTGAGCTGAAGGACAAGAAAGGCTGTACACTCGACCTGCGCAGCACCTACTTCGGCTTCCGCACCGTTGAGATACGCGACACGCGGGCCGAGGACGATGAGTTCGGCAAGGCCGGCCGCTACTTCTACGTGAACAACAAGCCCGTGAAGCTCAAGGGAGTGAACCGCCACGAGACCAACCCTTGGCGCGGTCATGCCATTACCCGCGAGCAGATGCAGCAAGAGGTGTTCCTTATGCGGCAGGGCAACATCAACCATGTGCGCAACTCGCACTACGCCAACGACCCCTACTGGTACTACCTCTGCGACAAGTACGGTATCTACCTTGAGGACGAGGCTAACATCGAGAGCCACGAGTACTACTACGGCGATGCATCCATCTCGCACCCCGTGGAGTGGCGCGCCGCCCACGTGGCACGTAATATGGAAATGGTACGCGCGCACGTGAATGCGCCCAGCATCGTGATATGGAGTCTTGGCAACGAGGCCGGCCCAGGCAACAACTTCGTGGCTGCATACGAGGCCATCAAGCAGTTCGACACCTCGCGCCCGGTGCAGTACGAGCGCAACAACGACATCGTGGATATGGGTTCCAACCAGTACCCATCCGTGGGCTGGGTGCAGTTCGCAGCTGGTGGTGGCCAAGGGCCTAAGTACCCGTTCCATATCTCAGAGTACGCCCACTCTATGGGCAATGCGGGCGGCAACCTCATCGATTTCTGGAAGGCCATCGAGTCGAGCAACTACGTCTGCGGCGGCGCAATATGGGATTGGGTAGATCAGGCCATTGCTATTGGGCAATTGGACAATTTGCGATTGGACCAATCACAAGCAGTGCAGCCAAATCGTCTAATTGTAAATGGTCAAATTGTACAATATAATTATGGTGGCGACTTCGGCGACCTGCCCAACGATGGTATGTTCTGCATGAACGGCATCATGCTGCCCGACCTGTCGCCTAAGCCAGAGTACTTCGACGTGAAGCACGTCTATCAGAACGTGGGCGTGGAGCTGGACAGCATCTGGACACTGAGCCTCAACAGCGACAAGTGCTACATGGTACGCTTCAATGTCACCAACAAGAACTACTTCATCCCACTTGACTACGTCGATATCAGCGTCGCAGTGATGCGCGACGGCTTCGAGATAGGCCGCTCCGCGATTCCTGGCATGGTTCCTATTGCACCGCGCCAGACAACCCCGATAGCCGTTCCCATCCGCTTCGACGATGGCGAGGAGCCCGATGCCCACACCTACGACCTGCGCGTGGAGTTCCCGCTGAACGCAGACATGCCCTGGGCCAAGAAGGGCTATGTCCAGATGGCCGAGCAGGTTCACCTCTGGGGTGCTGGCGATGTCCAGCCAATATACACCGCAAGCAGTTTAGTTGGCAGCGGTTCGTCCGCTGCTATAGCCACAAATACCAGCGGCCCCCTCACAACCCTCACCACTTCCTCGTTCACTGCCACATTCGACAACGCACGAGGCACCATCTACTCACTCACCTACGGCGATGAGACCATGATTGAGCCTGGCTGCGGCCCGGTCATCGATGCCCTGCGCGCTCCTGTGGATAACGACAACTGGTTCTATCAGTCGTGGTATCAGAACGGCCTGCACAACCTTCAGCACAAAGTGCTATCGCACAACAGCTACACCCGCAACGACGGAGCTGTGGTGATGAACTACATCGTGGAGAGCCAAGGCACTAAGTCGCAGATACAAGGTGGCAGCAGCGGACGGTTCACCATCGTCGACAGCGGCGAGCCAGCTGCATTCTCCTTCCACTCCAACATCGTGTGGACAGTCTATCCCGACGGCACCATAGAGTGCGAGAGCGCCATCACGGGCAGAGACCCGAAGCTCGTGCTGCCGCGCCTGGGCTTCGCCCTGCAGATGCCCACGCGCTTCGAGGCCGAGGGCTCCAAGATGAGCTACTGGGGCTGTGGTCCGCAGAACAACTACGCCGACCGCAAGAGCGGTATGTTCCGCGCCGTATATGAGACTACTGTCGCCGATCAGTTCGTGGCCTTCCCCAAGCCGCAGGATATGGCAAACCGCGAGGAGGTGCAGTGGCTGGCACTCACAGATGCTACAGGCCACGGACTTGTGTTCGGAGCATTGACGGGCTCAATGTCCACATCCGTGCTGCCCTGGAGTGACCTCCAGCTCACCACAGCACCACACCCCAATGAACTGCCAGAAAGCGACCACGTGTACATCCACCTCGATGACAAGGTGACAGGTCTGGGCGGTGCCAGCTGCGGACAGGGCGGCCCGCTGGAACCCGACCGTGCCAAGGCAGGAGCCACACTGTTCAGTTTCTTCATCCGTCCTACGGCAACAGCCGATCCGCAGGCCGTAGCACAGGCCAACAGCTTTGTATCTGCTCTTGGCGACCAGCCTCTGGAGATTACACGCGACCCTAATGGCAACGTGGACATCATCTGCTATGAGAATAGCTTCAGCAGAGTGAACGATGTGTTTGATGATATAAGAATAATGTATGCCATTCAGCCGCTTGGCAGTCGTCCATACAGCGCAAGGCAGATGCGCAATGCAGCAAAAAACTATGCCGGCGTTGAGACTATCAACATGCGTGAGGGCGGCACCATATATGTATGGCATACCAACAATCCTGACATCGTGATAAGCCGCACCTTCGACCGCATAGAGTCCGTACCTGTGACCGTCATTGCCACCAGCAGTGAGGAGCCTGGCGAGGGCAATGCCTCGCACCTGACCGACGGCAACCCCGAGACCATCTGGCACACAGCATACGGCGTGACCGTTACGAAGTACCCGCACACCGTGGACTTCGACCTGAGCAGCACGAAGCTCATCAAGGGCTTCACCTACCTGCCTCGTCAGAGCGGCACCAATGGCAACGTGAAGGGCTACCGCATACAGGTCAGCGACGATGCCCAGACATGGTCAGAGCCAGTGGCTGAGGGCGAGTTCCAGCGTAACAGCTCGCTGCAGCGCGTTACGCTCAGCACCCCGGTACGTGCCCGCTACTTGCGCTTCACAGCCCTGTCCTCGCAGGACGGACAGGACTTCGCCAGTGGAGCAGAGTTCACGGTGATAGCCGAGTAGGGGACAATCTCCATTCGCAGGCGTTATTGCTGCATCCCTTAGCTTTAGTGCTATATCCTATTGCCTTCTCGCCACGCCAGCGGGGAGGCAATCTCTTTCTGTAGGCACCAACAGGGGAGTGGATGGCGGTATACCTGTGTGTCCAACGTGTTAGACAGCAACCATCGACGCGGTGTTGTTTGTGGACAGACGCGCTACCGCACGATGCGGGAGGCGAGGCAGTAGACAATGGGGGCGGTGATGAGGCCGGCTATGGCGTCGACGAGGTAGTGGGCTTGGATGTATACGGTGGCGCAGCAGAGCAGGGTCCAGAGTGGTACAAAGAGCCAGAGCAGGCGCGGCACGGAGCGGCGGACAAGCTGCAGCATGATGGTAGCTACGCCGATGTGCGACGACGGGAAGGCGGCTGTGGGGCGCTCGCCGGCGGCTTGGGCTGTAGCCACGAGGTGGTGGAACGGGCCATCGGTCCATCCGGGCTTGGGCAGCATGTCAGTGTGGGTGGCGAAGTAGTGTCCCAGCGCGGGGTAGTGTCCTTGCTGTATCTGCTCCACGCCGACGGCACAGAAGTAGAACTGCGGTCCGGCTACAGGCACGAAGATATAGATGATGTAGTAGATGATGAATGAGCACATCAGTATGGCTGTGAGCCGTTGCAGCTGGCGGGTGTCGTCATAGCTGCGCAAGGCCTTGATGAATAGTGCCAGAGTGAGCACCAGCATCAAGGGGAAGTAGCTGAAATAGCCCAGGTTGAAGGCTTCGCTCCACAGCGCACCAGGTAGCGCCTGGCTGAACTCTATGGAGGGCTGGCAACCGAAGAGCGTGTGTTCCCACGAGGCGAAGATGTGGTCGAGATTGGAGAATGAGCAGTTCAGCTCGTAGGTGTCCGGGTACCACTGTCCAAGCCACACGAGCTGTGTTGCCACGCGGGCCAGTACGGTCCAAGGGCGCAGGTGCGGGGTGCGGCGGTCCAGCATCCAGCTTGCGGCGATGACACCAGCTGTGATGAGCAGCCACTGCACGCGCATGATAAGCATCTGGGCAGGGTGCATGAGCGAGGGCCAGAGGATGGCCATCAGCAGTAGCGTGAAGAGGCAGTAGCAGACTGCCAGGCGCTCGATGTATAAGAGTTTTACAGCCATCCTGCCTGCTTGTACCATGCTACGGTTTCGGGTACGCCGCGCTCCAGCGGCCACTCAGGTTCATAGCCTAGCTGCTGGCGTGCGGGAGTGATGTCGCAGTTCCAGTTGCGCTGGGCCAGTATGTGGTACTTGTCCATGTTGAGTGTAGTGAGCTTGCCCAACCAGCGCATTACGGTGCCATTGACGGCACACACGGCGCGCAGGAACCACAGCGGTGCCTTGATGTGTATCACCCAGGGGGCGCCCATCTCGCGCTGCAGCAGGTCGGAGAATGCACGGCTGCTGTAGCTCTGCCCGTCGGACAGGAAGAATGCCTGATGCTGCACGTCGGTGTGCTCGGAAGCAAGGAATACGGCCTGCACGACATCGCGCACGTAGACGAAGGTTATCTCCTGGCGGCGGTAGCCTACGGCGAAGTCCACGTGCTGCTTGATGCTCTTGGCCATCAGGAAGTAGTCGCGCTCGCGAGGGCCATAGACCCCCGTCGGACGAAGTATCACCCAGTTGATGTCCTCCTGCTGGCGTAGGTACTGCTCGGCAGCGAGCTTGCTCTCGCCGTAGGCGGTGTTGGGTTGCGGGGTGTCGGTGTCGAGTATTGGTGTGTAGTCCTGTTCGCGGATAGCGCCGAAGATGCTCAGCGAGCTGACGAAGATGAAGCGGGCTGGCAACATCTGCTCAGCCCGCAGGGCCTCTATCAGATGTCGCGTACCGTCGGTGTTGGTACGGAAGAAGCCCTCGCGCTTCAGGCTCTTGGTGGCGCCGGCAGCATGTACGATGCAGTCCCATGTGCCTCCCATCTGTTGGCGCAGCGCTGACAGCTGGCTGCGCAAGCGTTCGGTGCTGGAGAGGTCTAGCTCGGCGAAGCGTGTGCGTTCGTCGGTCAGGTACTGCCTGCTGCTGCTGCGCCTCATGCCGGCCCACATCTCGTGACCCTGGCGCAGGCCTTCCTCTATGATGAAGCTACCTATGAAGCCTGATGCTCCTGTGACGAGTATTCGCATTGAGATGAATAGATGTATGACTGATTATTGCGTGGCAAAGGTAGGCAATAATTATGAATTGTGAATTATGAATTGAGAATTGTGAAATAAAGCGTACCTTTGCACACTACAAAACAGACCGTACTCAATCAGACACGAACCTATGGCAGATATCACCCCGATGATGAAGCAGTTCTACGACCTGAAGGCAAAGCATCCCGATGCGTTGCTGCTGTTTAGGTGCGGCGACTTCTATGAGACCTACGACAGCGATGCAGTCGTGGCTGCCGAGATACTGGGCATCACCCTGACGAAGCGCAACAATGGCAAGCAGGGTGAGGCTACGGCTATGGCGGGATTCCCCTACCATGCACTCGACACCTATCTGCCTCGGCTGGTCAGGGCCGGTAAGCGTGTGGCCATATGCGACCAGCTGGAGGACCCCAAGCTGACGAAGAAGCTGGTGAAGCGCGGCATCACCGAGCTGGTGACACCAGGCGTGGCTATGACCGATGCTGTGCTGAACCACCGCGAGAACAACTTCCTGGCAGCCATCGACCTGCACACCGATGAGCAGCACATCGGAGTGAGCTTCCTGGATATCAGCACCGGCGAGTGGCTGGTGGCCGAGGGTAATGCCGACCAGGTGGACAAGCTGCTGTCCAACTTCGCACCCAAGGAGGTGCTGTTCGAGCGCGGCATGAAGTCGCGCTTCGAGGGCATGTTCGGCAGCAAGTACATAACATTCGAGCTGGACGACTGGGTGTTCACCACACAGACGGCCAACGACAAGCTGCTGACGCACTTCGCCGTGCGCAACCTCAAGGGCTACGGCATAGAACACCTGAAGTCGGGCATCATAGCGGCCGGAGCCATATTGCACTATCTGGCCATGACGCAGCACACACAGCTGCAGCACATCACCAGCATACGTCGCATCGAGGAAAGCCGGTACGTGAGACTGGACAAGTTCACCGTGCGTGCCCTGGAGCTGGTGCAGCCCATGAACGATGGAGGCATGTCGCTGCTGTCGGTGCTGGACCGTACGGCCACGCCGATGGGTGCGCGTATGCTGCGCCGCTGGATGCTGTTCCCGCTGCTCGACTGCAAGGCCATCAACCAGCGTCTGGACGTAGTGGACCATCTGCACGGCGATGCCGACCTGCGCGAGCGGCTGCTGCGCGAGTTGCGGCTGATAGGCGACCTGGAACGCATCACGGGCAAGGTAGCTGTGGGGCGTGTCACACCGCGCGACATGGTGCAGCTGCGAGTGGCGCTGCAAGCGGTGTTGCACATCAAGAGCACGCTGCTGCTGACCGAGGATGCCACGTTGCGGCAGGCGGGCAAGAGGCTCAGAGAGTGCACAGCGCTGCACGACCGCATCAGCCACGACCTGCAGTCCGACCCTCCGCTGCTCGTGCAGAAAGGCAATGTGATAGCCGCCGGCGTGAGTGCCGAGCTCGACGAGCTTCGACAGATAGCGCACAACGGCAAGGGCTACCTGCTGGAGCTGCAGCGGCGCGAAGCTGAGGCCACAGGCATACAGAGCCTTAAGGTGGCCTACAACAATGTGTTCGGCTACTACCTTGAGGTGCGCAACACCTATCGCGACCGCGTGCCAGCCACATGGGTCAGAAAGCAGACGCTGGTGGGAGCCGAGCGCTACATCACCGACGAGTTGAAACAGTACGAGGAGAAGATACTGGGTGCCGAGGACCGCATACTGAGCCTTGAGGCACACCTGTTCCAAGAGCTCGTCACAGCAGCCACCGACTACCTGCCCGACCTGCAGTGCGATGCCCAGCTGCTGGCACAGCTCGACTGCCTGCTATCTTTCGCCGTAGCGGCTGTGGAGCACAACTATGTCCGTCCGACAGTGGACGACAGCACAGAGCTGGAGATACACCAGGGCCGTCACCCTGTGATAGAGAGCCAGATGCCTATAGGCGAGCGCTATGTGCCCAACGATGTGCGCATAGACACTGAGCAGGAGCAGATACTGATAATCACCGGTCCCAACATGGCTGGTAAGAGTGCGCTGCTGCGCCAGACGGCGCTCATCACGCTGATGGCACAGATGGGGTGTTTCGTGCCGGCACAGCGGGCACACATAGGATATGTGGACAAGGTGTTCACACGCGTGGGTGCATCGGACAATATCAGTCTGGGTGAGAGTACATTCATGGTGGAGATGAACGAGGCGGCCAACATACTGAACAATCTGTCGAAGCGCTCGCTGGTGCTCTTCGACGAGCTGGGACGAGGCACATCGACCTACGACGGCATCAGCATAGCGTGGGCCATTGTGGAGTACATCCACCAGAACCCCACGGCACATGCCCGCACTCTCTTCGCCACACACTACCATGAGCTGAACGAGATGGCACAGCACTTCGACCGCATACGCAACTACAATGTGTCGGTACGCGAAGTGCGGGGCAAGATCATCTTCGTGCGCAAGCTGGAGCCAGGCGGCTCGGAGCATTCCTTCGGCATACATGTGGCACGCCTAGCCGGTATGCCCAAGGACATCGTGCGGCGCGCCGAGGTGATACTCAAGCAGCTCGAAGCCAGCGCCGACCGCGAGGGGCTGGGTCGCGGCAACACCATAGGCAACCTGCCCACGACGGAGCAGATGCAGATGTCGTTCTTCCAGCTCGACGACCCTGTGTTGAAGCAGGTGCGCGATGAGATACTGGGCCTCGACATAAACAACCTCACACCTATGCAGGCCCTACAGAAGCTCGACAATATCAAGAGCATCATCACAGGCCGCTGAGTGCCACTCTCTTGCGCAATAAATTGTCTGTGTTGCAAAGATGGCGTACCTTTGCAGCCAGAATAACACGTTATATATAGAAACACAATGCAGATTGAACAACGTTTGACGGAGGCTGTCATCGCAGCCATCAAGGCACTGTACGGTGCCGAGGTCACGCAGCAGCAGGTGCAGCTGAGCACAACGAAGAAGGAGTTTGAGGGACACCTGACACTTGTGGTGTTCCCCTTCCTAAAGATAAGCAAGAAGAAGCCGGAGCAGACGGCCGAGGAGATAGGCATATACCTCGTGGAGCAACTGCCCGAGGTGGTGTCGAAGTACAACGTCATCAAGGGTTTCCTGAACCTCACCATAGCCGACCAGTGCTGGCTACAGCTCCTGGCCGACATCAATGCCGACGAGAACTACGGCCTCAAGCCGGTTACAGAAGAATCGCCGCTGGTGATGATTGAGTACTCCAGCCCCAACACCAACAAGCCCCTGCACCTGGGCCACGTGCGCAACAACCTGCTGGGTTGGGCGCTGTCGCGGGTGATGGAGGCCAATGGCAACCGTGTGGTACGTACCAACATAGTGAACGACCGAGGCATACACATCTGCAAGTCCATGCTGGCATGGCTCAAGTGGGGCAACGGCGAGACACCAGAGTCGAGCGGCAAGAAGGGCGACCACCTGATAGGCGACTACTACGTGGCATTCGACAAGCACTACCGCGAGGAGGTAAGTCAGCTGAAGGAACAGCTTGTGCTCAGCGGTTTGTCCGCAGAGGAAGCCGAGGAGAAGGCCAAGCAGGAGGCTCCGCTCATCAAGGAGGCACACGACATGCTCGTCAGGTGGGAGCAGGGTGACAAGGAAGTGCGTGCCCTCTGGCAGCGCATGAACGAGTGGGTATATGCCGGCTTCGACGAGACCTACAAGGCACTGGGCGTGGGCTTCGACAAGATATACTATGAGAGCCAGACCTACCTCGAAGGCAAAAGCAAGGTGATGGAGGGCCTGGACAAGGGGCTGTTCTACCGCCGCGCCGACGGCAGCGTGTGGGCCGACCTCACCGCTGAGGGCCTGGATGAGAAGCTGCTGCTCCGTGCCGACGGCACCAGCGTCTACATGACTCAGGACATAGGCACAGCCAAGCTGCGCTACGAGGACTATCCGATAGACAAGATGATATACGTGGTGGGCAATGAGCAGAACTACCACTTCCAGGTGCTTAGCATACTGCTCGACAAGCTGGGCTTCAAGTGGGGCAAGGACCTCGTGCACTTCTCCTACGGCATGGTGGAGCTGCCCAACGGCAAGATGAAGAGCCGCGAGGGCACAGTGGTTGATGCCGACGACCTCATAGCCACAATGATTGCCGATGCGCGCGAGATGAGCAAGGACAAGACGGCTAAGCTCACCAACCTCACCGAGCCGGAGGCCGCCGAGATAGCCCGCATCGTGGGCCTTGGTGCACTGAAGTACTTCATCCTCAAGGTTGATGCACGCAAGAACATGCTCTTCAACCCCGAGGAGAGCATCGACTTCAACGGCAACACTGGTCCGTTCATCCAGTACACTTATGCACGTATCCGCAGCATACTGCGGAAGGCAACGGATAATGGGCAAGGGGACAATTGTCAAAGGTCAATTGCCAAAAGTCAATTAAACGACAAGGAAATCCAGCTCGTCCAGCGTCTTGCCGCCTTCGGCACTGCCGTGCGTCAGGCAGGCACCGACTACAATGTGAGCGTCATAGCCAACTACTGCTACGACCTGGCCAAGGACTACAACACCTTCTACCACGACTTCCCAATCCTGCGCGAGGAGAACGAGGCTCTGCGCAACATGCGCCTCATGCTCAGTGCCGCCGTAGCCAAGGTCATCAAGCTCGGCATGGGATTGCTCGGTATTGAGGTGCCGGAGAGGATGTAAGGTTATGAAGTTTAGGGAGGCTCTTTGCGTAGATGCTGCATGTAGTGGCAATCCAGGCCCGATGGAGTACCGTGGGGTGCATCTGCCGTCGGGCAAGGAGGTGTTTCACTTCGGTCCTGTGCACGGCACGAACAATATAGGCGAATTCCTGGCCATAGTGCATGCGCTGGCGCTGCTCAAGCAGAAGGGGCTGTCGATGCCTGTGTATAGCGACAGCCGCACAGCACTCATCTGGGTGCAGAAGAAGAAGTGCAAGACCACGCTTGTCCGCACCCCGCAGACCGAACCGCTGTTCCAGCTCATAGCCCGCGCTGAGAAGTGGCTGCGCGAGAACGCCATCACCGTGCCGCTGCTGAAGTGGGAGACAGAGCTGTGGGGCGAAGTGCCTGCTGACTTCGGGCGGAAATGACAAGCAGATAACACATGTCTCAGATCAACATTAATTAAAGGATAGATGTTAGAGATACACAACCTGCACGCCACTGTGGGCGACAAGGAGATACTTAAAGGCATTGACCTGACCATCAACGATGGCGAGATACATGCCCTGATGGGGCAGAATGGTGCGGGCAAGAGCACACTGAGCAACGTGCTGGTGGGAAATCCGGCATACACCGTGACAGAGGGCACCGTAACGTTCAACGGTCGTGACCTGCTGGCCATGAAGCCTGAGGAGCGCGCCCGCGAAGGGGTGTTCCTGTCGTTCCAGCAGCCTGTGGAGATACCGGGCGTGTCGATGATGAACTTCCTCAAGGTTGCTGTAGCCGCACGTCGTGAGCATCTGGGGCTTGAGCCTATGAAGGGCAACGAGTTCCTGCAGATGGTGCGTGAGCGCCGCAAGCTGGTGGAGCTGGACAGCAAGCTCACCAACCGGTCCGTCAACGAGGGCTTCAGCGGCGGCGAGCGCAAGCGTAACGAGATATTCCAGATGGCGGTGCTTGAACCTACGTTCTGCATTCTCGACGAGACCGACTCAGGGCTCGATGTCGATGCTCTGCGCATCGTGGCCGAGGGCTTCAACAAGCTGCGCAAGCCAGAGACATCAGCTATGGTCATCACCCACTACCAGCGTCTGCTCGACTATATCCGTCCCGACGTGGTGCATGTGCTGCGTCAGGGCCACATAGTCAAGACTGGCGGGCCACAGCTGGCTGCGGAAATCGAGAACCGAGGATTTGACTGGATTGAATAGAGGGAGTGGTCGCCTTTCAAGAAGAGCTATCTTTAGATAAATGAATAACGAGAATACAATCAGTCAAACGCATACTGCTCCCCCCCTCAAAGGGAGGGCAGGCGGTGGGTCTGCCTGTGCGGGGGCTGCTGCTACCCAATACCTTGACATCTTTGACTCCAACCGTGCGTTGCTCTGTGCTGATGGCTTAGAGCCAATGAACGCTCACCGCGATGCGGCACGCGAGGCATTGGCACATGGAGGGTTTCCATCCAAGAAGGTGGAGCGCTACCGCTACACTGACGTCGAGGCAGCCTTTGCGCCCAACTACGGCGTGAACCTCAGCCGCCTGAAGTTTGGCATCAATGCGCGCGACCTGTTCCGCTGCAACGTGCCAGGGCTGTCAACATCCATGTACTTCATGGAGAACGACCGCTTCCGCAGCGACCTACAGCCCAGAACACAACTGCCCGAAGGCGTGCTGGTGATGAGCCTGGCCGATGCCTGCACCACGTATCGCGAGCTGGTGGAGCAGCACTACGCTCAGTTGGCCATAGTGGGCGATGATGCCATAGTGGCACTGAACACCATGCTCTGCCAGAACGGACTTTTTATATACGTGCCTGCCGGAGTGCAGATGGTCAAACCAGTTCAGGTCATCAACGTGCTACGCTCCACCGTTCCGCTGATGATGAACCGCCGCGTGCTCATCATAGCTGAGGCTGGAGCCAAGGCACAGCTGCTCTTCTGCGACCACGCGCAGGACGACATCGACTTCCTGGCCACGCAGGTGACCGAGGTCTATGTGGGCGTCGGAGCGCAGGTGGAGATTTATGAGCTGGAGGAAACACACGCCAAGAGTCACCGCTTCGCCCACCTGCAAGGTGATGTGGCAGAGGGAGGCACGCTGTCGCACTACGCCGTCACTCTCACCTGCGGCGAGACGCGCAACCAGACCGATGTTCGCCTCTCTGCACCTCACGCTACAGCTAACCTCTACGGTTGCGCCATTGCCGACGCGCAGCAGCACATAGAGAACAACACTCTCATTGTCCATCATGCTTCCGAATGCGAGAGTAAGGAGCTGTACAAGTACGTGGTTGACGACCAGTCGGTGGGCGCGTTTGCAGGACGTATACTCGTGGAGAAAGGAGCGCAGCAGACGGTCTCGAATGAGACCAATGCCAATCTCGTCTGCACCCGCGAGGCGCGTATGTACACCCAGCCCATGCTGGAGATATATGCTGACGACGTGCAGTGCTCTCACGGCTCCACCGTAGGTCAGCTCAATGATGATGCCCTCTTCTACATGCGCCAGCGTGGTATCAGCGAGGACGATGCCCGACGACTGCTGAAGCAGGCCTTTGCCACAGAGGTTATCAACCACATTACCCTTGAAGCCCTGCGCGACCGCCTGCACCACCTCGTGGACAAGCGCTTCCGCGGCGAGCTGGGCAACTGCCAGCACTGTATTGCCCCCCTCCCCACCTCCCACAAAATTGTCAAATAACCACGTGATAACATTCCAGAGCATCAATGTAGAGCTGCCGCAGATAGATCAGGAGCGTATCAGGCAGTGGATAGTCAGTGTAGCAGCCGGCTATGGCCGCGGTGTGGGCGACATCAACTACATCTTCACCGACGATGCCGAGATACTGCGCGTGAACCGCCAGTTCCTGCAGCACGACTACTATACTGACATCATCACCTTCGACTATAGCGACACGCCGGCTCATCCACCCATCTCGGGCGACATCTTCATCAGCCTCGACACCGTGCGCAGCAATGCCGAGGGGCTGCAACAGCCCTACGAGAGCGAGCTACATCGCGTAATCATCCATGGTGTGCTGCACCTCTGCGGACAGAACGACAAGGGACCAGGCGAGCGCGAACAGATGGAAGCTGCCGAGGACCGTTCTCTCAGCATACTGTCTTCCACGGGTGGACAACTTGGGGCCATGCTATCACTCATATTTGCGCTGTGCATGTTTGTGGCCTGTACAGCCTCGCCCAGCTCCTCGCAGCCTGACGTCGACACCATCTTCACAGACACCTTCTCTACCGCAGCTGCCATACTGGAGCATGACGACATCTATGCACCTGTGGATACCGCCGTAGTCGACAGCCTGCTTATCGACAGCCTGCTTATCGACAGCCTGCTTGTGGACAGTACCGCTCAGCCCAGAGCTGTACTGACCTTCGACAGTATCCCCGCTGACACATCCCTACGACTTGAAGAGCCAGAGTGATGACCAGCACCGCTACCTCCCTTCTCTCCACCGCCTACCTCGCACCCATCGAATGGTATGCAGTCATGTACCGCTCGCAGCACACCGCCATAGAGCAACACGAGCACTATGTGAAGCAGACGTGGCGCAACCGTTGCCGCATACTGATGCCCCACGGACCGCAGGATCTGGTGATACCTGTGGAGAAGCCTGCCGCAGGCGGCTGTCCGATACGCGACCTGCGGCTCAGCGACCACGGCAACTGGCAGCATCACCACTGGAACGCACTGCGCACAGCCTACGGCAAGACGCCCTACTTCGAGTACTATGCCGACGATTTCCATCCGTTCTACCACCAGCACTACGACTTCCTGTGGGACTACAACGAGCAGCTGCGCCAGCTCGTCTGCTCCCTGATGGACATTCAGCCTGACGTCAGCCCCACGCAGCAGTACATAAAGAATGCCGTGGATATGGACGACTATCGGTATAGCATCCATCCACGGCAGAATCAGCCCGTAGTGCGTGACTATGCACCGCGCAGCTATTATCAGATGTTCGGAGGCACCGCCCACTTCTGCCCGAATCTCAGCATCGTTGACCTGCTGTTCAACATGGGGCCCGAAAGTGTGCTGTTCCTGTAGGACTCTTCACTTCACTTCCCAAATATCGTTGGTCTCCAGCTTTAACCTTTAACCTTTAACCTTTAACCTTTACTCTTCACTTCACTTCCCAAATATCGTTGGTCTCCAGCAGCTCGGCGAAGTTGTGGTACTTCTTCTGTGCCGACACCTCGACCAGCTGAGCCTCCACAGCATCGTTGTAGGTCGGAGCCTCCACGTCGCGTATCACGCCCAGTGCTACAGGGAAGCCGTCGCCGTCGCCCATCAGGGCCAGCTTCAGCTGCAGCGTGTTGTCCTCGCAGTGGGCATCGTGCACCAGAATGTCATCCAGCGTGATGCCGTCCTTGCCTATCTCCACCACCTTCAGGCCGAAGCCCTCCTGCACAAGGCCGAACTCCGCGTTCTCGCCGAAGACCAGTTTCTCTCCGTGGCGCACGTAGATGGCATTCTTCTTGCGGCCCGCCGGAGTGTACACACTCTCGTGTGTGCCGTTGTTGAAGATCACGCAGTTCTGCAGTATCTCGCACACCGAGGCACCCTTGTGCTGATGGGCAGCCTGCAGCACCTCTACGGTACCCGCGGCATCGGTGGCCACGGCGCGGGCGAAGAAGTGGCCGCGAGCACCGAAGCACAGCTCTGCCGGACGGAACGGGTCCTCAACAGTTCCGTAAGGGCTCGACTTCGACACGAAGCCGCGGGGCGAGGTCGGCGAGTACTGTCCCTTCGTCAGACCATAGATACGGTTGTTCAGCAGTATCATGTTCAGGTCTATGTTGCGGCGGTTGGCGTGGATGAAGTGGTTACCACCGATGGCCAGGCCGTCGCCGTCGCCGCTCACCTGCCACACAGACAGCTCGGGGTTGGCCACCTTGGCGCCTGTCGCTATGGCTGCCGCACGGCCGTGGATGGTGTTCATGCCGTAGGTCGCCATGTAGTGTGGCAGCCGCGAGCTGCACCCGATACCGCTGATTACTGCTATGTTGTGCGGTTCTACACCTATCTTGGCCAGTGCCTTGTGCAGGTTTGCCAGGAAGAAGTGGTCGCCGCAACCCGGACACCAGCGTGGTTGCCCTTTCTTGAAGTCTTGTGCTGTATATGCCATTACATAAAGAGTTTTCTAATCGCGGTGCAAAGGAACGACATAAAACTCGACCCTGCAAGACTTATGCATTCCTTTTGCATATTTACCTCAAATCCAGCCAGAGATAGCTTCAGTAGTATAACTATACGGAGCTGCGATGCCATAAATCGCTGGGAGCGCAGGCGGCTCGCCTGCATCATGCATGTGCGCATTGTACCTCTGTATATAGAAATGACTTTGTGCAGCACGCTGCAGAGGGCTCTGCACCGCGGTGTAGCATGTCTTGCACCGCGGTGTAGCGATTGAGACACCGCGAT
>CALEPV010000066.1 GCA_937910905.1 uncultured Prevotellaceae bacterium
CGGTTAGTGATATTAGTGATATCATATTTCCCAAAATCATATGTAGCAAGTGGGGCAAGCCGCCTATCTTCACAGACGGGCGGCTCAAAGAGTTCCTTTACATTATTGAAAGATAGCGGTCAGGCAAAGAGTCTGGCACGCTGTATTTCCTGTGATATTTCGAGCAGGTTCTGCTGTATCTGCTGCAGCCGCTCCGCGTTGGGCTTGCGCACACCGCTGGCATACTGTCGCATGGCTGATGGCCTGATACCGCTGTGGGCTGCCAGTCCCTCGATGTTCAGGAAAGAGAAATAGCTGAACAGCGACCCGACATCAAACTTCAGCTCCACTTCTATTTCTGGAACGGTGTCACCGTCCATTTCCCTCAGCTCACGGTAGGAGGCGTAGAAGTCCTCCACGGCATCTCTTGCCGACTTGCCATAGCCGGCAAGAAGGCAGTTGCTGACCATGACATCCGCCAGACAGGAATAGCTGCTGCTGTTGGCTTTTCTTACTGACGCAACGATTTTCATTGCTATGTAGCTTTTTTTATCTTGTTTCAGAAAAAAGTTCTTTCACAACGTTGATAGATATAGGTGTCCAACACGCGCTCTCCGGATTAACCGAGGAGCGCCTTGATGATTCTGCGGCAAGTCTTGTTATCGACTTCCTGTGTGTCATGTCTCGGTACCTGAGTCCGAATACCTTGTGGATTGCTCCACCAGTCATGGTTTGCACCATGTGCCACGAAGTAGCATCCGCCCTTGCGTAGCATTCGTTTTAACTCGCTACCTTTCATCGTGTAAAAGAACTATTGTCGTTTCCGACACTGCAAAGGTAGCAATTCTGCTCCAGTGCACAAAGCATATTGGAGCAAATTTGCTACAAAGCACTTGTTTTTAACATTCATGCGAGGAAAGTGCGTAATTTTTGTTTCGTTTTGGATTGCTTTTGTGCAACGTTTTTGTATTGGAATGCGCCTCAGCGATACAGAAGTGGTGTTTGGCCAATACAGAATGGTTGTGTTTTTCGCGCCGCTTTCAACGCCCCGAAAGCAGCGTGGGGGCTTTTGGGAGGATGAGACTCTGCATAAGTGTTAACGAATGTTAGAGAAAAGGCCAAGCCCGCATAGAATGCGGAAATCAGCCTTGTGAGTTCACGAAACAAGGCTTTTGTTCTGCTATGAACTCCGACGCGCCCTACCTCCGAGCGCAGCCGTTGCCGCAGTAATTTAGGAAATATGAACGACACCCTCCCCCCATGGCCGCAATTGAGTGGCGGGATAAGATTACAGTCTTACATCGACGAAGGAATACTGGTGTCGCAGCATAACCATTGCGAAAGAAATACCGTATGTTTTTACTCATGTCAAAAGAAATATGTATATTTGTGCGAAATCATTTCAACGATGCTGTAAATATATATAGCATTCTTGGCATAACCAAGTAAATAACAAGAATAACATTCATAGTATGCAGGAAAAGGTAATGAAATCACGACTTGAAATGCTAGGAAAGGCACTTGGTGTATCAATGCGACAATTTGGCTTAACAATTGGTCGCTCAGGTGGTTGGGTGAACTCTCTGGCTCAAATTAAGAGTGACTCAATCAACACACAGGACCTGACCAGAATTCTTGAAGCTTATCCAAATGCTAACGTGGCATATATACTTACAGGAAAAGGCAGTCCAGTTTTGGAAGATACACTAGAAGTCCAAGACTATGCAGCTGCAAATGCAACAGACTCGCCAGATTATAAAGAATTGTGCATAGCATACCGTCAAGATTTGGCCGATGCTCGCGAAGAAATACGCAAACTCCGCGAGTCATACTTCCAATTACTGGACACAAACAACCATTTAATGGCTGAGGTGTCAAAGTTGCAAATGTCTCTGATACAATCAGATGCGGCCTCCATGTTCCGAGACAGAATCGAGACAAAAACACCGCAAAAAAGAGCATTTTAGCTGTTATATTAAATTGATTTACAACTATATAGTGTTTGACTTGCAACCCCTGCACTCTCGCCTCTTTCCGACTGTGGAAAGTGCGGCAGAGCCTGCGATCAGCAGGAGCTAGTCGCGCGTGCGATTATTATAAGGATATGAAGATAGGCAATGTTGACTTAGGCGAGCGCCCTGTGTTGCTGGCTCCGATGGAGGATGTGACCGACATAGGTTTCCGTCTGCTGTGCAGGCAGATGGGTGCGGCGATGGTGTACAGCGAGTTTGTGGCTGCCGAGGCGCTGGTGCGGATGGTGAACAAGAGCCTGAAGAAGCTGGAGGTGTGCGAGGAGGAGCGCCCTGTGGCGATACAGATATATGGGCGCGAGCCTGAGGATGTGGCTGAGGCAGCGCGCATAGTGGTGGCTGAGGCAGCGCCGGATGTGCTGGACTTGAACTTCGGTTGTCCGGTAAAGCGTGTGGCGGGCAAGGGTGCCGGCGCGGGTATGCTGCAGAATGTGCCTAAGCTGCTGGCCATCACAAGGGCGGTAGTGGAGGCTGTGGGCGACCGTGTGCCTGTGACTGTCAAGACACGTCTGGGGTGGGACTGCGAGCATCTGATCATCACCGAGCTGGCCGAGCAGCTGCAGGACCAGGGCATATCGGCTCT
The DNA here is from genome assembly GCA_937910905.1 of uncultured Prevotellaceae bacterium. GTDB lineage: Bacteria > Bacteroidota > Bacteroidia > Bacteroidales > Bacteroidaceae > Physcousia. The sequence goes on from CALEPV010000066.1 coordinate 2,593, forward strand.
GACCATACATGGGCGCACGCGTAGCCAGATGTACACGGGGCAGGCCGACTGGACGCTGATAGGGGAGGTGAAGGCCAACCCGCGCATACATATTCCAATCATAGGCAACGGCGACATCACCACAGCGGAGCAGGCACGCGAGGCCTTCGAGCGCTACGGCGTGGATGCTGTGATGGTGGGGCGTGCCACATTCGGCCGTCCGTGGATATTCCGGGAGATACAGGAGGAGTTAAGGGGGGATGGAAAATGCAAAACGGAAAATGGAGAATTGGCTATTGACAATGGACAATTGACGAGTGGCGCGGGGCTACATGCTGAACCGATGACGGTGGATTGGAAGCTGGATGTGCTGAAGCAGCAGGTGTTGCAATCGGTGGCGCGGCTTGACGAGCGGCGCGGCATATGGCATGTGAGGCGGCATCTGGCAGCCTCGCCGCTGTTCAAGGGTATCCCGGATTTCCGCCAAACGCGCATCAAGATGCTGCGTGCCGACACCATCGACGAGCTGTTCGAAGTGATGGAGTATACACGTACACTCTTGCATGTTATAACCTCATAACCTCATATTGTTATATCCCATAACCTCATATTGTTATAATCCCATAACCTCACGACCTATGACAACACAATCTCATAACCTCACACCATCGCACCACCATACCTGCACACCTTTCCATCTCCCCTCCCCAGTGAGGGGCTGGGGGTGGGCTCTCTGTGGTTTGGCTCTTGCGGCTGTGCTTATGCAGAGCTGCGATGCAATGCCGGGCAACGACAGGGATAAGTGGCGCTTCCACCAGGAGATACATGTGCAGGGCGGCACTACCGGTGGTTCTGACTCGCCCATCAGCTCGTCGGACTATGAGCTGCATGAGAACAATTACTACGGCAGCTCGTCGTCGGGCGTGACGGACTACCGTTCCAACTACGAGCCTTACAAACCCTACGAGACGGGGTCGGCAAAGCAGTACTATCGCGGCGACGCTGACGAATGAGCCGCATGGCCGTATGTGTCTAACACGTTGGACAGAGGTGTCCAACAACGTTGGACTGTTCAGCTGATAACTTTGTTGGCTCCGCTGGTGGGCGCTATGGCCTCCGGATGCTCGCGGGCAAAGCTGTCGATGTGGCGTACTCGCTTCTCGTCGAGTATTTCGTCGACGGCTATGAGTATGCCTGTCTCCTCGACATCTCCGAAACCGTAGTTGATGGCTGTGCCGAACATACGCATTGTGGGCGACAGCCCCATGTAGGCATTGACCAGCGGGGGTATGTTGTAGCCCAAGCGGCGCACTTCGCGGTTCAGTATGCGGTAGTCGTCGCGGAAGTTGGGCTTGCAGAACAGCTTGGCCAGCTCGTCGCGCTCGGCTTCAATCTGTAGCGGTTTGGTGGGGATAATCAGCTGGTCGGGGTCGCCAAAGTGCTTCTGCAGGAAGAACAGTATCATGTCGCGGGCATAGCGGTCGTAGCTGGGGTACATGGTCATCTTGCCGAAGAAGTAGCGCACATTGGGCATCAGCACGGTGAGTGCGCCGAGTCCGTCCCACAGGTTGTCCAGTGCGAACAGCCCCTTGGTGCCGGCGCGCGAGCTCTGGTACTCCAGCGTGACCCACGAGCGGCCCAGCTCGATGGTGTAGGGCATGAAGTCGCGCATGAAGCGTTCAGAGAAGTGGAACATGTGTGAGGTAGCGAGGATGGGCTGGCCGGCCGCATCGAGCTGCACCTCGGAGCCAAGCAGGTAGCGATAGCCACCCAGTATCTCCTGAGCCTCGGGGTTCCACACGATGAGCTGCTTATAGGGGTGCTCCATAGTGTCGAACTCGTCGAGGTCGAGGGACATGCCGGTGCCTCCGCCGGCTGCACGGAAAGCTATCTCGCGCAGGCGTCCTATCTCACGCACCACGTTTGGCGAATCCTGCCAGGTGACGATGTAGATCTCGTTGTGGCTCTTGTTGGTCATGCGCAGACGCTTGTCTGGCGTGAGCTCTGACATGATGGCATCTTTCGATACTGGAGCAATAATGTCTTCCATATATATTATAGGTTATATACTTGTTGTCGCACCCATGCGGCCCAATCGTTGAGCGCACGGCTGTTGTCGAAGGTCTGATATGGTATGGGCGCACCGATGCGCACGGTGTAGTGCTGGCCTCGTGCACGATACATCTCGTCGGGCAGCAGCACCTGTGCGAAGTTGGGCAAGTGCAGGCGCTTGCACCACAACGCCACCCGATAGAAGCGTGGTGAGTTCTGGCCTACAAAGTGAATGGGCACCACATCGCGCTTGGCACGTATGCTGCGCCGCAGGAACGACTTAGACCAGGCTATGTCCTGAATCTGGCCGTCTATCAGTCGGGAGCATAGTCCGGCGGGGAACATGATGATGTGGTTCTCGCCAGCAAAGGCCTGCTCCACCAGCTCGGCTGATGCCCGGCTCTGCGAACCGAACTTGTTGATGGGCACGCACAGCGGGACCAGACCCTTGAGGTTCATCAGCAGGTCGTTGACCAGATATTTGATCTTCCCGTTGTAGTGGCGGCCAAGGATGCCGCCCAGCGCTACGCCATCGATAGCTCCCAGAGGGTGGTTGCTCACAAAGGTGTAGGCGCGACCGTCGTCGGGCAGATGCTCTGTGCCCTCCAGATGCAGCGTCACACCCAGGTGCTCTATCACGCCCTCGCAGAAGTCCACACCCTCGCGGTCCTGCCGCAGGTAGCCGTTGATGTAGTCCTGATGGATGAAGCGCTTCAGCCACTCGGTGACGAAATGCGGAATCCACCGTGCCTTCTTGCCGGCCTTGGAGCGGATGATACCTTCTATGTCTATCTCGTTACCCATTCAGAGTATAGTGTATTGCTTGCTGTTGATGATGTACTTGCCTCGCGGCAGACCGTTGATCCAGGTGGTGCCCTTCGACAGGTGGAACGCCTGATAGAACGTTCCGTCGGCACGGTAGATGGGCAGCAGCTGGTTATAGCTGCTGTATACACACAGGCGCCGTCCTTGCTGGGTGATGGTTACCGGATGTGCCGATGACATGATGCGCTGCTGCATGGATGGCATCTCCATGCGCGGTATGGCTCGGCGCAGAGTGTCGGTGGTCACTTTCTGGCCGGTGGGCAGGACTGCGGCCGGAGTGTCCATAGCTATGGCTGGCACGATGACAATGGCTGCCAGAGCCACTGCCCGTGCGATGCTGCTATGTAGTATGGTCCTCACTTTGCCCATTGCCTGCTGTCGTGTAGTATGTCGAGTGCCTCGTTCAACACAGGGTCTGCTTCATATATGATTTGATAGTATTCGCTCATGTCCCACAGGTCGCGCGCCACCAGTGCCTTGAGCGTACGGCTGGCCAGGGCTATGGTCTGCTGCCGCTCGGTGTCGTCGGTAGCCTCCAGCTTATCCTTCTGCTTGGCCTCGGCCAGCATCTGCTCCATGACATCTGTAGGCATGGCGAACTCGCGGTTGAACTGCTCAAACGTGGAGTAGCTGCGTTGTAGCTGCTTGCGATGCTTGTCCATGAAGCGCAGGCTGGCATTAATGATGTACGAGTGGGCTGTCAGCTCGCGGTACAGCTTGGTGTAGCGCGTGGTGTCCAACGGTACGAAGCGGTCCGGCATGATGCCTCCACCGCCGTACACGGTGCGATGCTTGACGAGTGTCGTGTATCGCAACGAGTCGGGAAAGTGTATGCTGTCGGCGTTAGTCAGCTCGCCGCGGTTGTAGCGTTCAATGACATCGCGGCCGTAGCTCTTGCTGTCGCCTTTCTCGTAGGGCTTCTGTATGCAGCGGCCCGAAGGAGTGTAGTAGCGGGCTATGGTCAAGCGGATCATCGAACCGTCCTCTAGCTCGATGGGGCGCTGCACCAGGCCCTTGCCGTATGTGCGACGGCCCACGATGAGGCCGCGGTCGTGGTCCTGTATGGCACCTGCCACAATCTCGGCCGCCGATGCGGTGTATTCGTCGACCAACACCACCACGCGTCCGGTGCGCATCAGGCCGCTACCGCGCGAGCGATAGTCCTCGCCGTATACGCCTCCGCGTGTCTTGGTATATACTATAAGGTCGCCTATGGGCAGGAATTCACTGGCTATCTGTGCGGCCATGCCCAGATAGCCGCCGCCGTTGCCCTGAAGGTCGAGTATCAGATCCGTCATGCCCGCAGCCTTTAGGCGCTCTATCGCCTCGGCCACCTCGGTGTGTGTGGTCGCGCCGAAGCTGCTGAAACGTATCAGCCCAATGCCCGGCTCCACCATGTAGGCGGCATCGAGCGTGTTGACAGGAATCTGTGCGCGCTTGATGTCGAAGGTCAGCAGGCCCTTGATGCCGCGGCGCACGATGCCCAGCTTCACCATCGTGCCGCGAGGACCGCGCAGGCGCTTCATAATCTCCTCACGGCTCATGTTCACGCCGGCAATGGCGGTGTCGTTGACGGTCACAATGCGGTCGCCGGCCAGTATGCCGGCACGCTCGCTGGGTCCCTTGGATGTGGGCTGGATGACCAGCAGCGTGTCTTCCAGCATATTGAACTGCACGCCGATACCGTCGAAGTTGCCCTGTAGCGGCTCGTTGAGGCGGCGGGTCTCCTCTGGGTTGGTGTATGCAGAGTGCGGGTCGAGCTTCGACAGCATTCCCACTATTGCATCTTCCACTTGCTTGTTCAGGTCTACGGTATCGACATAGAGCTGATTGATCATCATCGTGGCGCGGAACAGCTTGCGCAGCGCCGTCTCGCCATCGTCATCATTCCGTGCCATAGCCGTGCAGGGTATGCCGGCGATGACTGTCAGTAGGATTATTTTTTGCAGGACGGATTGAAAACTCTTCATGTACGGTACGTTATTCGTTTGTGTTGTTAGCTAGACGTTCTTGGTGTGTGCTGCTAGTGTGGCAGGTATTGGCTCACATCGTGACCGAAGTGCGACAGTTCGCGCACGATGGACGATGATATGTGCGACAGCGCAGGGTCGGCGAAGAGCAGTATGGTCTCAATGCCTGTCAGCTGGCGGTTGACCTCAGCCATCTGCTGCTCGTATTCGTAGTCGTGCATGGTGCGCACGCCACGCAGTATGGCATTGGCGTTCACTTGCCGAGCTATGTCGGTGGTCAGACCGCTGTAGCTCACTACCTGCACCCTGGGCTCGACAGCGTAGAGCGCCTCTAGTGTGGCCACGCGTCGCTCCACTGGTTGCCAACCGGCCTTGTGTTCATTGTAGCCTACGGCTATGACCACGCGGTCGAAGAGCTTCAGCGCGCGCTCGACCAGCGAGGCGTGTCCCACCGTGAATGGGTCGAAGGAGCCGGGGAAGAGAACGGTACTGCTCATGTTGCTATGCTATGTCTTTGTATTCGTGTTCCTCCTCAGCCTCCTCGTCGGGCCGGTCTTCCTCAATCACTAGGTTGTCGATGATGAAGTTCTGGCGCTCCATGGTGTTCTTGCCCATGTAGTATTCGAGCAGATGGGCCACCTGGTCGCTCTTGTGCAGCGACACTTGCTCCAGACGTATGTCGGGGCCTATGAAGCCTCGGAACTCGTCGGGTGATATCTCACCAAGTCCTTTGAATCGTGTTATCTCGGGCTCCGGTCCCAGAGCTTCGATGTTCTGCAGGCGCTCCTCCTCGTTGTAGCAGTAGCGTGTGATGAAGTCGCCCTTGGTGTCTTCCTCGCCCAGAGCCTTGAGTCGCTCCTTGCTAATCTTCTTGCGGCGCTGGCGCACGCGGAACAGCGGGGTCTGCAGGATGTACACATGGCCCTTCTTGACCAACTCCGGGAAGAACTGTAGGAAGAAGGTGATCATCAGCAGACGTATGTGCATACCATCGACATCGGCATCGGTTGCCACGATGACCTTGTTGTATCGCAGGCCGTCCAGCCCGTCCTCGATGTTGAGTGCAGCTTGCAGAAGATTGAACTCCTCATTCTCGTACACCACCTTCTTCGTCAGACCGAAGCAGTTGAGCGGCTTGCCTCGCAGGCTGAATACGGCCTGCGTCAGCACGTCGCGGCTCTTGGTGATGGAGCCGCTGGCCGAATCGCCCTCGGTGATGAAGATGCTCGAGTCCTCTTGATGCTCGCCTTTTGTGTCGTTGAAGTGTATGCGACAGTCGCGCAGCTTGCGGTTGTGCATATTCGCCTTCTTACTGCGCTCACGGGCCAGCTTCGCCACGCCGGCCATCGCCTTGCGCTCGCGCTCGCTCTCGCCCACCTTCTGCAGGATGATTTCGCCCACGTCGGGTGTGCGGCGCAGGTAGTTGTCCACCTGCTGCTTGACGAAGTCGCCGATGAACTTGTCTATTGATACGCCACCGCCGTTGGGCTCTGTGGTCAGGCTGCCCAACTTGATCTTCGTCTGGCTCTCAAACAGGGGTTCCTGTATGTCGATGCTTATGGCTGCTACGATACCGTTGCGTATGTCGGTGTACTCGTAGTTCTTGCCCGACCAGTCCTTAATGGTCTCTGCTATGTACTTCTTGAATGCGCTCTGGTGGGTGCCGCCCTGAGTGGTGTGCTGTCCGTTGACGAAGCTGTGGTACTCCTCGCCATACTGCCCGTTGGTGTGGGTGAATGCTATCTCTATGTCCTCGCCCTTCAAGTGCACTATTGGGTAGAGAGGCTGCGTGGTCATGGTGTCGGTCAGCAGGTCCTCTAGTCCATTGCGCGACAGGATGCGATGGCCGTTGAACACTATCGCCAGTCCTGTGTTGAGGTAGGTGTAGTTGCGGAGCAGCGTCTCGATGAACTCCGGCTGGAAGCGATAGCCGCGGAACAGCGTGCTGTCGGGCTCAAAGTGAATCAGCGTGCCGTTGTCGGTATTGCCGTCCTCCAGTGTGTCTACGGGGTCGATGCTGATTATGTCGGAGTCGCTGGTCATCAGGCCTTGCTCAAATTCCACACGGCGTGTCTGCCCGTCGCGGAAGCTCTGTGCCACGAAGTGGGATGAGAGCGCGTTTACTGCCTTGAGGCCAACACCGTTCAGACCGACGCTCTTCTTGAAGGCCTTGCTGTCGTACTTACCGCCTGTGTTAAGCATCGATACGGCCTCCACAATCTTGCCGAGCGGTATGCCTCGTCCGAAGTCGCGCACCGTGACACGCAAGTTGTCCTCAACGGTCACCTCGATGCGCTTGCCGGCGTTCATCTTGAATTCGTCGATGCTGTTGTCTATAACCTCCTTCAGCAGCACATAGATGCCATCCTCGGCATGTGAGCCATCGCCCAGCTTACCGATGTACATGCCGGGACGCGTTCGCACATGGTCCATGTCGGACAGATGGCGTATGTTGTCATCGTTGTAGTCGGGTGTGGCTTCCGCCATCCCTGTGAGGGAGGGGGTAGTTACTGTTTGAGTATATGTGTTCTCGTCGTTCATTAAATGTATTTTGTCAGCTTTTAATCCATGAAAGGTGACAACTCTCTCCCTCACAGGGAGGGTGAGGGGAGGGTCTTCTTATAGTTCCTTCTTAAAACACCTTCTACGCTTGTGTATGGTGCAATCCAAGTATGCCCACTGCCCCTGGCTCTTTTCGTTGGTCTCCAGCTGCGGATGCGTTTCAGCCCACACGAAGCCCATGTCGCGACCCACTGGGATAAGGTCGGCGAACAGCATGGCATTCACGCCCTTGTTCTGATACTCTGGTAGCACAGCCACCAGAAGCAGGTCCAGCACAGGGGCGTGCTTGAAGTAGAGGGCCTTCAGCAGGTGTACCCAACCGAATGGCCACATCTTGCCGTGTGCTTTCTGCAGGGCCGTGCTGAGCGACCCTATGCCTACGCCCATAGCCACGGGCTCGCCTTCCTCGGTCTCTACCACAGTGAGGAGTCGCATGTCGAGGAACTGTAGGTAGGTCTTGGCGTACTGGTCAATCTGCTTGTGGTTCATCTCGCTGTAGCCGTAGAGCGGTGCGTAGGCCTTGTTCACCACGTTGAACACCTTATGTATGTACTCTCCGCCATCCGCTGCACTGATTTCCTTGGCGTTCTTGAACTTGCGCACGTGCAGCTTGTAGCGGCGCTGGCACATATCGGCCACACGCAGGTACTTCTCCTGGTTGGCTTCGTGCTCATGCTGCGTGTTGGGTACCATCACCTTTCGCTCCACCCAGTCGATCTCCTTCTTGTAGCCTAGCTGCTCCACCAGTTTGGGATAGTAAGGGTAGTTGTATATGCTGCTCATAGTGCCTAACTGGTCGAAGCCATCGATGAGCATACCCTCCGGGTCCATGTCGGTGAAGCCCAGCGGTCCCACGATATGTGTCATGCCGCGCTCGCGGCCCCACTTCTCCACGGTGTTGAGCAGCGCTTCAGCCACTTCGATATCGTCAACCATGTCTATCCAACCGAAACGTACGTTCTTCGTTTGCCACGTCTTGTTGGCCTTGTGGTTGATGATGGCGGCCACGCGTCCTACCAGCTCGTTGTCCTTGTAGGCCAAGAAGAGGCAGGCCTCGCAGAACTCATAGGCTGCGTTCTTATCAGGGTTGAATGTGTCCAGCAAGTCCTCCTGGAAATCGGGCACAGCATACTGGTTGTCCTTGTACAGGTGGTAGTTGAAACGTATGAATGCTTTAAGGTCCTTGCGGCCTTGCACTTTGTGAATTGTAACCATTCGCTAGATATAGAGGTGTTCAAAAGTACGCAAAGGTACAGAAAATCCCATCTAGTGCTAAGCATTATGCATTCTTTTTAGTGTATTATAAGGCAAATAGTTAAAAAAGTTATCAAATTCTTTTGGTCGTACAATCGAAAAGGCTACTTTTGCAACACAAATTGTACCTTTAATACCAAACTGCACCATGCAAACGAAGAAAATCATTGCCATAGTCGCACTGGCGCTTGGCTTTACCACTTCTGTTTCTGCCCAGAGCTCAGCAGAGAAGCTTGACTACAAGCCAACACCCTACATGTTCGTAGGTCTTCAGGGAGGCCTTCAGACAACGTTTACTAACTACGACCAGACCAAGTTGCTCACTCCAACCGCAAGTGTCAGCTTTGGCGCATTCTTCACACCGGTGGTGGGAGCGCGCTTGCACGTGAATGGTATATGGAACAAGGGCGGTGTGGAGCCTAACTTCACATACAAGTACAACTATGCCACCACAGATCTGGATCTGCTCATTAACCTGTGCACCCTCTTTGGCAAGGAGAGCTACTATCCGCTGAACCTCTATCTGATTGGTGGTATAGGTCTGAACTATGCCTGGAACAACGATGACCTGAACGATAGCGGCATCGCAATGCCTTTCGCATGGGACGACGACCGTCTGAGCCACAATGCACGCGTGGGCGCTATGCTCGACTACAACATCTGCCGCAATTGGAGCGTCAACCTGGAGGTTAGTGCCAACAGCCTGTCTGACCGCTACAATAGCAAGGTCAGCTCCAAGGACGACTGGCAGGTGACTGCACAGCTCGGTCTGGCCTACAAGTTCGGCTTCAAGAAGGCTGCTCCTGTGACACCGGCCTACGTGGCACCTGTGGAGGAGTTTGTTGACAACACCGCTGCCGAGACCGTTCCTGCAGTTCCTGTGGCCAAGCCTGTTGAGGTTAAGCCTGCACCTGAGATGCGTACAGAAATCTTCTACGCCATCCGCGAGACCACTATCACCCGCGGTGAGCAGGCCAAGGTGGACAACCTGATCAGCTTCATGAAGGAGAACCCGACAACGAAGGTTACCATCACAGGTTATGCTGATGCCGGCACAGGTAACTCTCGCATCAACATGAACTACTCCAAGCAACGTGCTGAGAATGTGGCCAAGGCTCTGACCGACGCAGGTATCAGCTCCGACCGCATCACCATTGAGTACAAAGGTGACACCGCTCAGCCATTCAGCGAGAACGACAAGAACCGTGTGACCATCGCTGTTGCAAAGGAATAGACATCCCACACATTTGACAGCATCGACGGGGGTGCAACCCACAGTGGTTGTACCCCTGGTTCGTTGGTCGTGGTCATGTAGCAGATATGAAAAACTCTTGTGTCATGCTGAAGAATTACCTTATAGTGCTACAGCACATGCCTGTCGTGCCGAAACATATCTTTGTCGTGCTGATGCTGGCGGTTTGTACTACCTTGAATGCGCAGACCGATAGCGTGATGTCCCTGCGTGACCGCGGTTTGCAGCTTTATGACGACAAGCAGTATGTGGATGCCTATGTGGCGTTGCGGCAATACGTGAACGATGCGCCCGATGACCAACGCTACACAGCAGACTACAACAAGACCTATGAGACCATGCTCAGTGCCAAGCACAAGATATCCGGCATACTGGCACGTGAATTCAACGAGGCCGTGTCTGTGCAGAAGAAGGGACGTGCAGAGGAAGCTGACGAGCACTATGTGACATTCATACGCAGCTGCGTGGAGGACGAGTACCGGCTCACTGAAGACTATGCCAAAGCCCTGACCCAACATGCCATCTACCTGCAGCAGAGAGGCCAGCTCGACGCAGCAATCAAGTTGCTGGAGGAGGCTGCCGACGTCCGTCACAACGGTCCGATAGGCAAGGTGGAGCGCGCCAACGAAGGCGAGTCGCTGAACCTGATAGCCTCTATCTACAACCAGCAGGGCCGCTACGACGATGCCATCAGTCTCTGCACCCGCGCCTTGGATATATACAGGACGCGCTACGGCACCAAGCACGAGTACTATGGCACCACGCTGAGCAACCTGGCCAGCTACCATGCATCGCGCAATGCCCAGGGCGACCGTGTGCGTGCGGTGGAGTTAGGCGAGGCAGCCATCAAGATTATCCCTAAGCGCAAGCCGGCATACGCACAGGCCATTAACAATCTGGTGATCTACTACTACCTGGCCGGCGATATGGCCAAGGCAGAGACGCTGTCGCGCGATGCTCTGAAGAAGAGCCGCAAGCTGGGCGAGAACACTCCCAGCCATGCGGCCATGTTGAGCAACCAGGCCGTGCGCATGGCCGGCGTAGGCGCATTCGTCCAGGCGGCTGAGTACGCGCTGGAGGCCATAGGCATCTACGAGCACAACGGTGACACGCTGGGCGTCAATTTCGCCCGTCTGCTGTCCAATGCCGGCACCTTTGAGAAGCGTGCCGAGCGCTACGATATGGCCATATCCCTATGGCAGCGCGCCGCAGCGATATACGAGCGCACCGAGGGCCGCTCCGGTACCGGCTATCTGAACTGTATGGCCGAGATTTCGGCAGCCCATGCCCGTACCGGCAACCTGGAGCAGGCCACGAACATCAACGAGGTGCTGGAGGCTACGAGCACCGAGAGCGTCCGTACCGGCGATGTGCGCTATGCCCATTCGCTCACCAAGCGTGCTGCTGTGCTGGCCGCCGATGGCGCCTATGCTGAGGCCGAGCGGCTGTCGCAGCAGGCCCTGGCTATCTTCCGGGCGCGTGGCGACAGGGCAGAGGAGGCGCAGACAATGGCCGACCTGTCGGGCTACTACCACAACCAAGGGCGCGACCAGCAGGCTGCCGACACCTGCCGGGCTGCGCTGGAGATATACTACCATCTGGGCTATCACCACGAGCTGGAGCAGGCGCAGGCCATGAACAACCTGTCGATATACCTATATACATTAGGGCAGGTCAGCGAGGCACGGGCCATGGGCATGGATGCCATGAGGCTATACGAGCAGTCGGGCAACGACACCACATCCTACTTCGCCAACCTGTTGTCCAACATGGCACTCTACGAGGCATCGTCCGACAGCCTGGAGCGTGCCCTGGAGTACAGCCTCCGTGCCGACAGCCTGCAGTGCCGCATACTGGGCGAGGGGCATCCCGACAACGTGATGCTGCGCTACAACCGTTCATACTACTTGACGTGCATGGGCCGTAACGACGAGGCGCAACGGCTGTTCCACTCGGCCATGCAGATGCAGATGCGGCAGGTGCGGGCCAACTTCTCGCACCTCACTACACGTGGCCGCGAGCAGTACTGGGGCACCAAGAGCTACATCTTCCGGGCTGCACCCTACATGGCATCGCTCATGGCCGACAACGACTCCGCGCTTGTCGATGCCTACGATGCAATGCTGTTCACCAAGGGACTGCTGCTCAACTCCGAGGTCGACTTCCGCAACCTGCTGGCACGCACGGCCAGCGAGGAGCTACAGCAGCAGTACGCAGAGCTGGCAGCCATACACCAGCAGCTGGAGACGGCCTATCGTTCCAACGACCCGGCCGAGCTGCAGAAGATTCCAGCTCTGACCGCCGAGGCTTCGCGACTGGAACGTGCCCTGGTGCGCGGCTGCAAGGAGTTCGGCGACTTCACCGAGGCCATGAGCATATCCTACCATCAGGTGGCCGGAGCTCTGGGCGAGCTGGATGCGGCTATAGAGTTCTTCGACATCGACGTGCCTGTGGATGGCCGTACATATATGGCTCTGGTGACACGCTGCGGATGGGAGGCTCCGCGCATGGTGCGGCTCTTCTGCGAGCGCACGGTGAGCGAGTTCCAGTTCAACGGCAAGACGCTGGCCGATGCACTGTCTGACCCAGGCGGCATCAATGCGGTGTTTGCCGACCCGCGCATGGGGCAGATGGTGTGGGGTCCCATCATGCCGCTGCTCGAAGGAGCCAGCGATGTGTACTTCTCGCCGTCGGGCCTGTTCTATCAGTGGGGCATCGAGTACCTGCCCTACGACCATCGTCGCATCGGCGACATCTTTGCCCTGCACCGGCTGTCGTCCACCAAGCTGCTGGTGCAGCAGATGGGTGAGATCGACGATGTGCGTCATGCAGCTGTGTTCGGCGGTCTCGACTACAACGCCTCGGTGGAGCAGCTCATCGCTGCCAACGAGCGGCAATCATCGTCGCAGTCGTCCTACACCGAGTTCATGGCTACTGTCGACGAGGACGCCCGCAACGACCTGGCTCTGGCCCAACAGCGCTCGATGGAGGGCTTCTCCAGATACGCCTGCACTGGCGTGGACTACCTGCCCGGCACGCAGGTCGAGGCCAGCATGATAAGCAACGAGCTGCGAGAGCGCTCCATATCCACCGAGCTGTACCTAAGCGAGAACGGTACAGAGGAAATCTTCAAGTCGCTGAGCGGCAACAAGCTGTCGCTGCTGCACATTGCAACGCACGGTTTCAGCTTCACCGACGACGGCAGCGAGCAGAGCCAGAACAACCTGTGGTTCCTCGGCATGAATGGCGACAACAGCGCCCAAGCCGACAACAGCCTGTGCTACTCCGGCCTGCTGCTGGCCGGTGCCAACAATGTGCTGGAGGGTCAGGTGCTGCCCGACAACATGGAGAACGGTATACTCACAGCACGTGAGATAGCCCAGCTCGACTTCACCGGCTTGCAGCTGGTGGTGCTCTCGGCGTGTCAGACGGGCCTTGGTCAGCTCAAAGAGGACGGCGTGTTCGGTCTGCAGCGAGGCTTCAAGAAGGCTGGTGCCAGGACGCTGCTGATGAGCCTGTGGAATGTCGACGACAATGCCACACAGGTGATGATGAGCAACTTCTACAGCAGTCTCACAGCTGGCCAGTCCTACCGTCAGGCTTTCCGCAGCGGGCAGGAGGCTGTGCGCAATGCAGGCTACACCGCACCATACTATTGGGCCTCGTTCATCATGCTAGATGATTAAGTGATGGTTAAATAATAACTTGGGACGATTTTATAGGCAAGGATTAGCACTCATCTTTTTGGCTTCTTTGCCTCCACTCATCAGTCACGTAGCCCGCTACGCTCCTTCTTCGTGAAGACAAATAAGCTCAAAAATATGAGGCAAATCGTCCCAAGTTATTATTTAACTATCACTAAGGTGTAAAAGAAATACTCTTTTCTTGCGTGTTGTCTCGCAAAAAAGTTGTTACTTTGCGCTCAGAATGATTGCTTAAATCCGAATAAACACTACAACTATGACAACAAAGAACTATTGGAAGCTGCTCATGGCAGCACTGGTGATGTGCCTTCCTTTCGCTATGACAGCGTGCAGCAGCGATGACGATGACGACGAACCCGTTGAGGTGACATACACATGGAGCTGGGTGGTAGACTACAGCACCACAGGCATGACAGCTTCAGAGAAGGCTGAGCTGGCACAGTATGAGAACGTGCTCATCAAACAGTATGGCCAGCGCCTGGTGGGTAATGTCAATGGTCTGTTCAAGCAGCAGAACCTACATGAAGACAGCTACGTCGTTGTGACAACAGAGGATATCGATGTCACAGCAATGAATAAAGTGGCTGTCAATCAGCTGACAGTCCTGAAGCTCGACCCGAACAACGCCGAGCAGGAAGCCATCGACCATCTGCCTTCCGGCGTGAGCATGACCGTATTCTTCCAGAAGAACGACGGCAAGAAGCAAGCTCTGAGCGATCCTGTAGTGCTGAAGTAGTAATATCATACGGCAGCGCAAGCCCTGAGCTTGCGATGCGACAATCACCCCCATACGCCTTGGAAGGGATGCGGAGGCCGCCACAGGTCTTCTGTGGTTCTTCCGAGGCTTTCATTTATACCACAACCAATAGAATGACAAAGCATACGGATAGACAACGACGGCCTGTGGTGGCTATCGTGTGCGGCGGCGATAGCTCCGAGCACGATGTGAGCCTGCGCAGCGCGCAGGGCATAGACAGCTTCATAGACCACAGCCGTTATGAGACCTACATAGTGGAGCTGGTGGGCAACCGCTGGGAGCAGCATCTGGGCGATGAGCGCATACCCGTGGGTCGCGAACACTTCACGCTGAGCGACTGCGAGGGCAACCGCGTGCGTCCCGCCTTCGCATACATCACCATACACGGAACGCCTGGCGAGGACGGCAAGCTGCAAGGCTACTTCGACATGATAGGCCTGCCCTACAGCACTAGCGATGTCCTGGTGGAGGCCATGACGTTCAACAAGTTCACACTGAACCAGTACCTGCGAGGCTTCGGTGTCAGTGTGTCGGAGAGCCTGCTGGTGCGCAAGGGCCAGAAGGAGCAGCTCAACGAGGACGAGATTATAGAGCGCATCGGGCTGCCATGCTTCGTCAAGCCCAATGCTGGAGGGTCGAGCTTCGGTGTGTCGAAGGTGAAGACACGCCAGCAGCTGCGCCCGGCCATCGACAAGGCTATGCAGGAGAGCGACGAGGTGATGGTCGAGGCATTCATGGCTGGAACAGAGCTGACCTGCGGCTGCTACAAGACCAAGGCCAAGAGCGTGGTACTGCCCGTGACCGAGGTGGTGACGCACAACGAGTTCTTCGACTACGATGCCAAGTACAAGAACGAGAGCGACGAGATCACTCCCGCCCGCATCAGCGATGCGCTGCGCGACCGCGTGCAGGCCATCACGTCGCACATCTACGACATCCTGGGCTGCCACGGACTGATACGTGTGGACTACATCGTGACCACCACCACCGATGCCGATGGTGCAGAGCACAAGCGCATCAACATGCTTGAGGTGAACACCACGCCCGGCATGACCGCCACCAGCTTCATCCCGCAGCAGGTGCGTGCCGCCGGCCTGCAGATGTCCGACGTGATGGCAGATATTATTGAGGACAGGATTGGCCCCCTGTAATCCCCCGGTGGGGGGATGAAGGGAGCCCCCTCTAACCTCTCGACTTTCAACTTTCAGAACCCTCTAACCTCTAACTCAAGTCCCCTCAATCCCCCTAATGGACGAGCACCCTCCCCTTGGGGAGGGCCTGGGAGGGGCTCTTACGCCTATGCTTAGCACACAAATTCCCGCCGAATTCGCCAGCATACGTCCGTATGCCGACGACGAGCTGCCCGCAGTCCTGGCCGAGCTGATGGCCGACCAGCAGTTCATGCAGGTGGCCTCGCAGATTGTTCCGAACCTGCGCGACAAGCTGCAGGCTATGGCCGCACATGTGCAGGGCGGCGCACCCATCAATGCGCTGGCCATACAGAAAGCCTTTTTCTATCCGCTGCTTGAGCAGCTACTGGCGCAGTGCAGCAAGGGGCTGGACATGTCCGTGCCCGACGGCATGGACTGCCAGCAGCCCTACACATTCGTGTCCAACCACCGCGACATAGTGCTCGACTCGGCATTCTTAGCCAAGCTGCTCATAGACAATGGCTTCCCCACAACGGTAGAGATAGCCATAGGCGACAACCTGCTCATCTATCCCTGGATCAAGAAGCTGGTGCGCGTCAACAAGTCATTCATCGTGCAGCGCTCACTGTCCATGCGCGAGATGCTGCGTGCGTCGCAGCTGATGAGCCGCTACATGCACTTCGCCATAGCTGAGAAGCGCGAGAACATATGGATTGCGCAGCGCGAGGGCCGCGCCAAGGACAGCAACGATCGCACCCAGGACAGCATACTGAAGATGATGGCCATGGGCGGCGAGGGCTCTGTCATAGAGCGGCTACAGCAGCTGCACATCACTCCGCTGTCCATCTCCTACGAGTACGACCCCTGCGACTTCCTCAAGGCGCAGGAGTTCCAGCAGAAGCGCGACATTGCAGGCTTCACCAAGAGCCGCGAGGATGACCTGACCAACATGCAGACGGGCATCTTCGGACAGAAGGGACGCATACACTACCATGTGGCTCCGTGCATCGACCAGTGGCTGGCCACCATTGACCCCGCCACACCGAAGACCGAGCTGTTCACGCTCATCGCCCAGCATATCGACAGCCAGATTCACCGCCACTATCAGCTCTTCCCCTCCAACTACGTGGCTGCTGACCTGCTGCGCGGCACTAACCACGAGGGCTGCTACACAGACGATGACCGCAAGGCGTTCATCGAGTATCTGGAGAGCCGCATAGCCAAGGTGCGCCTGCCTGAGCCCGACCATGAGTTCCTGCGCGAGCGCATCCTAACCATGTACGCTAATCCGCTGATAAACCAAGAGATAGCTCTGGCACGCTGATGCCGCAAAAGTTGCACCGCGGTGCAGCTGTCGTTGGACCGCGGTGCAGCGACCTCTGCACCGTGCTGCAACTGCACTTGCACCGCGGTGCAAATATCGCCCCATGCGGGGCACATCTAAATCACGCTTCAATGTCACACTCACTACGACACTTTCTTCACCTCGGCATGGCGCTGATGGCCGTCGGCCTTACGGCTGTAGCGTGCAGCAGCGACGATGATGGCGACCCCTATCCCTCCCTCATCACCGAACCCATGATGATTACCACCAATGCGGCCGGTGTGCCGCTCAGCTTCGTCACCGACAACGGCACACGATACACTCTGCTCAACCAGTTGACCGAGTGGCCCAAGGACACTGTGCTGCGTATGGTGGGCGGATATGTGGTAGAGGAACCAGCGAAGGCGCGACTGATGACGCTCTCGCGGATGTACGTGTTCCACGACTGCTCGTCGGAGGCAGAGCTGTACCGCGACCCGACAGGCGTGGTGAGCGTGTGGCTGGGGGGCGGATTCATCAACATGCACCTGCTGCCCATGACGCAGGGCGGCGCTCAGGAGTGGGGCTATCTGCGCGACAGTACCTGCACCAACAGCCGTGGCGGAACCACTCACCACCTGTCGCTCTACCACTCGCAGAAGGATGACGTGGCGGCCTACAGCGGTCATCTGTATTGCTGCATACCGCTGGACAGCGTAGCCTCGCCGCGTGCGGGAACCGACAGCATAGTGCTGGCCATACACACTTTCAACGGCCAGCCGGCAGTGTGGAGATTCTGAGAAACGACAGTAGCCAGCCCCGTTGAGGCTGGCTACTATCATTCTTGGGATGCCCGTAGGCTATCCCGTGTGCTGTATGCCGAGGCTGCGATGTCAGCCCTGCACGATGGCCATGGTGTCGGTGGCTATCATCAGCTCCTCGTCGGTCGGGATGACGCATACCTTCACGCGGCTATCGTCGGTGCTAATCACAGCTTCAGTGGCGCGGCAAGCGCGGTTCTTAGCATCGTCGAGCTTCACGCCGAGGTACTCCAGGCCCTTGGTGGCACCCTCGCGCACCTCGTACTGGTTCTCACCAGCGCCGGCGGTGAAGAGTATTACATCCACACCACCCATAGCGGCTGCATAGGCACCAATGTACTTCTTGATGCGATAGGTGTACATCTCCTTGGCCAGACGTGCCAGGTCGTTGCCCTCGGCTATGCCGGCCAGGATGTCGCGGAAGTCGCTGCGGCCCTCACTCACGCCGAGCAGACCGCTCTGCTTATTCAGCAGATTGCCGATGCCCTTGGTGTCAAGACCGAGCTTGTCCATGAGGAACGTCACGGCTCCGGCATCGATGTCGCCCGAGCGTGTGCCCATCATCAGACCCTCCAGCGGAGTCAGACCCATTGAGGTGTCAACCACCTTGCCGTCCTTCACGGCTGCGATGGAGGCACCGCCGCCGATGTGACAGGTGATGACCTTCGAACCCTCTACAGGCATACCCAGGAACTCCAGTACGCGCTTCGACACGTAGCGGTGGCTGGTGCCGTGGAAGCCGTAGCGACGCACGCCGTACTTGCGGTAGAGGTCGTAGGGCAGGGCGTACATGTAGGCATAGTCGGGCATAGTCTGGTGGAAGGCGGTGTCGAACACACCCACCTGAGGTACCTCAGGCAGTATGGCCTTGACTGCATTCACGCCCTTGATGTTGGCGGGGTTGTGTAGTGGAGCCAGGTCGTTGCAGGCAGCGAACTGCTCCATCACCTCCGGCGTGAGCAGCACGCTCTCGGAGAACTTCTCGCCGCCGTGCACCATGCGGTGCCCAACGGCATCGATCTCATGCAGGTCGCTGATCACGGCCAGCTCTCCTTCGGTCAGCACCTTGAATATCACCTGCACGCCGGCTGTGTGCTCGGCTACAGGCACATCGAACTGTGACTTCTGCCCCTTGGCCTTCACCTTGATGAAGCTGTCGGGCAAACCAATCTTTTCTATGCCACCACTGGCAATAACGCTGCGGTCATCCATGTTGTACAGTGCATATTTGATGCTACTGCTGCCGCAGTTAAGTACGAGTATCTTCATGGGTTAATGGTTATATGATAACGATAATGCATATTAAACGTCTATCTCTTCTTTGGTATGACGAATCCTATCGGGTTGCGTTGGGCATTCAATTGCTTCTGAGCAGATTCTGCTTGAAGTTGTGCAATGGCATCATTGATGCTCTCCATTTGCGTGGCAATTGCATCGTGCTCCTTCGATAGCAGTTCGTTAATATCATTTTGGTCACGTAAGGTCTCTTCCATGTCAATGCGGAGCTGCTTTATCTCCGATTGCATCTGCTCCAGTTTAAGATGGGTCTCGCTGATTGTGAGCAGGGCCTGCTGCATTTGGAAGAATGCCCGCATGATGTTTATATTTACCTAAATGGCGATAGGTGTGCGTAGTAGACCTGACAACATTGCGACACCCTCTTGCGTGAATGCGTATGGAAGGTACTTGCTGTGTTGTCCACGACCACTCTTTAAGGTGAAAAAATCGCACCTTAAAGCATCATATTCCTCCTTTGTTAGTTCGAACATGAAGTCATCGGGGAAACGCTCAATGTTCATGCGGACTGCGCGCTTGAGGTTTTTTGTCTCAATGCCATATAGCTGCGCCAAGTCACTGTCAATCATTACTCTGCGCCCTCGCAGCAAATAAATGCGCGACTTGATTGTCTCTGTGCTTGCTATGATTCTGCTATTATCCATGTCGAACAACACAATGGGAGTGGCTTACATCGCTTGGCAGGCTGTAATAGCTATCAAGTAGTAGATGTCATCGACGGAGCAGCCGCGGCTGAGGTCGTTCACAGGGCGGGCTATGCCTTGAAGGATTGGGCCTACGGCAATGGCATCACCTAAGCGCTGCACGAGCTTGTAGCCGATGTTGCCCACTTCGAGGTTGGGGAACACCAAGACGTTGGCATGGCCGGCGATGTCGCTGCCTGGAGCTTTCTTCTCTCCTACGCTTGCTACGAGGGCAGCATCGGCCTGCAGTTCACCATCGATCTTCAGCTCGGGCTCGCGCTCCTTGGCCAGACGTGTTGCCTCAATAACCTTGTCTACCACCTCATGCTTGGCCGAGCCCTTGGTGGAGAAGCTCAGCATGGCCACACGTGGGTCAGCGAAGCCGGCCACACTGCGGGCAGTCTGTGCGGTGCACACAGCTATCTGGCTGAGCTGTTCGGCATCTGGCATAGGTGTCACGGCCACGTCGCCTACTACCAGTACACCATTCTCGCCAAACTCAGGCTTCTGGGTGATGAGCAGCATGGCACCGCTCACGCAAGAGATGCCCGGCGAGCACTTGATGATCTGCAGAGCAGGACGCAGTGTGTCGCCTGTGGTGGACAGTGCACCGCTGATTTGGCCGTCGGCGCCCTCGGTCTTGATGATCATGCAACCCAGATAGAGCGGGTTCTTCACTAGCTCACGAGCCTGCTCGATGGTCATGCCCTTCTTCTTGCGCAGCTCGCAGAGCAGCTGTGCATACTCCTCAGAACGGGGATTGTTCTCGGGGTCAATGAGTGTGGCCTCGTCGATGTGTGTCAGGTTGTGCTTCTTGGCCAAGGCGTGTACCTCGTCGGGGTTGCCGATGAGGATGATATTGGCCAGCTTGTCGGCCAGTGCTCGGTCGGCAGCAATGAGTGTGCGCTCCTCGGTAGCCTCGGGGAGTACAATGCGCTGAGGATTGGCCTTAGCGCGGGCGATGATTGAATTTAAGAGTGACATAGTATGTATGTTAATGTATAATTGATAATATATAATGTATAATGTAAAATTGGCTGCACAATTGCGTCAGCCATCGCTAACACTTATTGTTCACTTTTCATTCCTCCATTCTTTACTTTTCATTCCTTCATTCTTTACTTTTCATTCCTCCATTCTTTACTTCTCATTCCTCCATTCTTTACTTCTCATTCCCCTTCCACGTAGTTCTCCAGCCAGAATCGCTCGCCGTCGAACACGCCATAGGTGCACTGCGTTATCCAGTCGCCGAGGATGGCTATGTGCGATGTGCGGCTCAGCATGAGGTTCATCTCGATATGCCGATGGCCGAACACGAAGTGGTTCACTGTCGGGTGGCTGCGCAGGTAGTCCTTGGCGTACTGCACGAGGTACTCCTTGTCCTCGCCAAGATATGGCGGGTCGCCGCCTTCGCTATTGCCATGACCGGCGTGTTTCAGACGGCTGTGCTTGGCCCAGGTCTGGCCGAACCACATGCCCCAGCGCGGGTGCAACATGCCAAACAGACGCCAGCACACACGGTTGTGGAACACCTTGCGCAGGAATCGGAACTTAGGGTCGGGGTCGCCAAGGCCGTCGCCGTGGGCCAAATAGAACACCTTGTCGGCCAGTTCCACTGTGAGTGGCTCGCGGTGCAGACGCACCCCGCATTCGGTCTCAAGGTAGTCGCCGCACCAGATGTCATGGTTCCCAGTGAAGAAGTGTACCTCCACGCCCATGTCGGTCAGTTCGCTCACCTTGCCCAGGAAGCGTGTGAAGCCCTTCGGCACGACGCGCTTGTACTCAAACCAGAAGTCGAACATGTCGCCCAGCATGTACACTGCGCCAGCCTCGTGCTTGATACTGTCGAGGAAGCTGACGAGGCGCCGCTCCTGCGTGCGGCGGTGCTGCAGGGCCAGGCAGCCCAGGTGGGCGTCACTGATGAAGTAGATGGGTTTCATAGCAGTCCAAGCTCCAGTTGTGCCTCTTCGCTCATCATGTTCTTGTCCCATTCGGGCTCGAACACCAGATTCACATTGACCGTGTCCACGCCATCCAGCGTCTCAAGTTTCTGCCTGACGTCCTCCACCATGAAGTCGGCGGCGGGACAGGTGGGTGCGGTGAGGGTCATATCCACATCCAGCTGGTGCATGTCATCGCTTAGGTCGATGCGGTAGATGAGGCCCAAGTCGTATATATTAACCGGTATTTCGGGGTCGTAGACGGTACGTAGCCGCTCTACGATGGTCTCCTCAAGTTGTAGTCTGTCCATTGTGGTTATATCTTGCCTTCGTCGGCATAGCTGTAGTAACTGTTGGCAGTGATTATCACGTGGTCTTTCAGCCGTATGTTCATATAGTCGCAGGCCTTATGCAGCCGCTCGGTAAGCTGGTTGTCCATGGTGCTGGGGTGCGTGTTGCCGCTGGGGTGGTTGTGGCACACGATGATTGCTGTAGCCTGCCGCAGCAGTGTCTCGCGCAGCACGAGCCGCACATCGACGTTGACATCGTTGATGCCTCCTTTGCCTATCAGCACCGTGCGGTTGTCGCACAGACTGCTGTCGGCTCTCAGTGGCAGCAGGTGGAACTCCTCGTGCGACAGCTCTCCAATCAGGGCCGACATGAATCTGTATACGTCGGCAGATGACCGCAGGAGTAGCTTGCTGTCAGGCTGTTCCATGCTGCGCCGCCGGGCCAGCTCTGTCGCAGCCATGATGGTTATGGCCTTCGCTTCGCCTATGCCCTTGTACCGACCATCGGTCAGCTCGTGGTAGGTCATGCGTCCGAGCCTGTGCAGGCTGCCTTCGCAATCGGCCAGAAGCCGTTGCATCAGCTGTACAGCCGTCTCCTCGCGCGTGCCGCTGCCTATGAGTATAGCCAGCAGTTCGGCCTCACTCAGTGCCGCTGCACCTTTGGCCAGTAGTTTCTCGCGTGGGCGGTCGCCGTCAGGCTGTGACTTTATATTCATTTGTAGAAGTTGTCCTTGAACGCTTCAAACTCACCCTTGCCCAGCACACAACGGCGCCACCATGCGCGCAGGAAGCCTGTGCCGTAGCCTGTGAGCTGGCACAGAGATGCTGGTACAGCCAGCGCTGCCACCTTGATGTCGCGCGTCTGGTAGAGTGCATCGACGAATACCGCTACGGCCAGCAGCACGGGCGGCACCACCAGCAGGCACGACAGCGTGAAGGCCGCGGGCAGCATGTGCACGAGCTTCAGCGAGTCGGGGTACTTCTTGTAGAGGTTGATGCGGGCTATGCCGGAGTTGTGCACTTGCTTGAAGAACTTCTTGAGGTCCGTCCTGCGCTTGTGCCACACCCATGCATCAGGGAAGAGCCGACAACGGGCACCGCTCTTGAAGATGCGTATGCTCAGGTCGATGTCCTCGCCGAAGCGCATCTTCGCAAAGCCGCCCAACTGCTGCCACAGCTCGCGGCACAAGCCCATGTTGAACGACCGAGGGTAGAACTTGTCGAGCTTGCGCTTGCCGCCACGTATGCCGCCCGTGGTGAGGAACGAGGTCATGGCGTAGTTGATAGCCTTCTGTGTTGGGGTGAAGTCGGGGTGTGCACGGTCTGGTCCGCCAAAGGCATCGCATGGCTCGCGCCTCAGTTCATCCTGTAGCGTGGCTACATACTGGGGTGGCAGCACGCAGTCGGAGTCCAGCACCACGTAGTATTCACCTCGGGCACACTCTGCGCCGTAGTTGCGCGCCTGCCCCGGTCCGCCGTTCTCTTTCACGAAGTATCGGACGTCGAGCGTCGCGGCGTAGTCCTCCACCACCTCGCGGCAGGGCACCTTGCTACCGTCCTCCACCACTATCACCTCGAAGTCGCTACAGGTCTGCTCACACAGGCTGGCGAGCAACTCTCGCACCTCGTCGGGGCGGTTGTATACTGGTATGATGATAGAGAACTGCACGTGTGTACGGCTGTAGGCGTTGTCTGATTGCGGCTACAAAGGTAGTGCAAAGCAAGTGATAAGCCAAGTTTTTCGGCCATTAATCCCGCTTGCTGCGTTGTATGCTGCGGTATGCTGCGGTTCGTCGGCGCACGAAACAATGCGCGGAAATGCCAAATGTTGCTAAATAACGTGGCATCGGCACGGCCGATAGATATAATTTGCTTAATTTTGCGCCGCAATATGCGAAATCAATCAGCATAGCGGCAGACTTCATCAATCAGCGCAACAGCATATTCAATCAGCGTAACAGCATATTTACATAGCGATACAGCTTATGAAACATTTTCGTCTGGTGGACAATATAGGGGGCTGGCTGGCATTTGCCATTGCTGCTTTCACCTACTGTTCCACCGTGGAACCAACAGCGAGTTTCTGGGATTGCCCAGAGTTCATCAGCTCGGCCGTCAAACTGGAAGTCGGCCATCCACCAGGAGCGCCATTCTTCATGCTCACGGGCAATATGTTCGCCCAGTGGGTGGGTGCAGACAAGGCCGCCTACATGATCAACATTATGAACGCGCTGCTTTCGGCAGGGTGTATCATGTTCCTCTACTGGACCATATCGCACCTCGCACGGCGAATACTGTGCAAGGATGGCTATGTCGGAACGCTGGCGCAGCTCATCACCATTGAGGTCGCAGCCATGACCGGTGCACTGGCCTATGCCTGGAGTGACACCTTCTGGTTCTCGGCTGTCGAGGGCGAGGTGTACGCCTACTCATCACTGTTCACCGCGCTGGTGTTCTGGCTGATGCTCAAGTGGGAGGACAATGCCGACAAGCCGCACAGCGACCGCTGGCTCATCCTCATAGCCTATCTGACAGGCTTGAGCATTGGTGTTCACCTGTTGAACCTGCTATGTCTGCCAGCAATCGTGCTGGTGTACTACTATCGTCGGCACAAGGATGCAACGGTAAAGGGCTCGCTCGTAGCGCTGATTGGCTCGTTCATGCTTGTGGCATTGGTGCTCTACGGATTGGTGCCAGGCATTGTGAAGGTAGGCGGGTGGTTCGAGCTTTTGTTCGTCAACCAACTGGGCTTCTCATTCAATACAGGCCTGATAGTGTACATCATCACTCTGGTGGCTGCAGTACTATGGGCCATATACGAGAGCACTACGGCCACTGCCGAGGAGCGTTCCAACCCGTTCAATCTGCCCACGATATCGTTCATTCTGGCAGTGGCCATGCTGGGTATTCCATTCTATGGCAAGGGTGGGATGAGTGTGGTGATAGGCATTATTGCAATCTGTCTGCTATACTGGTTGCTCCAATACCGCAAGGACGGGCAGCCGCTCGTATCGGCACGTGTGATGAACACCTCGCTGCTCTGTATGCTTATGATGATGATAGGTTATTCATCGTATGCCGTCATAGTGATACGTTCTACAGCCAATCCTCCTATGGACCAGAACTCGCCGGAGGACATATTCTCGCTGGGCACGTACCTCAATCGTGAGCAGTATGGCAGCAGGCCCCTGTTATATGGTCCTGCCTATACATCGACCCCGAAGCGCGAGCCTGTGACCATCAATGGCCAGCAGTACAGTCGTGTCAAGGCGAGGTATAAGGACGAATGGTACCAGGCCGAAAAGCAGAATCCAACCGACCCCGACCGCTACGCTTCGCGCTCCAGCATCGAGGACTACGAGTGGGAGCAGAACATGCTGTTCCCCCGAATGTACAGCTCATCGCGCAACCCAGACCATGTGCAGGCCTACGAGGAGATAATGAACGGCGTGTCGAAGGGCAGGGACGGGCTGCCTACGCAGTTTGAGAACCTGCGCTTCTTCTTCACCTATCAGGTCAACTTCATGTACTGGCGCTACTTCATGTGGAACTTCGCCGGCCGTCAGAACGACATACAGAGCCAGGGCGAACTGGAGCATGGCAACTGGATAACAGGCATAGCGCCGCTCGACAACGCCCGACTAGGCGACCAGAGTCTGTTGCCCAGCGACCTGCGCGAGAACAAGGGGCACAATGTGTTCTACTGTCTGCCGTTGCTGCTCGGTCTGTTGGGCCTGTTCTGGCAGGTGTACAATCGCAATGAGAACGGTGTTAAGCAGTTCTGGGTGGTGTTCTTCCTGTTCTTTATGACGGGTCTTGCAATCGTAGTCTACTTGAACCAGACACCGTTGCAGCCACGCGAACGCGACTATGCGTATGCCGGCTCATTCTATGCATTCGCCATCTGGATAGGCTTGGGAGCTGCCGCAATCAGCGACTGGCTGTCACGCGCATTGAAGGGCAAGGAGACTGTGGCCGCGCTGACATCGTGCCTAGCACTGCTTGTACCGGTGCAGATGGTGTCGCAGACATGGGATGACCACGACCGTTCAGGTCGCTACACATGCCGCGACTTCGGTCAGAACTACCTCAATAGCCTGCCCGATGAAGGCTTCCCGGTGATATTCACCAACGGCGACAACGACACCTTCCCACTCTGGTACAATCAGGAGACTGAGGGCGTGCGCACCGATGCCCGTGTGTGCAACCTGTCATATCTCAACACCGACTGGTACATTGACCAGATGCGTCGTCCGGCCTACGATTCGCCGGCGCTGCCCATACACATCAGTCGCTACTTCTATCAGGATGGCGGCAGCCTGGACGGTGCAGAGATTGTGTCCGACATGCTGGACCGCTTCATCAGTACTTTCCCAGGCGACAGCGCTGCGTTGGCACGCGAGGTAGGTGACAAGCCGCATGAGTTGCAGAATATCATAGACCACTGGCTGTGCAACACCGATGAGGCACGTCAGTGCATACCGACCGATGACATCGTAATCACCATCGACAAGGAGGCCGTGCGTCGTTCAGGAATGATGCAGGCTGCCGACAGCATACCCGACGAGATGCACATATCGCTGGCCGGGCGTGGCTACATGGGCAAGTCGGAGCTGATGATGTACGCTATGCTGGCCGGTGCCAAGTGGGAACGCCCGCTCTATGTCGCCGTGACGGTGGGCGAGGGCAACTATCGCAGCTTTGCCAACAACACGGTGCAGGAGGGCCTGGCGATGCGTATCACTCCGTTCAACACCAGGCAGAGCGGCCGTCGCGTCGATGCCGACCGCATGTACGACAATCTGGTGCACCGCTTCAAGTTCGGTGGTATAGACAATCCTGAGATCTATCTGGATGAGACCGTGCTGCGCATGGTGTACACCCACAGAACGCTGTTCGGTATCTGCGCCAACGAGCTGATAGCCCGCGGCGATACCGCCCGTGCACTGGAGGTACTGGAGAAGGCCGAGACCGCCATCCCTGCTGCCACGGTGCCGCACAACATCATGGGCGGCTCGCTGACGCTGGCATCGTGCTGGATGCGACTAGGCAAGAACGAGCAGGCCAAGGCCATCGCCTTGGCCGTGGGCAGCAATCAGATGGAGTATGCAGCGTGGTACAGACAGTTGCCGGCCAGCCGCTTCAAGGGCAGCCTGCTGGATATGTACCGTACGTTTGAGCCTCTCATCACATCCGCATCAATACTGTTCCGTAGTGATGATGAGGCCAACGCCTCTGTCTTCACCGAGCAGGCACAGCACAACATACTGTACACGCTACAGCAGATCACCTCGTATATAAGTGCCGACTTGGCGCTGCCTTACGAGAAGGCTAGGATGAAGGACAGCGAGCTGCAGCAGCTGTTCAAGATCTATCAGGGCATCATGGAGGACTACAACTGGTACCTCTCAGAGCAGGCATACGAGCAGTACAGCAACCAGCTCAACGAGAGCTACTATGCCTACATGCGGCTGCTGCACAACGACGAGCTACAGCGCATCATGGGCTCGGACACCGAGCAGGGAGCCTTATACTAACCTAAGCAACAGCACTGCCACCCTAGCAATATGTTTATAGAGCAGCCTGTACGTTTCCTGCGCTGGATATATCCTCATGCTACATGGCGTATGGACTCATCGTCGAAGGTCGTCTACCTGACCTTCGACGATGGTCCTATTCCAGAGGCAACGCCGTTTGTACTGGACACATTGGCGCGCTACGGCATCCGTGCCACCTTCTTCATGGTGGGCGACAATGTGCGCAAGCACCCCGATGTGTTCGCTCAGGTGGTACGTGCTGGCCACCGTATAGGCAATCATACATTCAACCACATAGGCGGTTTTCGCTGGACCAGCAGCGACTATCTGGCCAACAGCGAGAAGGCTCGCGACATTATTGAGGCTGAGACGCAGCGCATCCTGAGCAGTGGACAGCCGCACGACGAGCCGTTGCTGTTCCGGCCTCCGCATGGCTGGATGCGCACTGTGCAGTACCGCACGCTGCGCAAGATGGGATACCATATTATAATGTGGGACCTCGTGACGCGCGACTATAGTCGCCGGCTTACGGCAGCCGATGTCGTGGCCAACGTCAAGCGCTATGCCCGCAACGGCTCCATCATCACCTTCCACGACTCTCTGCGCAGTATCGACAAACTGCATACGGCGTTGCCGGAGAGCATAGAGTGGCTGCAGTCGCAGGGCTATTCATTCGGTTTACTCTGAGCGATAATGCCTCGTTCCCACGGCATCATACTGCACCGGCTGTCGTACAACGATACCAACGACATTATGACGGTCTACACCCGCGAGCAGGGTGCAGTGTCCTTCATGGTGAGCAAGCGGCGCGGTCGTGGCAGCAGTGCTGCGGTGGCTGCCATACTGCCGCCGCTGACGCTGGTTGAGGCAGATTGGGAGGAACGCGGCAGTTCGCTGCAGCGTCCGCGCGAGCTAGCTGTGTGGCATAGCTGGACCACACTGCCATACCATCCCCACAAGGCTGCCATGGGACTGCTGCTTGCGGAGTTCCTGTACCGCGCCCTGCGGTCGGAGCAGGCTAATGCCGGGCTGTTCGACTATGTGTCGAGCGGACTGCAGTGGCTCGATGAGGCCGACGCCGGCTACGCCAACTTCCATGTGGTGTTTCTCACCCACCTGACCCGTTATCTGGGCTTCCAACCCAACATCGACAGCTACAGCGAGGGTGCTTGCTTCGACCTGCGCACGGCCTGCTATGTGCCTGTGCCGCCGCTGCACCCCGATTGGCTGTCCCCCCTGGAGGCCCAGCAGCTGCCCTTGTTGCTGCGCGTGGATGTGCGCAGCATGAACCGCCTGCAATGGAACGGCAAGTGGAGACGACGTGCACTGACCGTTCTGGCACAGTACTATCGCCTCCACTTGGCAGAGTTCCCCGAAGTGCGCAGCATCGAAGTGCTGGCCGAGGTATTCAGTTGAGCATCGTGGCTACATCGTCACGGTGAAATCGATGGGTGCATCGTTGGCTGCAGCAGCTTCGTTGCCAGCGTTAGGATAAGTCGTCTCCGAGCTGTTGGACTTGTCCATGATCTGCTGCAGCTCATCCTTCTTGCGGGTCAGTGTCGGTGTGCTGTCCACCATCGAGATGATGTCGTCATTGTCCAGGTCGTGGTCGTTGAAGAGGTACACGCGGTAGTTGCGGCGTGTCCTGTTCTGGTCCTGATTCTGGTAGTAGCGTCCGCGGCGCTCTTCATCGTCGATGCGTGTAGAGTCGTTGGCCAGCTGCTGCGCCTTCTCCTCGTTGCGGCGTATGCGCTCCTCCATGTCGGGCACATCCTGCAAGCCGAAGCCTGAGGCGAGCAGTGTGATCTTGATCTTCTTGCCCAGACCCTCTTCTGTGCCCAGTCCCCACTTCACCTCGATGTCCTCGGTGCGGAACTTCGACATGAACTCGTGCACCTCGTTCATCTCCTCCATCGTCAACTCGTCGTCCTCCTTCTCGGCACTGAATGTGATGTAGAACAGCAGTTTCTTCGAGTTGTAGATGTCGTTGTTGTTGAGCAGCGGGCTGAGCAGTGCGGAGTTGAAAGCCTGTGTCACGCGGTTCTCGCCTTCGCCGAATCCGGTGGACATGATGGCCACGCCGCCGTCCTTCAGCACCATGGTCACGTCCTGGAAGTCGAGGTTCATTATACCACGCATGGTGATAATCTCAGCAATGCTCTTTGCGGCCACGCTGAGTGTGTCGTCGGCCTTTGCAAAGCCGTTGCGCACGGTCAGGTCGGGATATATCTGGCGCAGGCGCTCGTTGTTGATCACCAGCAGTGCATCCACGTGCTTGGATATCTCCTCCACGCCGTCGAGTGCCTTGTCGATCTTGCGGTTGCCCTCGAAGAGGAATGGTATGGTGACGATGCCCACGGTAAGTATGCCCATGTCGCGTGCGCACTGTGCCACCACAGGGGCTGCACCGGTGCCCGTACCACCGCCCATGCCGGCGGTGATGAAGGCCATGCGGGTGCCGTCGTTGAAGAGTTGCTTGATCTGCTCTATCGAGTCGAGAGCAGCCTGCCGGCCCTTCACGGGGTCGTTGCCGGCTCCTAGGCCCTCGCCCATCTGCAGCTTGTTGGGCACTGGCGAATCGTCAAGTGCTTTCTCATCGGTGTTGCACAGTACGTAGGTCACATCGTGTATGCCTTCGTTGTACATGTGCGTTACGGCATTGCCTCCGCCACCTCCGACACCCACCACCTTGATGATGCTGGGGTTCTGTGTACTCATGTTGAACTGAATACCGTCTTGCTCGCTATAGTTGTCCATGTTTGTTGAATATTCGTGGATAATATGGGTGATACTACTTGTTGGGGTCGGTGACCTCGGTTACCATGTTGCCAAAGCTGCGCCATATACGGTTCAGGAGGCTTGGTTTCTTTGGCTGTGGAGTCTCTGACTCCTTGGCGGAATCTGTGTCATTGCCGCCCTCTGCCTTGTCTGTGCCATCGTCCTGCCCTGTCTGGTCGTCGCTCTTGGTGCCAACCTTGGGTGCCTCGCCGCTGTCGGGCTTCACTTTGACCACGCCCTCGGCCTTCTCAGTGTCAGCTGTAGGCACATCGTCGTCTTCGGGCTTGCCGTCCTCGAACAGGTCGGGCTCTATGGGTATCTCGCTTGTGCACTCCTGCTCGCCGCGGCGCAGCATGGCCACGAGCGTGGCTACGTTGTTGGTCTGAGTGTCCAGCTTGAGGTTGGTGCTGTAGCCCAATGTGGTAGGCATCAGTCGTGTGAGCACCTTCTTGTCGAAGCTGGACAGTCGTGTGAACGCGGTCTCAAGCTCGCTCATCTGTGCAGCACCGCCGGTGAAGACGATGCCAGCCAGCAAGCGGTCGGCGTAGACGCGTATCTGCTGCCACACGTTGGCGAGTATCTCCTGCTGGCGGGCTATGATGATGTCGCGCAGACGCGACTCCTCGATGTGGCGCTCGCCGGATATGCTGATGTTGCTGGTAGTGGCGTTCTCGCCCTTGTCCTCGATATAGGCTTTGCCGTAGCGGCGCTTCAGCTGCTCGGCTTCGTCGGCCTCTACATGCAGCAGAGTTGCGATGTCGGCTGTGATGTTGTTGCCTCCCAGCGGCAGTACCACCAGGTGGCGCAGTATGTTCTTCTCGTAGATGGCCACGGTCGTGGTCTCAGCTCCGAAGTCCACCAGTGCGCATCCGGAGCGGCGCTCGGCCTCGGTGAGCAGGTATCCGGCCAGGAAGAGCGGGGCGATGAAGACGTCGGCCACCTCGACCTTGGCACCAGTCACACAGCGGTTGATGGCCTGGCACAGGGTGCGGCGGGCTATGACGTTCTTGTACTGGCCCTCGATGCGGTCGGCCTGTCGGCCTACGGGCTCGGCCGTTGAGCGGCCGTCCACGATGTACTCCTGTGGCAGTACCTCCAGTATCTCGGATTCGGGGTAGAGCTGGTTGGCGTTCTCGTCCTTCAGGCTGTCGATGATTTCATCGCTGATGCTGACCTTGACGTCGAATTGCTTCGACACCTTGTTGGGCACGGTGCGAAGCGACTGCCCGCTCACTCCGACATAGGCTTTCTTGACGTACACCTTGTGGCGCTCCTCCAGACGCTTCACGATGGAGGATATTGCCTGTGTGGTCTTGTCGTAGTTGTGTACCACTCCCTTAGTGATCCAGTCAGTGACTGGCTCTTTCTCGAAGCCCAGCACGTGCAGGCTTCCGTCAGCTTTGCGCTGGCCCAGCATACCTCTGATGGATGATGAACCGAGTTCAATAGCTACGATGTTCTTTTCTGCTCCCATGGTTGTGTATATTATGTGATGTTGTCTAATCTCTTCTTGTGCATACTATCTGGCCATCGTACTTCAGGCTGATGCGGCTGTACTTGTCCCACCCGGTGCGGCTCACGGCCTCGCGGTAGAATATCTGCATCCGCGCCAGCTTGTTGTCGAGGTGCGATGTGTCGCCCAGCTCGATGATGTGTCCTCCGACGCGCGGCGTGAGCTCAATGTCACCTCGGTGGTTGATGTGCATCTCCTGCACCTGCGCTGTCCAGAAGCTGTCGGCTGCCAGGCGCAGGGCCACGGGCACGTAGAGCGGACCGGCTGCAATGCTGTCCACATGGCCTGTGAGCACCAGCAGGTTGGACGTGTGGTAGCCGCGCGGCATACGGTCGCCGTGGTTGTCGAGGTAGTAGTCACGGCCCTGAGCGTCGAGCACGTGCAGCACGGGTGTGCGCGGGGTCAGCGTGAGCACCATATCGCCCTCGGCCGTGTAGTGCACGTGCGCCTCGTCGATGTACGGGTTGCTGCGCAGCACACGTTCCATGCGCGTGATGCTGATACTGTCTATGGACTGTCCCTCTGGGAATTCTTCCTCGCTGATGAGCATGGCACGCACCTCGTTCTCGGTGACGAAGCCTGTGTGCATGGGGTCGTCGATACATACCACCAGATGGCGGCACACCATCGATTCGTCCTTCTGGTTGAGCACCACCAGTGCAAAGATGAAGTATACAGCCATGCCTATGAGGGCTGTCACTTTCACTATGGTTGCTATGGTCGATTTCTTCACTGTGGTATGGTATTGTAGTATGCTTCGGTACTAATACATTATTTAATACGCTGTTCGACCAGCTCGGCTATCCTGCCAGCATAGTCGTCCAGGTTGCCCGCACCCAGCGTCATCAGCACATCGAAGTCCAGTGTGGGTACCACGCTGAGCACATCGTCTTTGCGGATCACTCGCGATGGCACGCCGGGGCGCAGGTTGCTCCGTATCAGCTCGCTGTCCACTCCCTCGATGGGCTGCTCACGGGCGGGATATATCTCTGTCAGCACGACCTCGTCGAGCAGCGACAGGGCATCGGCAAACTCGCGGTAGAAGTCGCGTGTGCGGGTGTAGAGGTGCGGCTGGAAGATACCCACTATGCGCTTGCCTGGATACACCTGGCGCATGCTGGTGATGCTCTGGCGCAGCTCCTCGGGGTGGTGGGCATAGTCGCTCAGATAGGCCACTTGCGGGGTGCGTACGTGGAAATCGAAGCGCCGGTCCACACCTCCAAAGCTGGCCATCGCGGTGCGTATCTCGTCGGCCGTAAGGCCTGCTATCTGTGCCAGTGCCATGGCTGCAATGCCGTTATCTATGTTGATGCCCACCGGCACACCCAGCTCTACGTCGCTGATGTTTTCTATCGGTGACACCAGGTCGAACACTATGCGGCCATCGCCCATGCGCAGATTGCTGGCATGGAAGTCGCCTGCGTCGCGGCTGTAGGTGTAGGTGGTCACACTGTCGGCAGTGTCGGGCCGCAGCTTGAGGCCTGTGTGCACCACCAGATAACCGCTCTCCTGGATGAGCGAAGTGTAGTGGCGGAAGCTCTCCAGATAGGCCTCCTCGGTGCCGTAGATGTCCAGATGGTCAGGGTCGGTGGCGGTGATGACAGTGGCATAGGGCGTCAGGTGGTGGAACGAGCGGTCGAACTCGTCGGCCTC
This sequence comes from uncultured Prevotellaceae bacterium, assembly GCA_937910905.1. Lineage (GTDB taxonomy): Bacteria > Bacteroidota > Bacteroidia > Bacteroidales > Bacteroidaceae > Physcousia. The sequence continues at coordinate 35,913 of CALEPV010000066.1, forward strand.
AATCACCACGTAGTCGCTGGTGGTGGAGAGCAGGTAGTTCGTACCATAGTTCTTGGTGATGCCGCCCAGGAAGGCATTGCACCCCACGTGGCTCTGATGTAGCAGGTGGGCTGCCATGCACGATGTGGTGGTCTTGCCGTGTGTGCCGGCCACGCAGAGGCCGCGGTGTGCGCGTGTCAGAGTGCCCAGCACCTCGGCGCGCTTCATGATGCGGAAGCCGTGCTCGCGGAAGTAGCAGAGCTCGGTGTGGTCGGCGGGTACGGCGGGCGTGAACACCACCAGTGTCGAGCCGGCATCCTGACAGCTGGTGGGGATGAGCGCCACGTCGTCGGTGTAGTGTATGCTGGCCCCCTCGGTCTCCAGCTCGCGGGTGAGTGGAGTGGGGGTGCGGTCGTATCCGGCCACAGCCAGCCCCTGCTGCATGTAGTAGCGTGCCAAGGCACTCATGCCTATGCCACCGATGCCGATGAAGTATACTGATGTTGGTGTATTCATGACTGGTATTTTATGGTTCATTTTTTGCACCGTGCTGCAAGTGTCGCTGCACCGCGGTGGAGAGGTTGTTGCACCGTGGTGCAGCTATAGTTGCACCGCGGTCGAACAATCAGTGTTCCGCGAGCTTGATTACTTCGCGTGCTATCACCTCGGCTGCATCGGCCTTGCCCAGGCTGGCTGCGTTGGCTGCGAGCGTCTTCAGCTGTGGTATGTCGACAGCCGTCTTGAGGGCCAGTGGGACGAGCTGCTCGCGGGCATCGGCATCGCGCACCAGCAGGGCTGCCTCCTTATTGACCAACGCCATGGCGTTGTGCGTCTGGTGGTCTTCGGCCACATTGGGCGAGGGCACCAGTATGGACGGCTTGCCCAGCAGACAGAGCTCGCTGATGCTGCTGGCACCGGCACGGCTTATCACGAGGTCGGCTGCACGGTAGGCTTCGTCCATGTGGCTGATGAAGTCGGTCACCTTCAGGTTCGACGGGCACCCTTCGGCCTTGAGCCTCTCGCAGATGTCCTTGAAGTAATAACCGCCGGTCTGCCACAGTATCTGCACATTGCTCTGGGCGATGGTCTGCAGCTGGCCCAGCACACTCTCATTGATGGTGCGCGCACCGAGGCTGCCGCCTACGATGAGCACCATCTCGCGCACCGGGTCGAGCCCCAGTCGCTCTATGGCTTCAGCGCGTGTCAGCTTGCAGTCGAGCAACTGCTGGCGCACGGGGTTGCCCGTGAATAGTATCTTCTCAGCAGGGAAGAAACGCTCCATGCCCTCGTAGGCCACGCAGATGCGGCGTGCACCCTTGGCCAGCAGCTTGTTGGTCACGCCGGCAAACGAGTTCTGCTCCTGCAGCAGTGTGGGTATGCCCATAGCGGCGGCCATGTTTAGCGTAGGGCCGCTGGCATAGCCGCCCACGCCTACTGCCACGTCGGGCTTGAACTCGCGTATGATCTTCTTGGCCATGCGGCGGCTCTTCATCAGCTTCCACAGCACAGACACGTTGCGCCACAGGTGCTGGCGGTCGAAGCCTGCCACAGGCAGACCCTTGATCTCGTAGCCGGCGGCCGGCACGCGCTGCATCTCCATGCGTCCCTCAGCGCCCACGAAGAGCAACTGTACATCGGGGCGCAGCTGCTGCAGTGCACCGGCTATGCTCAGTGCAGGGAATATGTGGCCTCCCGTGCCGCCGCCGCTGATGATGACGCGCAGCGGAGCTGCCTCTGAGGTTGTTGTGGATGGTATTGTCTGCTTCATGGCTGTGTAGTATTAACCCAAATCGGTCATTAGGATTTATGTCAGATTGGTATTTGTTTCGAGCAGATTGGCTGCATCACTGGCGAAGGCGTAGCGGGCTACGTCAAGACAGGGATGTGGACAAGATGCCGAAAGAAATGCTGATATGGCATGAATAGACTTATAATAGGCGATATTATAACGAATAGTTGGTCTAATGACCGATTTGGGATTAATGGTATAGCAATGTGCTTTCTATCGCTAAGGCTCTGCGTCTGCGATCTATTCCTGGACGGCCGGCTGCGGGGTCGGCTCTTTCCTAGTGGCCCGGCTGATAGATATCATCATGCCTATGTAGGCACAGTTCATCATCATCGACGAGCCGCCTCGACTGATCAGAGGCAACGGCTGGCCGGTGATGGGCATCAGTCCGACGGCTACGAGCATGTTCACGCACGCCTGCACGGTGATGAGCAGAGCCAGCCCCATCATAATGTAGGCAGGGAAGTTGTTCTCGCATCGTCGTGCCAGCTTGGCCGCTCGATAGAGCAGTATGATGTACATGGATATCACGACGAAGGCTCCCAGAATGCCCAGCTCCTCGATGATGATTGGGAAGATGAAGTCGGAGTAGGCCTGTGGCAGGTCCTCGCGGACGCGCGAGTTGCCCGGGCCGCGGCCTATCACGTTGCATGTGGCTATGGCTATGCGGGGTTGCAGTATCTGCGGATTGGTGCTCAGATCGACGCTGTCGGGGTCGGCTGGGAAGGCTGTTGTGCTGCGCACACGGCCCGACCACGTCTTTACGCGGTGGAACACAGACACCTCCGAAATCTTATCTATCGCCGGCTCGGGTGTGTAGCGCAGGAACGAGTAGGCTGATGCGCCGGATATGACAATCACGCCGAACATTATGCCGAACTCCTTGGCAGGCACCTTGCCTACGAACATCAGCATCATCACCACGAAGAACACGATGCCCGCTGTGGACAGGTTCTCGGGAGCTATGAGGGCGCAGGTGCATAGGGTGATACCCAGTATCCAGTAGAACGCACGCTTGGTGGCTCCGTGCTCATCGCGCATAGCGCCCAGCAGCCACGATACCACCACTATCAGCACGCCCTTGGCTATCTCGGACGGCTGCACGGAGAACCCTAGGATGCTCACCCATCGGGCGCCATCGTTAGCGCCCTTGGAGAATAGCGCTGCCAGGAGCAGTACCAGGCTCAGCGGTACTCCGATGAGCACTATCCAGCCGTAGTAGCGGCTGGGTATACGTGAACATGCCCATGCCACCACCAGGCCCATAACCCAGTACCCGGCGTGCTGCATGATAGGGCGCCAGAACGCTGCATGGTTGTTGAATGTCATATTGCTTGAGGCACTGTATACTTCCAGAATAGACACTATACAGAAGCCCAGCAGCAGCACCCAGAGTGATGTGTCGCCATCGAAGAGCTTGCGCACGGATATGTTCTTATTGCTTACGGTCATGGATCCAAAGTGTTGTGTTTATAGGTTGCGTACCAATGTCTTGAACTGCTCGCCGCGGTCCTCCATGTTCTTGAACAGGTCGAAGCTGGCGCAGCATGGCGAGAGCAGCACGGTGTCGCCATCGTGGGCCAGGCGTGCACACGCCTCAACGCACTCTGGCATGGAGTGTGTCTCGACCATCGGGATCCCCATCGGGTCGAAGAAGGCGTGCAGCTTGGAGTTGTCCACACCGAGGAACACCAGTGCGCGGCACTTCGTGCGAACCAGTTCGCGTATGGCCTCGTAGTCGTTTCCTTTGTCCAGACCACCGAGGATGAGCACGGTGGGGGTGGTCATGCTCTCCAGTGCATACCAGCAGGCATCGACATTGGTGGCCTTGGAGTCGTTGATGTACTGTACGCCGTGCACCTTGCACACGCGCTCCAAGCGGTGCTCGACACCCTCGAAATCGGATAGCGAGGCGCGTATCACGTCGTTGCTGATGCCACTCAGGTCGGCTGTGATGCCAGCGGCCAGCGTGTTGTACATATTGTGCTTGCCCGACAGCGACAGCTCCTCCTGCTCCATGTTGAACGGGGTGGGGCGCTCTATGTGGTATTCGCCATCGGCGATATAGCCTATCATGCCCTCCTTCTTAACTATGCTGAACGGGCACATACGGCTCTCGATATGGTATTTCTCCAGTTCGTGCTTGATGATGGGGTCCTCGTTCCAGAACACGAAAGCGTCGTCGGCAGTCTGATTCTGGAGTATGCGCATCTTGGCGTCGGTGTACAGCTGCATCGATCCCTGATAGCGGTCCAGGTGGTCGGGCGTGATGTTCAGGAGTACTGCAATGTTTGCGCGGAAGTCGTACATATTGTCCAGCTGGAAGCTGCTCAGCTCGATGACGTAGTACTCGTGAGGCTCTTCAGCCACCTGCAGGGCCAGCGAGTTGCCTATGTTACCAGCCAGGCCAACATCGTAGCCAGCATTCTTGAAGATGTGGTAGATGAGGCTGGTGGTCGTTGTCTTGCCGTTGCTGCCAGTGATGCAGATCATCTTGCTGTCGGTGTAGCGGCCGGCAAACTCTATCTCGCTGATGATTGGGATGCCTGCGGCCTTCACCTTCTGCACCATCGGAGCCGTGTCGGGGATGCCTGGGCTCTTGATTACTTCGTTAGCATTGAGCACCAGCTGTTCGGTGTGGCCACCCTCCTCCCACGCTATGCCGCGTGCGTCGAGCATCTCCTTGTAGTGGGGCTTAATGCGTCCCATGTCCGACACAAAGGTGTCGAAACCCTTCTTCTGTGCCAGTACAGCGGCTCCAACACCGCTCTCGGCTGCACCTAATATAACTATTCTTGACATTTTCCAGTGTGTTAGCATTATCGAATCTTCAGCGTTGCGACAGCTATGGCGCACGCTATGATAGTTATTATCCAGAAGCGCACGGTCACCTTGTTGTCGTTCCAGCGGCCGCGGGGCCAGTCGATGATGAACTTCAGGTCGGGGTTGCTGGCCAGCAGCTGCTCGGTACTGTAGCGGAATGTATCGTGGATGGGGGCACGCTTGAACAGGCGTATCTTCTTGCCTGTAGGGTTGCCGCGGCGGTTGTCGCGCTTGGCTACGGCCGTCTGGAAGAACGATGAGAGGGTCTCGGCAATGAAGATGAAGCAGATGAAGAATAGCAGTAGCTCCTTATGGATAATCACGGCTGTGACAGCCATGATGCTACCTATGGTGAGGCTTCCAGTGTCGCCCATCCACATCTGTGCCTCCGATGCGTTATACCACAGGAAGCCTATCATTGCACCCACGCACGCCAGTAGGAAAATCACTAGTTCCTCGCTGCCGGGCACGTACATTATATTAAGGTATGAGGCCAATGCTATGTGCGACGATACGTAGGCCAGTATCGCCAACGTCAGGAACATGATTGACGAGTTGCCGACACACATACCGTCCATGCCGTCGTTGAGGTTGGCACCGTTGGAGATGAGCATTACGAAGAACAGCGTAACGCCCACAAACAGTATCCATCCTGCCACATGACGATATTCTCCAAGGAATGAAAGGATGCCTCCATAGCTGATGTTATGCTCCTTCACAAACGGTATAGTGGTCATGTTGCTCTTCACGGGCTCGCTCTTCATCATCACTGTCTGTCCCTGCTGACGCTCCACGGTGACATTCTCGTGGATTACAGCGTCTGGGCTCAGCCACAGTGTGAGGCCTACGGCAAGGCCCAGCAGACCCTGACCCAGCAGCTTGGTCAACGGACGGATGCCGTCCTTGGCATTGGGGCTGACTAGCATGTTCAGACTGCTCAGCTGGCGTGCATCCTCGACAGTGTCAAAGTGCTTGAACACTGGCATCTTGCCCTTGCGCTCTTCGGAGTAGATTACATCAAGGTCGGAGAGGTCCTGGATGTCGGCCGGCTTGCTGATACCACGCTCACGCAACTGCCGTAGAGCCAGGCGTATGATGCGGGACGCCTTGATCTTCTTCCAGTCGTCCATGAAGCCGAACAGCCCCATCCACACTGTTGTGCCAAGCATAAGGAGCATGTAGATGTTGCGCAAGCGGCCCAGCAGCAATGTCGGTATGATGATGGCCAGTATGATGACCAGCCCGCCCATCGACGGAACACGACGTGGTCGTGAGAAGGGGTCGATGTCGGCCGAGCGCGGCTCCTCGTAGAAGTCGTGGCGCTGCATCCACTTGATGAAGTACTCACCAAGCCACATGGATATAATCAACGAGAGCACCAGCGTGAGCAGTGCGCGGAAGCTGATGTAGCTCCACAGATGTGCGCCGGGTATGCCGTATTCGCTTAGATATCGGAACAGATAGTATAGCATGACAGGATGGAGTCTGTATTTGTTATAGTCCAAAGGCTTCGCGTACCACCTCGTGGTCGTCGAAGTGATGCTTTACGCCTTGCACGTCCTGGTAGTCCTCGTGTCCCTTGCCTGCGATGAGAATCACATCACCCGGGCGTGCCATCATGCAGGCAGTGCGTATGGCCTCGCGACGGTCCACGATACTGATTACATGTTGCATGTCGTCGGCAGTGAGGCCGGCCAGCATGTCGTTGATGATGTCTTGCGGTTCCTCGAAGCGCGGATTGTCGGACGTGATGATGACACGCGAGGATGCACGCACTGCCGACTGCGCCATGAGCGGGCGCTTGCCCTTGTCGCGATTGCCGCCTGCGCCGCACACGGTGATGCACTGAGCGGGGGCCTTGAGTATTTCGTTGATGGTCTGCAGCACGTTGTCCAGTGCATCGGGGGTGTGCGCATAGTCCACAATGGCAGTCACGCCCTGCTTGGAACGTATGGCTTCGAAGCGGCCATTGACAGGATGGAGCGTGCTCAGCTTCAGCAGCACTTCCTCTGGCAGCTGTCCCAGAGCGCACGCCGCGCTGTAGACAGCCAGCAGGTTGCTCACATTGAAGCGGCCTATGAACTGTACGAACACCTCGTGACCGTCCATCTGCAGGTTCATGCCGTCGAAGCTCTCCTCCAGTATGCGGGCACGGTGGTCGGCCATGCTGTGCAGGCTGTATGTGATGACCTTGGCTGCGGTGTTCTGTACGATGAACATTCCATTCTTGTCGTCGGCATTGGTCACTGCGAATGCGGTCTTCGGCAACAGGTCGAAGAAGCCCTTTTTGGCGTCGCGATAGGCCTCGAAGGTCTTGTGATAGTCGAGGTGGTCGCGTGTCAGGTTGGTGAAGATACCGCCTGCGAAGTGAAGTCCGGCGATGCGGTGCTGCACCACGCTGTGCGAGCTGACCTCCATGAAGGCGTAGTCGCAGCCTGCTGCAACCATTTCTGCCAGCAGCGCGTTGAGCGTTATGGGGTCGGGCGTTGTGTGGTCGGTGGGGTGAGCGGTCTCGCACACATAGTTGCACACTGTGGACAGCAGGCCGGCTCGGTAGCCGAGCGCCATGAATGTACGGTACAGCAGCGTGGCTATTGTGGTCTTGCCGTTGGTGCCTGTCACGCCGACGAGTGTCAACTGTTGCGACGGACGGCCGTAGAACTCACTGGCCATGATGCCCACGGATGCCTCGGTGTCGGCCACCTGCACGTAGGTCACTCCGTCAGCGCAGTCGGCGGGCATGTCTTGGCACACTATGGCCGATGCCCCAGCTTCAACAGCCTTGGGGATGAACTGATGGCCGTCCATGCTGGTGCCCTTCACGGCAAAGAACAGTGAGCCGGCCTGCACCTTGCGGGAGTCGAGGCACAGCTGTGTGATTTCGACATCGGCATTGCCCACAACTGCCAGCGTTGCCGACTGTGATATAATCTGTGATAGTTGCATATCTGTTGTATGGTCTTGGTTACATTGTTAGTCCTTGCATCATAGGCTCAGCTGCAGTCGCACCTGCTGTCCACGGGTCACGGTGGCACCTGCGGGTATGCTCTGGGAGCGTACACGACCGTTGCCCGTGACGGCTACGGTGAGGCCGCAGCGCTCGAGCAGTGCCACTGCATCGCGTGCTCCCATGCCTACTACGTCGGGCACTCGGTCGGATGGGATGGTGTCTATGCGCTGTAGAGTGGCATCGTCGTTGCTCACTGCCAGCTGCGACATTACGGTCGTGGTGGTGGTCACTTCGCCGTTCAGCACCAGTGGTGTTGCCACTGCAGCAGAATCTGAGGCCTCGTTGATGTTGCGGAACACGCCTGTGTTCATCACATAGTCGGCCACTTCCTTGAACACCGGACCGGACACCTGTCCGCCCGATGCCGGGCCTCCATGCTGCACGAAGCACACTATGCAGCTATACTTAGGCGCCTCGGAGGGGTAGAACCCACAGAAGCTGAGCAGGTAGCGCATCGGCAGATACTTATAGCCTCGTGCACCGTCGGCAATCTTCGCCGTGCCGGTCTTGCCGCTCACGTGGAAACCATCGCCGTGGGCTGCCTTGCCCAGCCCGCCCTCTTCGTTCACTACCTTATATAATATATTACGCACGTTGGTCAGTGTCTGCGGCGAGCATATCTGCTCCTTCAGCACCTGTGGCGGGAACTCCTGAACGACCTGTCCGTTCTTGGTCACCGCGCTCACAAAGCGTGGACGCATCATCCGGCCGTTGTTTGCAATGGCATTGTAGAACGATACGGTCGAGATGGGAGGCAGCATGGTTTCGTACCCGATGCTTGACCAAGGCAGGCTCACGGCATTGCGCTTGTGCGGGTCGGGATCTGGACGGCGCACACGTGGCGCACGGGCTTCGCGGAACGGAAGACCCAACGGGATACCCATGCCTTCACGGAATAGCCCGTCGACGAATCGTTCCGGGTGTGCTCCGTAGGCACGGTCTATCAGCACGCTGACACCGATGTTCGACGACTTCTTCATTATCTCAGTTAGGTCGAGGAACGTATGGTAGCCGCCGGAGCTAGCGTTGTGGTCCGTCATGCGCATCTTGTGCATGATAAGCACGCCGTTGCCCACGTCCACACCATCGGTCATCTTGATGAGGCCGTCCTCCAGGCCCACCATGATGGAAGCCGTCTTGAATGTGGAGCCCGGCTCCCATGCGTCGGAGATGACGTTATTACGTATCTCCTCCAGCGAGCCGTCGGCTTTGCGTGTGATGCTGGCCATAGCCTTGACATCGCCTGTTGCAGCTTCCATGAGCACTATCATGCCAAGCTCTGTGTTGGGGCGGTTCTGCATCTGCCGGCGTATGGCTTTCTCGGCTGCATCCTGCATCCGGACATCAATGGTTGTCACGATGTCCATGCCATCGACGGGTGCCAGGTCTATCTGATAGGTCCACTCGGCGCGCTTGCGCACCAGATGCTGGCGGCCGTCGGTGCCTCGGAGTATGGAGTCGAATGCCAGTTCGAGGCCGTCAAGAGCCTGGCCATCGCCGTTGAGCAGGCCCAGGGTCTTGTTGGCCATGTTCTCGAATGGGCGCAGGCGGCGCATTACATGCGAGGAGTAGAAGCCTGATTTCGACACAGGCAGACGCAGGTAAGGCAGCTCGCAGCAGCGCTTGTAGTCTATATAGCTCACATTGCGGCGGAACTCGCAGTTGCGTCCGCGCTTTGTGGGGTCGTTCTTGTCGGGCATGAAGCCATGCTCCAGCTTTGCGCGGAAGCTCTCTATGCTCTCATCGGGGAATATCTCGTGCAGGCCTATGCACAGCGAGTCGAGGTCGGCAATGAAGGTTGAGTCGCGCTTGAGCTGTGATTTCTGCTCCTGTTTAGGGTGCTCTGGATCAACAACCTTGAAGTCGATGTGCAGGGTATATATAGGTATGGAGCCCACCAGCATCTGTCCGTCGGCCGAGTAGATGTTGCCTCGCACTGCGGGTATGGGCTTCTGCTGCTTCTCCAGACGCTCTTTCACACGAGCCCAGTAGTCACTCTCTGTCAGCATGTCGTGGGCGGCCTGATACAGAATGACAATACCTATGATGGTGATCGCGAGTACGACAACCATATAGCGTGGTATGGCGTTTTTGCTGTCGAATTTCATTGTGGTGGTGTCGGGCTAGTGGGTTGTTATTGGTCGGATATGCGTATTACGAAAGGTGGCTTGCGTGGTACTATGAGGGTGCTGTCGCCCATCTGCCGCAGTCGTTTCTCCAGCTCGCTCTGTCGGCTCATGCCCGTGAGCTTAGTGAACTGTACCAGCGACAGCGTGCGCTGGTGCTCCAGCTCCTTCTGCAGGTGAACGACCTCCAGCTCTGTCTGCTCGGCGTGGTAGCGGTTGGTGATATAGCACACGGCCATGAATGCCAGCAGGAGCACGTATGGCAGCTGCTTGAGTATGAACTCCTTGCTCAGGAATTCGCCTGTGATGAAGCCGTTGAGTGTGTCTAGCGGCAGCTCCTCGCGTATCATACGGCCTATACTGCGCTTACCATCGGGCACATCGGTCTCGGGTGCCTCCTGTTCGGGGGCATCGGCATCGGTGTCATCTTCTGTGGCTGGTGGGTCTACGGTATAGTCCTCTTCGATGACGTAACTGCTCTCCTCGTCAACATCGCTGCCGGTGTCGCTGGTCTCGGCCAGTGGCACATCGTCGTGTTCGTCAAGTGGCATACCGCTCTCCAAGGCATTGTCCTTGATTAGCATGTCTCCTTTTTCTACTCCTTATTATATATTATAGTCTCGGCCGGTGTCTGCTTCACCGCCGGTATGTGTGCTGTTGCGCTATGCTTTCTCCGCTACCCGCAGGCGTGCGCTGCGGCTGCGAGGGTTGTCCTGCTGCTCCTGCTCTGATGGCTGCACCGGCTTGCCCACTGCCCGCAGGGGTGTTGTGGCGTGACCGTAGATGTCCTGCGTGGGCTGGTCATCGGCTGCTGCGGCACGTATGTGGTGCTTCACTATCCGGTCTTCGAGCGAGTGGTAGCTCATCACCACCAGCCGTCCGCCGGGCCTAAGCAGCTCTGTGGCCTGTGTCAGCATCTGCTGCAGGGCCTCCATCTCGGCGTTCACCTCGATGCGCAATGCCTGAAACACTTTGGCCAGATCCTTGCGCTCGCGATCGGGACCCAGTATCGGGCTTGCCAGCTGTGCTAGCTCGCCGGTGGTGGCCAGTTCGCTGCTCTGCCGCTGCCGTACTATCGCCTTGGCCAGCCTGTGGGCTTGCTTCAGCTCTCCGTACAGGCGGAAGATGTCGGTCAGCTGCTGCTCAGAGTAGGTGTTCACCACGTGGGCTGCTGTGCGTCGTGCCTGCTGGTTCATGCGCATGTCCAGCGGGGCATCGAAGCGGAAACTGAAGCCGCGCTCGCTCTGGTCGAAATGGTGGCTCGACACGCCCAGGTCGGCCAGCAGGCCATCGATGGCTTTAATCTCGTAGTAGCGCATCCAGTTCTTGAGGTAACGGAAGTTGGAACGTACGAGTGTCCACTGGCTCGCTTGCGTCGTGTCGTCGTGTGCTGACTGCTCGGCATGGGCTATGGCATCGGCATCTTGGTCGAAGCTGAACAGCCTGCCTGCGGCATTCAGATGCTGTAGAATCGCTCTGCTGTGGCCGCCACCGCCAAGGGTTACGTCCACGTATACGCCATCGGGCTTGATGGCTAAGGCTTCGATAGCCTCATTGAGCATTACAGGCACATGATACTGCTCGTATTCCATTGCCGCAAAGTTACGACAAATCCAACTAACCAGCACAATGAATCGGCAACTATTTTGCAAAGTTTATATAGCTGCCTGCTGTACAACACTTTATGAGGCTAAAGTGTTGGTTTAACTTCAATGTGAAAAAATGGAGCCTTAGGCGAACATGCGGGCCACTCGGCGTATGCCTGCAACCAGCGTGTCGACCTCCTGACGGGTGTTGTACAGCGCGAATGATGCACGCACTGTGCCTTCCACTCCCATGCGGTGCATCAGTGGCTCAGCACAATGGTGGCCTGTACGCACGGCTATGCCCAGGCGGTCGAGCAGTGTTCCGAGGTCGAGATGATGTATGTTGCCTACAAGGAAGCTGACCACGGCATCATCGGACGGGCCTATGAATCTCATGCCGTCGATGCTGGCCATCTGCTGCCGCGCATAGACGGTGAGGCCGTGCTCGTGGGCCTCGATGTCGCTCCAGCCCAGGGCCGACACGTAGTCGAGCGCACGTGCCAGGCCTGTGGTGGCCACGTAGTCGGGGGTGCCGGCCTCGAACTTGTAGGGCAGTTGGTTGAAGGTGGTGCGCTCGAAGCTCACGCGGTCTATCATCTCGCCGCCGCCCATGTAAGGTGGCATACGGTCCAGCCACTGCTCCTTGCCGTAGAGCACGCCGATGCCCGTAGGGCCGTACACCTTGTGTCCGCTGAATGCCAGGAAGTCGCAGTCGAGCTGCTGCACGTCTATAGCCATGTGCGGAACGCTCTGGGCAGCATCGACCAGCACTGGCACATCGTGGGCGTGGGCCATTGCTATGACCTCGCGTATGGGGTTGACAGTACCCATCACATTGGACACATGACAAAGGCTTACGAGGCGCGTCCTGGGTGTGAACAGGCGCTCCAGCGTTGCCAGGTCCAGCCTGCCCTCGTCGGTGATGGGGCATACCTTGATGCTTATGTCCCTGCGCGACTGCAGCAGCTGCCATGGCACGATGTTGGAATGGTGCTCCATCTCGCTGACTATCACCTCGTCGCCGGCCTGCATTAGCGCCTGACCGAAGCATGATGCCACTAGGTTGATGCTCTCTGTGGTGCCGCGGGTGAAGACAATCTCGGTCGTGGAGCTGGCGTTGATGAACTGCCTGACGGTCTCGCGTGCCTGCTCGTGCAGCTCGGTGGCCTGCTGCGACAGGAAGTGCACGCCGCGGTGCACATTGGCGTTGACGTTGAGGTACTCGTCGGTCATGGCATCGACCACGCAGCGCGGTTTCTGTGTTGTGGCCCCGTTGTCGAGGTATATCAGCGGGTGTCCGTACACCTCGCGCCCCAGTATCGGGAAGTCCTGGCGTATGCGTTCTATATCGTACATTTTGTAGCTGTGATGTGGGGTCTTGTGTTGTAGCCTGTTGTGGGGTGGAAGTTGCACCGCGGTGCAGCTCTATTTGGACCGCGGTGCAGCTGTCGTTGCACCGTGCTGCAGCGTGTGTTGCACCGCGGTGCAACTTTCGGGCAGTGCGAACAGCGTGTGTGCCTCTATGTGCTGGCTGCGTATGCGCCACTCCTTCGGGTATAGGTTGTTGGCGCGGTTGCCCAGGTTCTTGGCTGGTCCCAGCTGCCGGCCCTGGTAGCACAGCTGCACGGTGCCGCGGGGCGTGTCGGCGGGCAGGGCGATGCTCTCGCGTTGCAGATACCGCAGTGCGTCGGTCAGGCTGACCTCCACTAGCGGGGTGCCGGTTGACACCTGCAGCGTATCTGTAGGCAGTGTCCTGACGCGTGCGGCTACGGCGGCAAGCAGGGGCGGCAGCGCAGGGCGGGCTGCTTGCTGCGCATAGGGTGTGCGCTGCGGCTTGCTGTGGTGGCTGTCGGTACGCTCGCGTCCCTTGGCGCGATTGCTACTCTTGGAGCTCTTGGCCTTGGTCAGCGACTCTATGGCTACCGTGATGTCTGACTGGCCATGCTTGCGCAGCACGGCCAGGAAGAAGCCTTCGCCCTGCACGTAGCCTGGCAGCAGGTGGCAGCAGTCGAGGCTCAGCATATCTGTTTCTGCGGTCGCGGCAGCTGCGCTGGGGGTAGCATCGCCTATGATGCCCCACTGTGCAGGCACGCTGAGCCTCACGATGTCGGCTCCCAGCTGGCTGGCAATCCAGTGCACATTGGCCTCGTCCTCCAGCGGGTTGAGGGTGCAGGTGCTGTAGATGAGCGTTCCGCCGTCGGCCAGTGCTGGCCAGATGTCGGCTATGATGCTGCGTTGCAGCTCGGCCAGCCGCTCCACGGCCTCTATGCTCCAGCCTTCCACGGCATCGGGCTCCTTGCGGAACATCCCCTCGCCAGAGCATGGAACGTCGGCCACTATCAGGTCGAATACGCCCTGCATTCGTCCCAGCTCCTCGGCTTGGGCATTGGTGCAGATGGTGTTCTGCGCCCTCCATTTGGCTATGTTCTCTGCCAGGATGTCGGCGCGTTTGGGCAGCGCTTCGTTGGCCACGAGGGTGCAACTGTCGGGCAGTACGGCGCGCATCAGCGTGGTCTTGCCGCCCGGAGCGGCGCAGAGGTCCAGTGCGCTGCGGTATGTGCCCTCACTGTCGGCGTGCAGCTGCCGCAAGGCGTAGGCCAGGAACATCGAACTGGCTTCCTGCACGTAGTAGGCTCCGGCGTGCAGCAGTGGGTCGGCAGTGAAGGTGGGCCGGCTCTGCAGGTACACCCCTTCCGGGCACCACGGCACTCTCCCTACCGCCCCATCCGGCTCAGCGTCGGCTGGCAGCATTGCGGGGTTCATGCGGATGCTCACTGGCGACGGCTCCTGCAAGCCTGCTGCGAAGCGCTGCACCACTTCGGGGCGCACGCGCTCGCTCAGCCACTCGATGTAGTTCCTGGGCAGCTGCACCATAGCAGTCAGTGCGCTACAGCCTTCTGGCCGTCAACCACCATTATACCGCGATGTGTGGCGGTGTCCACTGGACGGCCGCTCAGGTCGTAGCAAGTGGCTTGGGCTGATGTCCTGTCACTGTCGGCAGCGGGTGCTTCTACTGCATCTTCAGTGCTCCAGAAGGCATCGAGAGCCTTGCCGGGACGACCAGTCGATGCGAATGCACCCTTGTTATAAGCCTGCCAGTTGAGCTTTACATAGTAGGCTGGGCGCCACCACCCGTAGAGCTGTGGCTCCCAGTAGAATATGCCTGCACAGCCCTGCACGGCGCGCAGCTTCGTGAAGAGGTCGGTCATCACCTGCGATGCCAGCTGCTCGTTGGATGCCGCATAGCCGGTCTCGACAATCAGCACCGGCACCTTGTGGGTGCTGTACATATTGCGCACAGCTGTGGCCAGGGCCGTATTCTCGCTGGCCCAGTTGCTTTCGGGATAGTGCGACAGGCCTATTGCATCCAGCTTTCCGCCGGCGTTCTTGAAGTCGGTGTAGAACCATGTAGGGTCGTTGGCACCCTTGTCGTGGTGTACTATCACCTGTGCATCGGGCAGCACGGACTTCACTGCGTCGTAGCCTGCATTGCTCAGTGCCACGTAGTTGCCCCAGCCCTTGTCGGCTGTTCCATTCCACAGCTTGCCATCGGGCCACAGCATACCGTTGGTGGTCTCATTGCCCACCTGCACCCATCGGGGCTCAATGCCTTCAGACTTCAGTGCCTGCAGGATGTCGCGTGTGTGGTCGGCCACGGCCTGCTTCAGCTGGTCGAAGCTGTAGGCAGCCCATGCTGCGGGCTTGTCCTGACGGCTCGGGTCGGCGAAGAAGTCGCTGTAGTGCAGGTCTATCATCAGCTCCATGCCGGCAGCCTTCACGCGTTGTGCCTTGGCCAGGACGTCGGCCTTGTCGCTCCATGCGCCGTATGCGCTTTCGGGGTTGACCCACACGCGCAGGCGTATGGCGTTCATGCCGCCGTCGTGCAGCAGCTGCATCAGCTCGGTTTCACTGCCGTTGGTGTTGTAGAACTTCTTGCCGTCGGCTTCCATCTCGCTGCACCAGCTTACGTCGGCACCGCTGTAGAATGTCTGTGCGGCCAGGGGTGCAATAGTGGTCAGGGCCACAATCAGTGATAATAGTGTTCGCTTCATAATATGAGATACGTATTGCTTGTTGCTATCGGCACGGGCGTTGGCATGCAGGGGGCAGCCTAGTCGAACAGTGTGGATTGGCCGTCGGTGATGAATCCCGCGGGGCGTCCCAGATGCTCGTAGGCCAGTTCGGTCACCTCGCGACCGCGCGGAGTGCGCTTGATGAAGCCTTCCTGTATGAGGAACGGCTCGTATACCTCCTCCACTGTGCCGGGGTCCTCGCCTATGGCGGTGGCTATGGTGGTGATGCCCACTGGCCCTCCCTTGAACTTGTCGATGATGGCCAGGAGTATCTTGCGGTCTATCATGTCGAGGCCGTGGCGGTCTATGTTCAGTGCCTCCAGCGCGAAGCGGGCTATCTCCAGGTCAATCCGGCCGTTGCCTTTCACCTGGGCGAAGTCGCGCACACGGCGCAGCAGGGCATTGGCTATACGCGGGGTGCCGCGTGAGCGGCTGGCTATCTCGGCAGCTGCCCGGGTGTCGATGGGTTGGTTCAGGATGCCGGCCGAGCGCAGTATGATGCCCTGCAGGGTGGCAGCATCGTAGTACTCCAAGTGCATGTTGATGCCGAAGCGGGCGCGCAGCGGAGCGGTGAGCAGGCCGGAGCGCGTGGTGGCACCGACCAGCGTGAACGGGTTCAGGTCTATCTGTATACTGCGTGCGCTGGGGCCGCGGTCTATCATTATGTCGATGCGGTAGTCCTCCATGGCTGAGTACAGATACTCCTCCACCACGGGCGACAAGCGGTGTATCTCGTCTATGAACAGCACGTCGCGCGGTTCCAGCGAGGTGAGTATACCTGCCAAGTCGCCGGGCTTATCGAGCACGGGGCCGCTGGTCAGCTTGAAGCCCACGCCCAGCTCGTTGGCTATGATATTGGACAGCGTGGTCTTGCCAAGCCCCGGAGGGCCGTGCAGCAATGTGTGGTCGAGGGGTTCGCCACGGTACTTGGCGGCCTCGACGAATATCTGCAAGTTCTGCACCACCTGCCGTTGGCCGGCGAAGTCGTCGAAGCGCAAGGGGCGCAGGGCCTGCTCAAAGTCGCGTTCAGGGTTCTGTTCGCGTATGTTGAAATCGGTGTCCATAGGGCGTTGGTGTGGGGTTACAGCTTCACCTCGTTGAGGTCTATCAGCTTGTTGACTATGGCGTATATGGTCAGTCCTGCTGGCGAGTGGATCTGTGTTTTGCGTGCTATGTTGCGACGGTGCGTCATCACGGTGTTGGTGGATATGAACATCTGCTCGGCTATCTCCTTGTTGGACAGTCCGCGCACCACCATGCGCACCACTTCCTTCTCGCGTTTCGACAATCCGTCGGGGTCGTCGTCGGTGTCGGCATCCGCTTTGCCTGCTGTGGCTGAGCCCTGTGCCGACTCTGCCTTGACGCGCTCGCGTATATCCTGCTCCAGCTGATGTACGGCTTCGGCAAAAAGTGTGTCCTCCAGCTGACAGTGGCTGAACAGATCTTCCTCCATGATGTAGATGTCCATCAAGGCGTCCAGTAGCTGCTGCGTGTCGCTGCCCTTGGGGTAGTACTTGACGATGATGCTCTTCAGCTCGTGCGAACTGTTGTAGAGCGAGGAGTGGTTGTCGTGGTGCTGGTGGGCCAGCGCTGTGTACGACGCGCGTCCTTCCGGCAACTTGCCGTCGAGCAGCAGCTGCACGTAGGTGTGGATGTGCTGGTTCTCGTACTCCATGTGGCGGCTCACTTCGGCAGCATATTCGTCGTAGAACTTCAGTATCAGGACGGTGATTTGATTCTCAGTCGAGCAGTTGATGGCCTCAATGAGTTTGCGCCTGATGGCTGGCAGGCGGAAGTTCACAAAGTAGCTGTGCGACCGCTGCAGGTATCTCATCAGCTCGGCCACACTCACCTGCCGCACCAGCTCCTGCACCTTCAGGTTGCCTCCGCTCTGTATGAAGTTGACCACTGCAAGAAAGGTTGGGGTGTGCACGTTGCTGGCTTCGCAGGCGGTTTCGACCGTTTGCTCGCCAAAGCCCAGCACTACGCCGAAGCGCGAGATGACTTGTAGCAATCGATAGTCATCGTGTATGAGGTCGCTCATGTGAGCCTGTTGAGTGAATTGCATAGGCGTCTGGTTTATCGTTGAATTGTTGTGCTCATTGGCGTTTGCGCCACTTTCCCAGCAGCGCGGATATGTCGTCTGGCAGCGGGCAGCTGAAGTCCATCTCCTCTCCGGTGCGCGGGTGCTGGAAGCCCAACGTGCGCGCGTGTAGCACTTGGCGCGGACAGATGTCCAGGCAGTTGCGTATGAACTGCTTGTAGGCCGCGGTGGGCTGCCCTCGCAGTATCTCTGTGCCGCCGTACCGTTCGTCAGCAAACAGCGGGTGTCCGATGCTGCGCATGTGGGCTCTTATCTGGTGCGTGCGCCCCGTTTCGAGGCGGCACTCGATCCATGTGACGTATCCGAAGGGCTCGATGACGCGCCAGTGGGTCACGGCGGGCTTGCCCTGGTCGGAGTCGGGCGGCAGTACGGTCATGCGCAGACGGTCCTTGGGGTCGCGCGCTATGTTGCCCTCTATGCGGCCGCTATCGTTGTCGAAGTGTCCCCACACCAGGGCGTTGTACAGCCTTCGGGTGCTCTTGACGAAGAACTGATGGCTCAGCCGGGCCTTGGCTTCAGCGTTCTTAGCCACCACCAGCAGCCCGCTGGTGTCCTTGTCTATACGGTGCACGAGGCCCACTGAAGGGTCGTTGGGGTCGTAGCTCTTGAGGTCGCGCAGGTGGTAGGCCAGCGCATTGACCAGCGTTCCGGTGTAGTTGCCGCATCCCGGATGTACCACCAAGCCGGCCGGCTTATTAAGCACCAGCAGGTCGTCGTCCTCGTAGACGATGTCCAGCGGTATGGGCTCAGGTGCTATCTCGGTGACTATGCGCGGGTGGTCGAGCATCAGTGTCACCACATCGTGTGGCTTCACCTTGTAGTTGCTCTTGACGGCGCGGTCGTTGACGTGTATGCATCCGGCTTCGGCCGCACGCTGGATGCGAGCCCTGGATGTGTCGCGCAGATGGTCCATGAGGAACTTGTCCACGCGCAGCGGTTCCTGCCCCTTGTCGGCCACCACGCGGCGATGCTCGTAGAGGTGTCCGCTTGCATCGGCTTCTATGCTGACATCTCCGTAGGCTCCCTGCGCATTGCCGTCAGGTCCCAGTGCCTCTCCGCCGGCCTCGAGTGCTTCGTCGAGCTCCAGCTCGTCGTAGATGTCGTTGTCCCAGATTGCGCTATGGTCACTCGTCGAACCCATCGATGCTGTATGTGTTGTCGGCTTCGTTGGTCCAGTCGTCCACGTCGTCGTCATCGCCGAACTCGTCGAGGCCGCGTCCTACTTGCAGCACCAGCGGCACGTCGATGGGCACTCGCTCGCCCTTGTACACATTGCGTCCGTGACTCTTCACGCCGTATACCCAGTCTTTGTCGCCGTCGACATACTCCACCGGTCCCAGTCGGAATCCTATTCCGGTGAGCTGCTGCTGTGCTTCGCGCAGCGAGCAGTTGTCGGCTATGTCGGGTATGGGCAGTGTGGGCTTGTTCTGTGCGTTGACGGTGAGGTATATCTCGCGTCCTGCCTTGACCTGCCGTCCTCCGTGCGGATCCTGGTCGATGACTGCTCCTGGCGGCAGTTCCTTGCTGTAGGCAGAGTCGACAACCACTGGTACCAGACCGTTGCGAGCCAGCGTGTAGCTGGCGTCGCTCTCCATCATGCCTCGCACATTGGGCACCTCCACAGCTTCGCCGTGGTGGGTGTAGACGGCCATGAGCTTCCATGCTCCCACGATGGTGAGCACCACCAGCAGTATCATACCGAGCAGGTTGAGCCCTACCATGGGGCTGAACAGTTTCTTGAAAAAGTCTTTTGCTGCCATTGTTCGGTGTTGTGTAATATGAAACAGCGAGGGGAACAAGAGAACAAGACATTAAGTCTGTTTCCCTTGTTCTCCTCGTTGATGTCGATGCTCTACGAGCTAGGGCTTGAATCAGTGTCCTTTGCCGTGGAACTCTTCGCTTACTGTGAGCTTCTTGCGGCCCTTGGCTCGACGTGCAGCCAGTACGCGGCGTCCGTTGGCTGTGAGCATTCTCTGGCGGAAGCCATGCTTGTTCATGCGCCTCCGGTTGTGTGGTTGGAACGTTCTTTTCATTTCAGTATATACTTTTGATTTTGTTGTCTGTGCGTACAGAAGTGTTTAGCCTATGCGGGCTAACGGGCTGCAAAATTAGGCACTTTTTTCCATTCGAGCAAGCATTGCCGCATTTTTAGGCCTTGTTATTGCGCATTTTTAGCTGATTTACACTACCTTTGCACCCGCAAATGGCACAATGCGTGCCTTTTCCACGTTTATTTCTTACACTATACATTTATATTATGATCAATTCACAAGACATCAAGAAGGGCACATGCATCCGCATGGATGGCAAGCTCTATTTCTGCATCGACTTCCTGCACGTGAAGCCTGGCAAGGGCAACACCATCATGCGTACCACGCTGAAGGACGTGGTCAGCGGCAATGTGCTGGAGCGTCGCTTCAACATCGGTGAGAAGCTGGAGGACGTACGCGTGGAGCGTCGTAGCTACCAGTACCTCTACATGGAGGGCGAGGACTACATCTTCATGAACAATGAGACATTCGAGCAGATTCCCATCGCGAAGGATCTGATCAACGGTGTGAACTTCATGAAGGAGGGTGAGAACGTGGAGGTTGTCACCGACGCCAGCACCGAGACTGTGCTCTATGCCGACGTTCCTGTGAAGGTTAAGCTGGCCATCACCTGGACAGAGCCCGGCCTGAAGGGTGACACAGCTACCAACACACTGAAGCCTGCCCGCGTGGAGACCGGCGCCGAGATCCGTGTGCCTTTGTTCATCAACGAGGGCGAGATTGTGGAGGTCGATACCCGCGATGGCAGCTATCTGGGTCGTGTAAAGGCATAACCGCACTGGCATATCGCGGTGTCGGAACCTTGGCATTGCGATGTAGCTTAAAAAACATGCGCGTGTTAAATAAATGACACGCGCATGTTTTTTATTTAACACGCGCGTGTCATTTATTTAACACGCGCATGTTTTTTGTGCGTTGTCGCGGTGCGATGGCTGAAACGCCGCATTGTCAGCGGCTTTGGGGCGGGTTGGCTGTAGCTTCGTCTTGGGGTCGTGACAACTTTGCCTTGGGCTCGCAGATGTTTTGCTTAGGAATCAGCGTTGCAGCGTAAGCCGCAGGGTACCGACGAAGCGTGCGTTCTTGCCCATTTGGTTGTCTGGCACAGGCAGACCGTCGAGGTTGTTCTGTATGCGCGGGCGCTCGAAGTAGGTGTGGCTGTGCCCGCCCAGCACGAGGTCTATGTTGCGTGTGCCGGCGATGAAGTCCTCGTCGGTGAGGCCCGGTATGCCCCATCCGAGGTGCGACAGGCAGACCACAAGGTTGCAGTGCTCAGTGTTGCGCAGATAGTCGGCTACGGGCTGTGCGGCCTCGATGGGGTTGCGGTAGCTGACGCCCTCGCAGGTGGCCTTCGCCACCAGACCTTCCAGCTGGGGCGACACGCCGAGCACACCGATGCGCAGACCGCTGCGCTCGATGATGACGTAGGGCTTCACCAGCCCTTCGCAGGCGGTGCCGGTGAAGTCGTAGTTGCAGCACACGATGGGGAACTGTGCCAGCCGGAAGATGCGTGCCATGTTCTCCACACCGAAGTCGAATTCGTGGTTGCCTATGGTGGCAGCGTCGTAGCGCATGAGGTTCATCAGCCCCACCTCCACGTCGCCGTGGTACAGCGAGTAGTAGGGTGAGCCCTGCGAGAAGTCGCCGCAGTCGAACAGCAACAGGTCGGGGTCGGCGGTGCGCAGGTCGCGCAGCAGTGCTGCACGGCGCAGGTAGCCGCCCTTGTTGGCCTGCGTGGTGTCGGGCATGTTGGGGTTGAGCGGCACTATGCACGAGTGTGTGTCGTTGGTGTGTACCACCAGTATGCTCTTTGTGTCCTGTGCCGAGGCAGTCAGTACGGCAGCTGTGGCGAGCACTATATATAATAATGTATGGCGCATGATACTTTTCTGGTTAACTATTCGACTTCCACTATACGTCCCTCAATCGCGGCTTCGGCCATCTGGCCCGCAGCATCCAGCCGCCGCAGGTGGTTCATCAGCACGTCGCGCACGGGCACTTCGGTCACGGTGCGCTGCCTGGAGTCCTTGAGTGCTGTCATCTTGTCGTTGCCGTCGGCCAGATAGTCGAGCGTGGCAATGGTGTATGTGCGCTCGGGGTCGATGGGCTGGCCGGCTATGGTGGCCGACTGCACGCGGCCGTCCTTGGTGATGACCAGCCGCAGGTTGTGGCTTACGCCCTCGCCGTGCACGGCGGCTATGTTCTGCATGAGCCGCAGCATGTCGGATCCTTGCATCTCAAGTATCGTGAAGAAGTTCTCGAAGGGCGAGATGGCTATGATGTCGCCCCTGCGCACTGTGTCCTGCGGCATTGCACTGCGCAGGCCACCCACGTTGCACAGGCCAAGGTCGGCCTTGTAGCCCAGCTGCTCGGCTTCGGCCACGAGGGCATCGGCTACCCAGTTGCTCAGCAGGCTCTCCGGCCGGCCGGGTGTCATGAACTGTGCGCTGCGGCCTATGTATGGTCGCTGCAGGCTGTCCACGCCAGCCTGATAGGGGCGCAGGAAGTCGCAGGCCGCCTGCAGCGGACGGCTGTCGAGTGCTGAGGTCACTTCTATTCGGCACGGGCTGACGGTGCGCAGCGAGTAGTGCTGTTGCGTGCCGGCCTGCTGTGCCTGGTGCGAGGTGTGGCACGCAGAGAGTGTCAGCAGCGCCAGCGTGAGTAGGATAAGGTGTCGTTTCATCGTGTGTAGCAATGTCGGGTTGCGTGGTCAAAAGTACAACAATTCACTCAATTGGCCGTCGCAGCAGCGGCATTTCTGCATTCCGCAGGGCCAAAAAAGGTGCTTTGAAACAAAAAGAAAGCCGCCGGGTGCTTGCGTTTCGCAGATTATGCCTACCTTTGCACCCGCTTTCGGCGTAATCGCTGGCAGGATGAAGAGTGGCCTGTTATGTTGCGCTGGACGACAATAACAATTTTAACCGTCATCAATCACAATGGCAAACCTAATTAAAATTGCTGAGGAAGCATTTGCTACAGGTAACATCAGCAAGTTCGACAGCTTCGCACCTGGCGATACCGTTACCGTAGACTACAAGATTGTCGAGGGCAACAAGGAGCGCGTTCAGCAGTATCGCGGCGTGGTCATCAAGATCAGCGGCCACGGCGACAAGAAGCGTTTCACTGTCCGCAAGATGAGCGGCACCGTGGGTGTGGAACGTATCTTCCCCCTCGAGAGCCCGAACATCGAGATGATTACTCGCGTGAAGCAGGGTCGCGTACGTCGCGCCAAGCTCTACTATCTGCGTGGACTCACAGGTAAGAAGGCCCGCATCCCCGAGAAGCGTACTGCTGCCAAGGCAGAGGCCTAAACCTACACACTCGTTTCGTGCACCGCGGTCCAACTATTGTTGCACCGCGGTGCAGCGTTTTCTGCAGCGTGCTCCAACGATGGTTGCAGCACGCTGCAACTTTTCGTGCGCTGCGGCGGGATAAAATGGGGGCTTTGCTTTGTAGGTATCGGCAAATGGCATAACTTTGTGGCGATATACTACCAGCGCACTAACTAACGACCTTATAGACACGATGAAGCACATTTACCTTACTATGATTGCCCTGCTGGCTGCGTGCGGCCTGCGGGCACAGACCCTGCCTACGTTCAGCACCGACGACTCGGAGACGTGGTACGTCATCCAGTTCTGCCGCGGCGAGGCAGCCCTGACCGACATGGGCGAGGCTAAGAACCTGCAGACCGCAGATGTCGACAAGACCAGCAATGCCCAGTTGTGGAAGATCGTAGGCACGCAGGACAACTGTGAGATAATCAGCAAATCCGGCCGCCACATATACTACAACGGCAGCAGGTATGCAGCTTCGGCCTCGAAGAGCGGACAGCTGCGACTCGTAGCCACCACCAATTCCACCTACGCTCCGGCATGGGAGATACAGAGCGTGGCCGGCGGCGCAGGCAATTCGATGAACCAGTGGGGAGGCTCTGGCTCAGGCCGCGAACTGGGCTCCTACAACGCGGGCGACGTCAACGACCCGCTGCTGTTTGTGGACCCCGCCACACTGCCCGAGACCGACCCGCAGCCCACCAAGCTCGCTGAGTTCTACACCACAGCAGACGCCAGCTACCGGCCCGACAACCTGCTGACACTCTGGTACACCACCCCGGTGACCAAGGCTACCGTGGACGACCCATGGATGGAGTACGCACTGCCCATAGGCAACGGCCAGCTGGGCGCCATGATATACGGAGGCATACGCCAGGACATAGTGCAGTTCAACGAGAAGACACTCTGGACAGGCTCCAGCACGCTGTACAATCGCGACGGCGGCTATCAGGACTTCGGAGCACTCTACATCACCGACCTGGCCGACCGCTTCAGCACCGCAGCAGCTAAGGGAGCGAAGAAGTACTACCGCAGCCTGGACCTCACAACGGCGGTGGCTGCAGCGCAGTGGCTCAGCCCCGACCAGTCAGTGACCTTCCGCCGCGAGTACATAGCATCCTATCCCGACAAAGTGATAGCCGTGCACCTCAGCGCCTCGGAGCCCGGACAGCTGAGCCACCACTTCTACTTGTGGAACGCCCACAACGTCAAGGCTACCTATGCCGATGGCGAGGGAACGTTCAGCGGCAAGCTGACCACTGTGAGCTTCGATGCCCGCATGAAGGTGATAGCCACCGGCGGCACGGTGACTACCGACGAGAAAGGCGTGACGGTGACCGGTGCCGACGAGATACTTGTGCTGCTCACGGGCTGCACCGACTACGACCCCGTGGCTGCCGGATATGTTAGCGGCACCGACCAGATAGCTGCCCGCAATGCGGCCACCATCGCCGCTGCTGCCGGCAAGACATGGGCATCGCTGCTGGCCGACCACGAGGCCGACTACCAGCCCATCTTCGACCGCTGCCGGCTGGCGCTGGACGGCGCTGCTGCCAACATGACCACCGACAAGCTGGTGGACACCTACGCCAAGCTCACCACAAAGACTGCGCTGACCAAGTCGGCCAACGCACGCCAGCTGGAACAGCTCTACTTCCACTATGGCCGCTACATGCTCATAGCATCGTCGCGCGGCATAGACCTGCCCAACAACCTGCAGGGTATATGGAACCACAAGAACGCCGCACCCTGGTGCAGCGACATCCACGCCAACATCAACATACAGATGAACTACTGGCCAGCCGAGGTCACCAACCTGAGCGACATGCACCTGCCGTACTTACATTATTTATATAATATGGCGGTCGTGCAACCGCAGTGGCAGGGCTATGCCAAGAACTGGCTGGGACAGACACAGGGCTGGGCATGCTTCACGGAGAACAACATCTTCGGTTGCTGCACCGACTGGATGGCACAGCAGTACCCCGAGGCCGGAGCCTGGAGCTGCGACCACCTGTGGCAGCACTATCGCTACACGCTGGACACCGACTTCCTGGAGCACACAGCCCTACCCGTGATGCTATCGGCCACACGTATGTGGATGGAGCGTCTGGTCAAGGGTAAGGACGGGCTCTGGGAGTGCCCCAATGAGTGGAGCCCAGAGCACGGACCGACAGAGAACGCCACCGCCCACGCGCAGCAGATTGTGTGGAACCTCTTCAGCACCACCCTGCAGGCCATAGACGCCCTGGGGCTGGAACGCGCCGGAGTGAGCCAGACACAGTACAATCAGATCAAGGCCAAGTTCGACAAGCTGGACGACGGCCTGCACACCGAACCTTACGAGGGCACCTTCGGAGCCACCTTCCGCGGTGTCAAGAAGGGTGAGGACATACTGCGCGAATGGAAGTACACCAGCTTCGCCACGGGCAACAACGGCGAGCAGAACCACCGCCACATGTCCCACTTCATGGCTCTGTACCCCTTTGCCAACCTGCCGGCATCCAACCCCTATTACCCCGCCGCCATCCGCAGCCTGTGGCTGCGTGGCCTGGCCTCCACCGGTTGGTCCATGGGCTGGAAGGTCAACCTGTGGGCCCGGGCTCTTGACGGCGACCAGTGTGTGGAGATACTCAAGCTCGCCTTCAAGCATAGCACATCCTACGGCACCGACCAGTCCAAGGGTGGTGTGTACTACAACCTGTTCGACTCCCACTCCCCATTCCAGATTGATGGCAACTTCGGCATGACTGCTGGCATGGCCGAGATGCTGCTGCAGAGCCACACCGACACCCTGCAGCTGCTGCCCGCCTTGCCGTACACATGGACGTCGGGTGCCGTGCGCGGCCTCTGCGCCGTCGGTGCATTCGACGTGGATATGCAGTGGGACAACTCCGAGCTGACCTCCGCCACAGTGTTCAGCCGCAAGGGACAGCCCTGCCGACTGGCATACGCAGGCATAGGCAGCGCCACGGTCAAGACCGCCGACGGCGATGATGTGGACGTCACCGTACTGTCGGACGACCGCATCGAGTTCGCCACAGAGGCCGGTCAGCGATACGTCATCACGCCCCACTCTGCCGAGACCGGAGTGGGTGCAGCCACGGCCCGACGCAACGATAGGTTCGCCCCGGCATTCGACCTGAGCGGACGCCGGGTGCAGGACGCGCAGATTGGCATCCACATTCAGGACGGCAGGAAGTTTGCCGTACACTGATTATATATAGGTTAGTAACCGCTGAAAAATAACCTGGCTCTTATCGCAGCTGCTCGAAGAGCGAATGACCATTGTGCTTGACCCGTAGCAGCAGGGTGAAGATAGCGAATGGTATCATGAGGAGGATGAGGAACAGAATGACCCCGAAGAAGCCTTCGACGAGCAATCCTATGCCGGACAGCAGAACAAGGGTGGCTGCCAGAGCATAGTAGGCCGTCTTGCTGCCACGGGATATGTAGCGCAGACAGATGAAGCCGCAGATGCTGAAAGCCAGTAAGAACAGGCATAATAACCGGTTAACTTCACCAGCCAGTAGAAACACTATGGATGACGCACCCAGCAGCTCCATGCTGGCGTAGCCAATCTTGATGGCTATGGTGGAGAGCCAGTGGGGCTTGTAGACGATGCGTGCCGGAGCAGGGCCGGCTGTGGTCGTGGTGCCGGTGGCGGCTGTGTCGCTCTGTGCCGGTCGTGACTCTGCACGGCGCTGACGTCCCAGCTTGGTCAGTATGTCATCGATGAGCACAGTGTCGATGGGGTGGTCCTCTATGCGCCTCCAGTTGATGGCGCTGAAGGTGAACTCCAGCTCGTCGGGCATCGTACTGCCATCTATTATATAAGGTATGATGTCCTGCTTGGCCATCTTGTTGAAGGCATATACAATCTCACTCTGAGTGAACTTGGACGTGTAGGAGTTGCGCGAGGCGAGGAATAGAAAGATTGTTGAATGCTTAATGGCGTTGGCCAGCACTGCGGGAAACTCCATACCGCCACCGATGCCTTGACGGTCTATGAAGAAGGTTATGCCGGCACGTTCCAGTGCGGCAACCACTTGGTTGGCTATGGCTGTGTCCTTGCGCGAATAGCTGATGAACACATCGTAGGTGGCTTTGTCTGTCATGATGAATGGTGATATGCCCACCCCCACGCCCCCATTGAGCTGGGGCGCGAGGGTGGAAGATTAGTTTCCGACGGGCTGTGCCGGGCGCACTACTTCAGCTCGATAACGGGTATGTTATCCTTATCGTTGTAGTAGAGATTCTCGCCTGCCATACCCCAGATGAAGGTGTAGTAGTAAGTTCCGGCTGCGGCATGGATGCTCCACTCTGGCGACATGATGGCCTGCTCGTTGTGCAGCCACACCACGCGGCTCTCCTGCGGCTCACCCATGATGTGGGCGATGGTCTGGTCGGCAGGCAGGTTGAAGTAGTAGTAGGCCTCGATACGGCGACCGTGTGTGTGAGGTGGCATGGTGTTCCAAGCAGCGCCGGGGTTGAGCTGTGTCAGACCGAGCTGCAGCTGGCATGGACCCTCCTCCAGCACGTCGTTCACGATGAGCTTATACACTGTACGGTTGTTGCACTCCTCAAGCGAACCGACCGGCCCCCATACGGCAGCCTTCAGCGAACCCTTGCGACCGTCGAGTGTGATCCACTGCGTCTTGTAGTGCTGGTGGGCTGTAGCGGAGTTCAGATAGAACTTGGCGGGCTTCTGTGCATCCTTGGAGCGGAACTCCACCACCTTGTTCACATCGTTGTCCTTGCCGATATGACCGCGACCGATGTACAGTGCTTCCTTGGGAGAGAGGGCATATTCCTTGCCATCTACTATCACCACACCGTCGCCCTCGCCGCAGTTCACCACGCCGAGCTCGCGGTTGTAGAGGAAGTACTTCTCCTTGATGGTGGGGTCAACGTCGAGGCCCAGCTCGGGGAAGTTCTCCAAGCGCAGGGTCTTGGTCACAGGCATGGCACCACCGAAGATGAAGCGGTCGTACTGTGAGTAGGTCAGGTTGATTTCATCGGCCACCATCACCTTCTCCATCACGAAGCGGTCGCGCAAGGTCTGCGTGTCATAGTGCTTGGCATCCTCTGGGTGACAAGCCGTGCGGAATGTCACATTCTGCTGTGCTGAGGCTGCCATTGTGGCATAGCCCAGCACAAGAAGCATAATCGTTTTTTTCATAAGACAGTTTGATGTAATGTTAGTTTAGTTCTGTTGATTGATTAGGTTTACCACAATCTGAACCTGCGCAAAAAAAAGCACATGTTGCCTTTCACTGTATTTCGGCTGTGTGATGGATGTTGTTTACATGGCGTACGATACCCGTTCTATCAGTGCCAAAAAGTATGGACATCTGTGCCTAAGTCAGCCTCAAAGTGTCATTCTCCAGCCGCACATCGATTTGCGTCTGTACGTCTACCGCCTAATGTATAAGTATCATGTCCTGGTCCATGAGGGCTTCCTTACTGCACAGCCTTCTCCTCGGCCACGATGCGACGGCGGTTAAAGAACAGCATAACGGCTGTGAAACATGAGAGCAGGCCCATGCCAATGTACTCAAGTGTCGATACACTGCGGAATATCACCCAACCATAGAGCGATGATGCAAAGTCGAGTGCGCCAGCCTCGTAGCCTTCTGGCACGTTGGCAGCCTTGTCGGCGGTGTCGGCATACACCTTGTGAGCAGCCTCGGTGAACGACGGTGCCATGTCGGTGACAAAGTACAGTCCTATCACCAGTGCGATGAAACCTATGATGAGGCTCTTCACCACATTGCCCTTGGTGTAGGGCAAGATGAGTGGGAACAGGTAGAACATACCGGCCAGCGATGCCAGCGGCAGGAACTGATTACCGGGCAGCAATACGGCTACAGCCAGGATAATTGGGATGAGTATCACCGAGCACACCAGTGTTGTTGGGTGACCGATAACGAGAGCAGGCGACATACCTATATATACCTTCTTGCCCTTGAACTTGCGCTGCACAACCTCCTGTGTCTTCTCGGCAATAGGTTTCAGTCCGTCAATGAAGAGCTTAGTGATACGCGGTATGAGTTCCATCACCGCAGCCATAGTCACGCCAAGGAACAGGACATCCTTAACCACGCGCATCCATGCGTCAAGCAAGCTCACACTGGCGGCCTTGATTCCCTCGGTCAGAGCCGAGGCCGTAGCAGTGGCATCTGCTAATGTGCCACTTGAGAAGGCCTTGTTGAATACAGATAGGCACTTATCGAGCAGGCTCTTATCGTAAGCGTTCTGTTCCAAATATGTGCGATAAGCTTGCATATCGCCTAAATGGCTTATGTGACTGAGCAGACCGATGAGGCCGCCCACTATCAGGCCAAGCACTATAGGCTCGCCAAGTACACCAAACTTCTTCTTCAAGCCTTCGGCATCGATGTCGAGTTTGGAGAAGCCTGGTATCTTGTCGAGTAGCCAGTTGATGCCCAAGGCGAAAGGAACGAAGCTCTGGCAGAATGGCTGCGGTATGCTGATACCGTCCATGTCGCTGTAGTAGCGCTGGAAACGGTCTGCCGTCATGTCGGCCGCAACAAGTGTTATGATGTAGCAGATGATGGCGGCAAAGTAGCCCCATGCGAGGCTTTGCCCCATCACGAAGTAGGCCACGGCACCGATGAAGGCGAAGTGCCAGTAGTTCCACAGGTCGATGTTTACTGTGCGTGTGCATTTAGTTATGAGCAGCAGGAAGTTGATGCCAAGGCAGATGGGTATGATGAGTGCGCCCACGGCAGTGTTGTAGGCTACAGATGCAGCTGCCGGCCATCCCATGTCAAACACTTTGAGGTCGAGGTCGAAGAGCTTGGACACAGCCTTGAGCGGTGTCTCGAAGTTGTTGGTGAGCAGGGCTGTGACAATGCCTAGTCCTACGAAGCCCACGCCTACATACAGGCCGCTCTTCAGCGACTTGCCGAACTTCATGCCTATGCATAGGCCAATGATTGTGAACAGTATGGGCATCATTACCGATGCGCCAAAGCTGATGATGTAAGAGAATACTTGTTCCATGAATTAGAGACCCACCCTTCACCCTCCCTGTGAGGGAGGAAGTGGTTACTTTGGCGGGCATAAGGATTATTGGTTAGACGTAGTGTGTAATGGAGTAAGATATAGTGTGTGATGGAGTTAGACGTAGTGTGTAATGAGATATAGCCTATTCTTGAAAGGTGACTACTCCTTCCCTTACAGGGAGGGTGAGGGGTGGGTCTTCTGTGATGGGCGAGCCTTTACTTGTCGAAGTTGATGTTGCTGCCGCCGATTTCGTTGCCATCAGCGAATATCTGTACACGGTACTGGCCAGCCAGAAGCATTTCGGTCACGTCCCAATAGACGGTCACGGCGGTCTCCTCGCCGTTGTACTCGATGTCCTTGCGTATGGAGTATTCCAGCTGGCGGTTGGCATAGCTGAAGGTTCCACCGCCGTTGAGGGCATCGCCCGTGGGCTTGAGTATGCGTACGTATATGGTCTTGATGCCGGTTTGTGCAGTGACATTGCGGGCTATCTTGAAGTCGATCTGGAACTTCTTTACGTCCGCAATCTTGCGTGCAGGCTTGCCTTTCTTGTTCTTGGCTGTGATGGCAACTGCCGTTGCATCCAGTTGGGCGGCTATTGCCACCTGGTCAGAGAGCTGCTCGTTCTGGTTGTTGAGGGCGCTGATCTGCTGTTGCTGTGCCGCCTGTTGCTGCCGCAGGTCCTGGTTCTCGGCGGTGAGCTGCGTGTTGAGGCGGTTCAGCGAGTCGATTTCAGCGACAAAGCTCTTCAGCACCTGGCGCATGGTGGCCAGCTCGCGGCGCAGTCGGGCAATCTCGGCAGCGTCCGAAGCCTTGGTCTGCTCCAGCTCCTGCAATAGGTTTTGCACCTCCTGCTCGCGCTGTGAGAGCTGTGCGATGAGCGAGTCGTTGCTGATCTGCGTGCGCATCTCGCTGTACTGGCGTGCGAAGCTCTCGTACTCGTTCTTCATCTCAGTCTTGTCCATCTCGGCAATCTGTAGCAGTTGCTCGTTCTGCTCGGCCTTCTCCTGCAGCGGTGCGATGACGAAGAAGTATGTGCACAGAGCGGCAATAAGAAGAACGATAGCTGCGAGTAGCCAGGGCCATGGCAAAATCCCTCCACCTGCCCTCCCTTGTGGGGAAGTAGAGGCTGCGGACCCTGCTCCCGCCCTCCCTGTGAGTGAGTGAGCGGTTTGTTCTGTGCCAAGGGAATTGACAGCACCGTCGATTATATCGTCGGTCTTATTATCCGTTGTCTTATTATCTGTTGTCTTATCATCCATATACTTATCACATAGATATTATACCTTTATATTATATATATGTAATGACCCTCCACAAGCATCCTATTTCTCTGGTATTTCTGCCAGCAGCGTCTTCAGGAACTCATAGAAGCGGCCTACGGACGGTATGAAGCAGCGTTCATTGGGTGTGTGGGGCGAGCGCAGTGTGGGCCCGAAGCTGATGAGATCCATGTTGGGATATACTGCGCCTATGATGCTGCACTCCAAGCCGGCGTGCACTACCTCTACCTTGGCAGGCTTGCCAGACAGACGCTCGTAGAGTGCGGCCATCTGTGCAGCGATGGGCGAGTCGAAGTTAGGCTGCCATGCACCGTACTGTCCGCCGTACTCCACCTTCATGCCGGCCATGCCGAACACGCTCTCGAATATCTCCTGTTCGAGTTCCAGCTGGCTGTCGCACGACGAGCGGGCCAGTATCAGCACCTCTGCCTGGCCGCCGCCAATGTTGATGATGGCCAGGTTGGAGCTGGTCTCCACCACGTGGGGGATGCTGGGGATGTTGCGCAGCACACCGTCGTGGCAGGCGAGGATGGCGGACACGAGGTTGTCCTGTACCTCCTCCGGCACCTGCATAGCGGGCAGTTCTGCGCGCTGCACCTCGATGCAGACCTCATCCTCCACGCCGCGATACTCTGCAGCGAATGTCTGCTGGCAGTACTCAGCCAGTTCGCGGATGTCGTCCTCATTGTCGGCAGGTATGGTCAGCACCACCTCGGCAGTGCGTGGTATGGCGTTGCGCATGTTGCCGCCCTTCCATGTGGCCAGGCGCGCGTCGTCGTCCTGAATGGCCTGACGCACCAGCCGTGCCATCAGCTTGTTGGCATTGGCGCGGCCCTGGTTGATTTCCAAGCCGGAGTGTCCGCCCTTCAGACCGCTGATGGTGATGCGTACGGCGATGTCGTCCTTGTCGGTTTCCACCTCCTTGTAGCCCAGTGTGGCGGTTACATTCACGCCGCCCGCGCTGCCTATACAGAACTCGCCCTCGCTCTCATGGTCGATGTTCAGCAGTATGTCGCCCTTCAGGGTGTCGGCGCTGAGGTGGTTCACACCGTACATGCATGTCTCCTCATCGGCAGTAATCAGCGCCTCCAGCGGTCCGTGCTTCAGGGTGTTGTCCTCGAACACAGCCATTATAGCAGCTACGCCCATGCCGTCGTCCGAACCCAGCGTGGTGCCCTTGGCCTTCAGCCACTCGCCGTCAATCCATGTTTCGATGGGGTCGGTCTCGAAGTTGTGTGTGCTCTCGTCGGTCTTCTGCGGCACCATGTCCATATGTGCCTGCATGGTGCAGACTTTGCGGTTCTCCATGCCGGGCGCTGCGGGCTTGTGCATCACGATGTTCTCGGCATTGTCCTTGTAGGCTTCGATGCCGCGCTCCTTTGCCCAGTCGAGCAGGAACTGCTGTATTTTCTCCAAGTGTCCGCTTGGGCGTGGCACCTGTGTCAGCTTGTAGAAGTTGCCAAATATGGCTTTTGGTTCAAGGTCGTGAATAGTCATATTGCTAAAGGTATTATGTTGATATTGTTTGTCTTGTCATTGCCAGCGCGACAGCCGCCACTACTCCCAGCAGCGCCACGAGCATGGTCTGTATGGTGTGTACCACCAGCACGAACATCGCTCCGCTGACGCTGGCCACACCGTAGATCATCAGCACCGTCTTCACGGCGAAGTGCCAGGGACCGGCGCCGTTGGGCGTGGGCACAAGCACGGCGAAGGTGCCTACCACGAATGCCACAACAGCGACCTCCACTGGCAGGCCGGCTGTGAAATCGAAGCAGAAAAACGTGAGGTAGAAGTGCAGGAAGTAGGCCACCCAGATGCTCACGCTGTACAGCAGGTAGAGCCAGAGGCGCTCCACATGGCGCACTGACATCAGGCCTTCCCACAATCCGTGCAACGTGGTCTTCTGTCGGGACAGCCAGTTGAGGCGGTGCAGCAGGTATATGGCTGTGATGACTATCACCAGCAGGCAGGCAGCGGTGACGATGTATCCCGTGGTGGTGAACTGCGACAGTACGGCTGTAAGATTCATGCCCGTGCGCTCCACGAAGGCCATGAATGCAGTAATCTGCATCACAATCACTACTGCCGACATCAGTGCAACAATAATCATGTCGACCACTCGCTCGGTGACCACCGTGCCCAGGCTCCGGCTGAACGGTACACCGTCATAGCGCGACAGCACTCCGCACCTCAGCACCTCGCCCACGCGCGGCACCACCAGGCTGGTGGCGTAGCTCAAGAAGATAGCATTGGTCGTGGTGGAGATTCGTGGCCGATAGCCTGTGGGCTGCAGGGATTGCCGCCACCGCAGCGCGCGGAGCCACTGTGCCGCTATACCAAATGGTAGTGAAACTACCATCCAGCTCCAGTGCATATCCTGCCGCACAATCGTCATCAGTGACGACCAATCCAGCCCACGGTACATCCACCATAATATAAGACCGCCCATGAGGAAGGGCATGAGGATTTTCAATATGCGGGCTAATGAATTCAATGGATAAACACTGAGTAATAATTGGAGTTTCACTACCTTTGTGCCGCAAATTTACAATTAATTCCACTGAATGAGAGCAGTAAAGGCAAAAAAGTTTCTTGGACAACACTTTTTGACAGACCTGGCGACGGCCCGCCGCATAGCCGACACCGTCGATGTGCGGCCTGACCTACCCGTTCTGGAGGTCGGCCCGGGTATGGGAGTGATGACTCAATACCTCGTGCAAAAGCCTCGAACACTGAAGGTTGTGGAGATAGACTACGAGAGCGTGGACTATCTGCGGCACACCTATCCAGACCTGGAGGACAGCATCATCGAGGACGACTTCCTGAAGATGCACCTAGAGAATACCTTCGGTGGCGCACCCTTCGTGCTGACGGGCAACTATCCGTACAACATCAGCAGCCAGATATTCTTCAAGATGCTGGACTATCGTGACCTGATTCCGGTGTGCACGGGCATGATACAGAAGGAGATGGCCGAGCGGCTGGTGGCCAAGCCCGGCACCAAGGCCTATGGCATACTGAGCGTGCTCATCCAGGCTTGGTACTCGGTGGAGTATCTCTTCACTGTGGAGCCTAATGTGTTCAACCCGCCGCCCAAGGTGCGCAGTGCCGTGGTGCGCCTGACGCGCAACGATGTCGGCAATCTGGGTTGCGACCACAGGCTGTTCCGCCGTGTGGTCAAGACCACCTTCAATCAGCGCCGCAAGACGCTGCGCAACAACCTGCGCCCGTTGCTGGCCGAGCTCGATGCCGAAGCTGGTGTCGCAGGTGACCACAGCGCGTTCCTGGCCAACCCGCAGTTCGACCTGCGATCAGAGCGGCTGACCGTCCAGCAGTTCGTCGACCTGACCAACGCCGTGCAGCAGGAAGTGCAGGCAAAATAAACACACCGCGGTGCACCAAAAGTTGCACCGCGGTGTAAGTCTAGTTGCACCGTGCTCCAGCTATCGCTGCACCGCGGTCCAACTCATGTTGCACCGTGCTGCAACTTTAAGCGTGCTGTGCTGTGCCTATCGCTGCTCGTCGGGATGTACGCCGTAGTACACTCGCAGCGGGGTGGAGAGCACCTTGATGAAGCCCTTTGCTTCGTCGGCTGTCCAGCCTGTCTGAGTCTCGCCGTACTCGCCGAGCTTGCTCTTCTGCAGGTCGTTGGGGCTGTCCACACCTACGGTGTCGAATCCCAGTGGACGCAGGCGCAGTATGGCTGTTCCGGTCACGTTGCGCTGCGACGAGGTCAGCATGGCCTCGATGTCGGGCATCACGGGCTCCAGATACTGGCTCTCGTGGAGGAACATGCCGTACCAGTTGGCCACCTGGTCCTTCCAGTACTGCTGCCACTTGGATAGCGTTGATTTCTCCAGCAGGCGGTGAGCCTCGATGATGAGCTTGGGTGCTGCAGCCTCGAATCCCACACGGCCCTTGATGCCTATGATGGTGTCTCCGACGTTGCAGTCGCGGCCTATGGCATACGATGCACCAATCTCTTCAATCTTCTGTATGGCCTTCACCTTGTCGTCGAACTGCTCGCCGTTCACAGCTACAACCTCACCCTTGTCGAAGGTGATCTTCAGCAGCGACTCGTCCTGACGTGTCACGTGTTTCAGATAAGCCTCTTCGGGCAGGCCCTGTGCCGGGTCGAGAATCTCGCCGCCGCAGATGCTGGTGCCCCAGATACCCACGTTGTAGGAGTACTTCAGCTTGGCGAAATCTGCGTTGAATCCGTGTGCGTTGAGGTAGTCCACCTCCTCCTTGCGCGTGAGCTTGCGGTCGCGTGTCAGTGTTATAATCTCCACTCCTGGCGCCATCACGAGGAATGTCATGTCGAAGCGGATCTGGTCATTACCGGCACCGGTCGAACCGTGGGCTATGGCATCGGCACCGATCTCGCGTGCATAGCGGGCTATGGCCAGTGCCTGAAATATGCGCTCTGACGACACCGAGATGGGGTAGCAGTTGTTGCGCATCACGTTGCCGAACACCATGTACTTCAGCGACTTCTCGTAGTACTCTTGTGTCACATCGAGCGTCACGTACTGCTTGGCGCCCAGCTTGTAGGCATTCTCTTCGTTCTGCTTCAGTTGTTCAGCGCTGAAGCCGCCAGTGTTGGCACATGCTGCATATACCTCGTAGCCTTTCTCCTTGGCCAGGTACATCACGGTGTAGCTCGTATCAAGGCCGCCCGAAAAAGCGACGACGACCTTCTTGGCCTTGCTTGTTGGTTGGTTCTCGTTCATTGTGTTGTATGATGTTTGTTTATGTGCTTGTTGCTCAGTCGCGCAGCTCTGCGCTGTGCGATACTTTTCCTTCCAGACGGTTAATGCGGTCTATGACGCTCTGCGGAATCTTGGCGGGCAGGTGCTCTTCGGGATCGAACAGCATTGCGGTGCAGATGCAGAACTTGCGGTTGCGCTCGCGCAGCACGTTGATGTTCACGCAGCCCTCGCATCCGCGCCAGAAGGCTTCATCGTCGGTCAGGTCGTCGAAGGTCACGGGCAGATAGCCCAGCTGTGTGTTCATCTTCATCACGGCCTTGCCGCTGGTCAGCGAGAATATCTTGGCATGAGGCCAGCGCACGCGTGCCAGCGAGAACGTCATGTTCTTGATGCGCTTGGCTATGCCCAGCCCACGGTACTTCGGACTGACTATCAGACCTGACGTGGTCACGTACTTCTTGTCGCCCCACGTCTCTATGTAGCTGAAGCCAGCGAAGTCGTCGCCGCAGAGGGCGATGACCGCCTTGGCCTCGCGCATCTTTGTGGCTACGTACTCGTGCGTGCGCTTGGCGATACCCGTGCCGCGCACCTTGGCGGCTTCGGCTATGGTGTCCAGTATGGTATCAACATAGCACTCGTGGCTCTCATCGGCCACCAGAATGCTTATGTCATCCGGCTTGACAGCCGTTTCTTCGGTAGAACTCATTGTTGCAATGACGGTATAATTTCAGCTATATGGTTCAACAGTTCGCTGCGGTCGGCGCCTTCGGCCATGACTACTATCACTGTGTCGTCGCCTGCCACGGTGCCGATAATCTCAGGAATGGTGTAGTGGTCTATGTCGTAGGCCAGATGTGCGGCATGTCCCGGAGGTGTCTGCAGCACAGCTATATTGCCGCTGAACTTCACGCCCACGGCGCCCAGCTGGTTCATGCGCTGCACTGTGGCGTGTGTGTCGCTCACGCGGTGGTAGCGCCTCTGCTCCGGTAGCAGGTACACGTATGTGCCGTTGTCGTTCAGCCCCTTTGCCACACGCAGCTGTCGCAGGTCGCGCGACAGAGTGGCCTGCGTGGTGTTGTAGCCTGCCTGTGCAAGCTCGTCGCGAAGCTCGTTCTGGTTGGATATCTCGCTGCTGGAAAGTATCATCTTGATGATTTCAAGACGCGAGTCACGTTTGCCCATGGTGGTATACTGTTTGAAAGATTATGCGTTAACGGCTGCAAAGGTAGCGTAATTATTCCATTCGAGCTGCATAAAAACATAAGTTTATTGCGCACAGTGCATAATTTTATGAGGTATATTGCAATTATTGTACCTTTGCAGCGAGTTATCAAGGGGTGTCCTTCCAGCTTGGGAGGACTGAGATTATACCCTCTGTACCTGATGCGGGCAATGCCGACGTAGGGATGGATAGTGTAAGCTTTAGAGGCAGCCGCGGCGCTGCGCCCCTTTATTGTTGAACAATATTAATAATAAAGGAACAATGACAACAAGACAATTCGTGACCACCATGATGCTGGCTGTAGGTGCTACGGCTGGCGCGCAAACTGATTCGCTGCGTCTGGAACAGATGCAGGAAGTGGTGGTGAGTGGTGTCAGGGCACAGAAGGATGCCCCCTACGCCGTTGCCAACATTCGCAAGCAGGAGCTGCAGCAGTTCAGCACCACCACGCGTGAGCTGCCCCACCTCTTCGCCCGCACACCGGGCATAGTAGCCTGGAGCGAGAACGGAATCGGCACCGGTACCACCTACATGCGCATCCGTGGCGCCGGCGACTCGCGCATCAACGTGACGCTCGACGGCGTGCCTCTCAACTCGCCTGAGGACCAGTGCGTGTTCTGGGCCAACATGAACAGCTATGCATCGCTGCTCGGCTCGGTGCAGATACAGCGCGGCGTGGGTACGTCGACCAACGGCGACGGAGCCTTTGGCGGTACCATAGCCCTGAGCACGGCAGCGCCCAGCTACGTGCCGACTGGCGAGGTGAGCGTGCAGTACGGCTCCTACAACACTTGGCGCGCAGGCGGCAGCTTCTCTACAGGCCTGCTCTACGACCAGCTGATCATCGATGGAGCATACCACCACACCGCTACCGACGGCTTCATGCATGGTACCGACGGGCGAAGCGGGTCGTACTACGGTGGCATCACATGGCTCGTCACACCGCGGCTCACGATACGCTACAAGAATATAGGCAACTACGAGAAAACGGGTCAGGCATGGAACGGTGCCACGGCCGGCAACGACGACAGCAGTCTGATGGACGGCATGTACCTGGGTGCCACAGGCATCAAGACCTACAAGGATATGTACGATGCAGGGCTTGGCCGGTACAACTCGCTCTATGAGCAGATAGTGTACGATGCCGACAACTGGGCCTTCCCACAGAACGCTGACGGCACATACCAGACCCAGCGTTACCAGATGGCCGACGGCTCGCTGTGGCGTCGCACCACCGACAACTTCTGGCAGGACCACAACATACTCTCGGCCGTGTTCGACATAGACCAGCACTGGACGGCTACGGCATCGCTGCACTACACCCACGGCTACGGCTACTACGATGAGTTCCGCCCCAACAACAAGCTGCCCAAGAAGTTCGGCATCAATGTGTTCGACGCCAGCGGAGACCAGTTCAGATCCGATGTGGTGCGGCAGAAAGGCTTGCGGCAGGATGCCTACGGGCTGGTGGGTAACGTCAACTACCGCGACTCGCACTGGGATGTGGTGGGAGGCCTGTCCATGCAGAGCTTCGAAGGCAACCACTTCGGATATGTCACATACATAAAGGATGCGGCAACAGCAACCGCCTATCTGGCTGGTGGCAAGTATCGCTACTACGACTCCGACGCCACCAAGAACGATGCCAACATATACGCTAAGGCCGCTTACCGCTTCGGTGGAGGCTGGTCGGCATTTGGCGACGTGCAGTTCCGCCACGTAGGTTTTCTCACCAACGGCGTTAACGACCGCTTCGTCAAGCTGGCCGACGGTACCTATACCAACCAGCTGCTCAACGTGTCGAAGCAGTACAACTTCTTCAATCCGAAGGTCGGCACGAGCTGGACACGCGGCGGTCACCATGCCTATGCATCATTTGCCTTGAGCCACCGCGAGC
The DNA here is from genome assembly GCA_937910905.1 of uncultured Prevotellaceae bacterium. Lineage (GTDB taxonomy): Bacteria > Bacteroidota > Bacteroidia > Bacteroidales > Bacteroidaceae > Physcousia. The sequence continues at coordinate 74,935 of CALEPV010000066.1, forward strand.
CAGAGCGCAACAACTTCACCGACAACTACAACTACCCTGCACCTGTGGCCGAGAGCCTGCTCGACTACGAGGCCGGCTACACCTACACCGCCCGCACATGGCGCGTGGGAGCCAACCTCTACTTCATGGACTACGACAATCAGTTCGTCCAGACAGGTGCTGAGAGCGACATAGGCGAGAAACTGACTACCAACGTCAAGGACTCCTACCGCATGGGCGTGGAGCTCACAGCGGGCTGGGACATCACTCCGTGGCTGACCATCGAGGGAAATGCAGCGCTGAGCCGCAACCGTATCAACGACTTCGATGAGGTCATTGAGGACTGGCGCGACAAGTATGCCGATGACCCGGCAGCCAACGCTGCAGCGATGGCGCAGTACCACATCGACGGCGACGGCGACGGCTTCCGCACCATTCACCACGACGGTTCGACGCTTGCCTTCTCGCCTTCGATGCTGCTCAACGGCTTTGTGGACTTCCATAGCGAGGGCTTCACAGCGACATGGCACACGGGCTACGTAAGCCGTCAGTACCTCGACAACAGCGAGGACAAGGATCGCTCACTGCCATCCTACTGCGTGTCCGACCTGCAGCTCAGCTACACCCTGCCCATCCATAGTTTCTTCTGCCCAAGGTCCATTATATTCGGTCTGAACGTCAACAACATCTTCAACCACCGCTACGCAGCCAACGGATGGGTATACTCGGCCATCGACGAGAAGGACGGCTTCACGCCCGACCACCGTTACTATCAGATAGGCTTCATACCAATGGCAGGCACCACCGTCATGGGTAGTGTCACGTTGAAGTTCTAAGCATCCCTATGTACGAGTTCATTCAGCACTACGGCCTCGACATAGCAACCACTCTGCTGGGCGTGATATACATCGTGTTTGAGTATCGCGCCAGCATCTGGCTGTGGCCTGTGGGTGTGCTGATGCCGCTGCTCAACATCTTCCTGTTCTACGACCGGGGTCTATATGCCGACATGTCGATGTCGGTGTACAGCACCTTGGCTGCGCTCTACGGCTTCCTGCTGTGGCGCTTCGGCAAGAAGAAGGAGCAGGCGGAGCGCCCGATAACGCATATCCCATGGCGCTCGCTGTCGATAGCCACCGTGGCGTTCCTCACCATCTGGGCCGTCATATACTATCTTCTGGCGCACTACACCAACTCCACGGTGCCGATGACCGACTCGTTCACCAATGCCCTGGAGATTGTCGGCCTGTGGGCTCTGGCACGCAAGTACGTGGAGCAGTGGTTCATATGGATTCTCATGGACGCCGTGGCAACGGTACTCTACTTCTACAAGGACATGCCCTTCAAGGGCACCCTTTATGCAGCCTATGTGATCATAGCTGTGGCCGGCTACCGCGAGTGGCTGCGCAAGATGCACACAGAACAGCAAACGACAACTGCTATATGACACTCTTCGAGCTCAACAACATCGTTCAACAGGCACTGAAACTCACGCTCGATGACAGCTACTGGGTGGATGCCGAGGTCAGCGAGGCACGTCTGGCCAGCAACGGCCACTTCTATGTAGAGTTCACTCAGAGCGACACATTCGGGCGGGGCATGGTGGCCAAGGCACGCGGCACGATGTGGCGTGCCACCTACGCACGGCTGATGCCCCGCTTCGAGCAGGCTACCGGCGAGCGCCTGCGGGCCGGCATGAAGGTGAGGGTAGAGGTGCAGGTGGTGTTTCACGAGCTGTATGGCTACTCGCTGAACATCATCGACATCGACCCTGCGTTCACCCTTGGCGACATGGCTCAGCGGCGGCGCGAGATACTGCGCCAGCTGGAAGCCGACGGCATCATCGAGGACAACCGCTCGCTGCCGCTGCCTGCGCTACTGCAGCGCATAGCAGTGGTGTCGTCGGCCACTGCTGCCGGCTACGGCGATTTCTGCAAGCAGCTGACGTCCAACAGCGAGCATCTGGCCTTCGACCTGCGGCTCTTCCCGGCCGTGATGCAGGGGCAGCACGTGGAGCAGAGCGTGATGGCGGCGCTACAGGAGGTCTGTGCCGACAGCGCGCGATGGGATTGTGTGGTAATCATTCGCGGCGGTGGAGCTACCAGCGACCTGGCCGACTTCGACAGCTATCCGCTGGCAGCGGCCGTGGCGCAGATGCCGCTGCCGGTCATCGTAGGCATAGGACACGAGCGCGACACCACGGTGCTCGATGTCGTGGCCCATACTGCGCTGAAGACCCCCACGGCAGTGGCGGCATTCATCCTGGACCATCAGCTGGCCGCGCTGCAGCGCGTGGAGACCGCCGCCACCACGGTGATGCGTGCTGCGCGAGAGACAATGCTGCGTGAGCGCAACCGCTTCGAGCTGATGGCACGCACGCTGCCGCAGAGCTTCCTGCTGCGCTGCGAGCGTGAGCATCGCCGCATAGACGGCCTCATGCAGTCCCTGCCACACACGGTGAAGATGCGCTGTGAGCGCGAGCGGAGCCGGCTGGACAATGTGGAGCAGGGGATGAAGCGCACGGCCAGTACACGCCTGCAGCAAGCCGCGATGCAGCTGCAGCTGCTGGAACAGCGCTGTCAGGCTCTCGACCCGCAGGTGCAGCTGAACCGCGGCTACTCGCTCACCTACCACGACGGACGCCTGTTGCGCACAGCCGCAGGCCTGCACGACGGCGATGCCATTGCCACACGCCTGGCCGACGGGGTGCTGCACACGGTGGTCAGACAGCCTTAGGCGTTAATATCTGTTATAAGTTGGGCGCACAAGGGTGTTGTGTTGAGCAGAGTTGTTAACTTTGCAAGTCAACCGTAACCAAACAGCTATGACCTTACGACGCACAGCATCAGCAATAGCTATATATACATTCTTTATTGTTCTGTCTGCGGTAGCCCAGCCACGCGTGGAGGTGGTCAACGACATCGTGAACATGGGCGAGGTGATGTACCGCACCCCGCGCGTGGCGACTTTCGAGCTGCGCAACGTGGGTACAGAACCCATGCACATCACGGCTGTGAACCCCTCGTGCGGCTGCACTAAGGTGGCCTACGAGCAGGGCGAGGTGGCAGCTGGAGCCAGTACGCGCATCACTGCCGAGTACGACGCACGGCTGCTGGGCACGTTCCAGAAGGAGCTGGAGGTGTACACCGACGGTGCTGCCGAGCCTCTCTACCTGACGTTGCAGGGCCGTGTGGTGGCCACGATGACCGACTATTCGGGCTCGTTCCCCTACGACCTGGGTGCCGTGAAGCTGTCGGCTGCAGAGGTGGAGTTCGACGACGTGAACCTGGGCGACCGCCCTGTGGTGGAGCTGCAGGTGGTCAATGTGTCGCGCCACAGCTACACGCCGCAGCTGATGCATCTGCCACCCTACATCGAAGCCAAATACATACCCGAGCGTCTGGCAGGCGGGCGTGTGGGACGTATACAGCTCAAGCTGAACAGCGATCAGCTGAAGAGCTACGGCCTCACGCAGACCACTGTCTACCTGGCTCGCCAGCCGGGCGACAAGGTCAGCACGGACAATGAAATCAGCGTGTCGGCCGTGCTGCTGCCGGCATTTGCCCACCTCTCGGCTGCCGAGATGGCCGCTGCACCGCACATGGAGCTCTCGGAGGACAGCCTCGACATGGGCGCCATGAAGGGCAAGAAAAAGCTCTCGCGCACCATCACCGTGAGGAACACGGGGCAGTCGCCGCTCATCGTGAGCAGCGTGCAGGTCTACGGCAAGGCGCTGGGCGTGAGCCTGTCGAACCGCACCGTAGAGGCTGGGCAGACGGCCAAGCTGAAGATTACGGCCTATCAGCAGTACGTGGCTACGGCCAAGACCATGCCGCGCGTGCTGCTCATCACCAACGACCCGTCGTGGCCGAAGCATACGATAAGAGTGAACGTAACGAAATAATCCCGATATGGAACACCCCGAGAACAACGAAGAGTATAAGGGTCTGACCGTGAACAGCGGCATTGAGCAGCCCTCAATCCTCAACCCGTATCTGCAGCGCAACCGTTTCCGCAGGCGCCAGCTGACGGTCGACGACTACGTTGATGGTATACTCAGTGGCAACGTGACCATACTGGGTCAGGCCGTGACGCTCATCGAGAGTACCAACCCGCAGCATCAGGCTGTGGCACAGGAGGTGATAGAGCGCTGCCTGCCACACAGCGGGCGCTCGGTGCGCATAGGCATCAGCGGCGTACCGGGAGCGGGCAAGAGTACCAGTATAGATGAGTTCGGACTGCATGTGCTCAACGAGCATGGCGGCAAACTGGCTGTGTTGGCCATCGACCCGAGCTCGGAGAAGACCAAGGGAAGCATACTCGGCGACAAGACGCGCATGGAGAAGCTCAGCGTACACCCCGACTCATTCATACGCCCCAGCCCCTCGGCCGGCTCCTTGGGCGGTGTGGCCCGCAAGACCCGCGAGACCATCATACTGTGCGAGGCGGCGGGCTTTGACAAGATATTCGTGGAGACCGTGGGCGTAGGCCAGAGCGAGACAGCCTGCCACTCGATGGTCGACTTCTTCCTCGTGATACAGCTGGCAGGTACCGGCGACGAGCTGCAAGGCATCAAGCGCGGCATCATGGAGATGGCCGACGGCATAGCCATCAACAAGTGCGACGGCGACAATGTGGAGCGCTGCCAGCTGGCGGCCACGCAGTTCCGCAACGCCCTGCACCTCTTCCCGATGCCCGAAAGCGGCTGGATGCCCAGGGTGCAGTGCTACTCAGGCTTCTACGGACTGGGCATCAAGGAGCTGTGGGACGGTATCTACGAGTACATCGACTTCGTGCGCGGGAACGGCTACTTCGAGCATCGGCGCGCGGAGCAGGCCAAGTACTGGATGTACGAGAGCATCAACGAGCAGTTGCGCAACGGCTTCTACAATAACGAGACGATAGCCTCGCTGCTGCCGCGCGCCGAGCAAGCGGTGCTTGACGGACAGAAGACATCCTTCGTCGCAGCCAAGCAGTTGCTCGATGCCTACTTCGCCCTGCTGAAATAGGCATTCTGAAGGATAAAAAGTTGCACCGCGGTCCAGCAATAGTTGGACCGCGGTGCAACTGTTGTTGCAGCACGCTGCAAGTGTCGCTGCAGCACGCTGCAACTTTATGCTGTAGTATGGTGCGTGTGCTGGTTGTTGTGCGGTGCGCGTCAATGCGCGGTGCAGAGCTGCTCCACGCGGGCCTTGCACTGCTCCATGAGCCACTTCGGTGTAGAGGTGGCGCCGCAGATGCCGATGCTCACATCCTGCAGGCTGGTGGCGGCAGCGGAGGCGCGGAACATGGACTCGTCGATGCTCTCCGGCGAGTCGATCATATAGGAACGTAGGTTCACCTTGAGGCACTCGTCGAACAGCACGCGGCCGTTGCTGCTCTTCTGTCCGCACACGAAGAGTACCACGTCGTGGCGGGCGGCGAACTCGCGTATGTGGGGCATACGGTTGGCCACCTGGCGGCAGATGGTGTCGGCGTAGGTGAAGTGGGCAGTGGGTGAGATGTGCTGCTGGATGTAATCCACTATCTTGCGGAAGTCGCCCAGCGACTTGGTGGTCTGCGAGTACAGGGCAATGTCGCGGTTGAAGTCCAGTCGCGCCACGTCATCGGGGTGCTCCAGCACTATGGCTGTGCCCTCTGTCTGCCCCACGAGGCCCAGCACCTCGGCATGTCCGCGCTTGCCGAAAATCACGATTTGGCGGGTGTGCTGCACATCGCTGTCGTACTCGCGCTTGATGCGCTCCTGCAGATGCAGCACCACGGGACAGGTGGCATCGATGATGTTGATGTTGTTGCGGCGTGCCTGCTCGTAGGTGGTAGGTGGTTCGCCGTGGGCCCGCAGCAGCACGTTGGCATCGCGCAGCTGGGCAAACTGCTCGTGGTTGATGGTGCGCAGCCCCAAGGCATCCAGCCGCTGCACCTCGCGCCCGTTGTGCACGATGTCGCCCAGACAGTAGAGCTGCTGCCCTCGGGCCAGCTCCTCCTCGGCCTTGCCGATGGCGCGCGTCACGCCGTGGCAGAAGCCGCTGCCGCTGTCAATCTCGATGGTCATCGGGCGATTCTCTCCTTAAACCGCTCCAGCAGCCACTCTCTCTGCTCGTCCTTGGTCATGTGCGAGTTGTCCAGCACCAGGGCATCGTCGGCTTGGCGCAGCGGATTGACGGCGCGGGTGGAGTCGATGTGGTCGCGCTCGCGCAGGTTGCGCAGCACGGCGTCGAAGTCTGGCTGCTGGCCCTTGGCCTTGAGCTCGTCGAAGCGGCGCTGTGCGCGAATCTCGTCGGAGGCGGTGACGAAGAACTTCAGCTCTGCGTGCGGGAACACGGCTGTGCCTATGTCGCGCCCGTCCATCACTATGCCGCCGGCCTCGCCCATCTGCTGCTGCAGGCGGGTCATGGCCTCGCGCACGAAGGGCAGGGCAGCCACGTGGCTCACCAGATTGCTCACCTCCATGGTGCGTATGGCTGCCTCGACGCACTCTCCGTTGAGGTACGTGTCGGGCTGGCCGCTGGTGGGGTTAAGGCTGAACGACACTTCCACCTGCGGCATCTGTGCCTCCAGCTCAGCTGTGCGCACTGTACCGTCGGCGCTGATGAGCTCGTGCTGCATGGCGTAGAGCGTGCAGGCACGGTACATGGCTCCGCTGTCAACGTAGATGTAGCCTATCTCGCGTGCCAAATCCTTGGCCATCGTGCTCTTGCCGCACGATGAATGGCCGTCGATGGCGATGGTGATTTTCTTCATTATATGTATTTACAGATTATACTGTGCAGATAGCATCAGTGTGGATGTTGATACGTGGTACTTCGCATACGACACCCCCACCTTGAAACGCTTCAAGTTCAGGCCGGCGCCCAGACTCAGACCTGCACCGTGGCTGCTGCCGGCGGCCTTGAGCTCGCGGGCACGGCGGCAGTTGAAGCCTCCGGCCACGTAGAACTGCTCCGACAGCAACAGGTCCACGCCCAGCACAAAGTGGTTCAGCAGTATGTGGCCTGCACCCTCCTTGCCGTCGGGGTTGTAGTAGTCGCGTGCGCGCCAACGTGTCAGGTCAGTCATCGTGACGGAGAATCGGAATGGGGCGTTCTCCAGCCGCTTTGTGAAGCCGGCGCGAAGGTCGAATGGCAGGCGCTCGCTGTGGTCGGCGAAGCGCTTCACCTGACCGCCCAGATTGGCTGCTACCAGCGAAGCCGAGAAGTCGTGGTCCTCATCGAACATATTGAGGCCAAGGTCCACGGCCAGCGCCAGCGAAGAGTACTCGCCGTACTTGGAGTACACCATCTTGCCTGTGGCACCGCCGGAGAGAAACTCCGACAGCACGTAGGAGTAGCCGCCGCTGATAGCCATGTCGAGCGATGAGAATGTGCCCAGCTCGGCACCGTTGACATCGGTCTCGGTCATGCTGCCATAGCTCACGAACTGTGCGCCCATGCCCCATGTGCCACGCTCGCTGGCTGCCTGCGTCCATGCGGCATTGCCGGCCTTGACGCCGCTCATGTAGGACATCGCACCGAGGGCTATGGCGCGGTCGGACGCGTTCGACATGAGTGCCGGATTGTGCAGCAGCAGCGCTGCATCGTCATCGGGCAGGCTGACGTTGGCTCCGCCCAGGGCCATGACGTGGGCCGAGGTGGGCAGCGAGAGGAAATGGTATATCGACGTGCTCTCGCCCTGCGCCTGTGCCGACTGCACAAACAGGGAACAAAGGAGCAGCAAAACAATGTGTCTGAACTGATTCATGGAGTGTTTTTGATTCGGCCTTTGCGGAGTAGAACCCATGTCGGGGCACGGAATCGCTGGCAAAGGTAGGCATTTAACTGATATTATAACGTAACGGAGGCCCCTTTTGACGTGCAGAACAACCATTTTTGTGAAAAAAATGCACCTTGGCCAAAAAAAAGTGGCAAACGAAACAGCGTGTCAAGAAAAAGTGCTACTTTTGTGCGTTCAAGCACTGAAACGAATCAATAAAAGCAAGATAACTGTATGGAACAAGTACAATCTATGACCGATGAGTTGCGCGGTCAGCGATGGACCAGTATTCTGCTGGGCTATGTGTTGGTTCTCGCCATCATGTTCGTCGCATTCGAGTACACGCAGCGCGAGGTAGAGAAGCAAGAACAGGAGAAAATCTTTGAGAGCATCACCGTGGAGGAGGAAATGATTCCTATCACCACGCAGAAAGTCGAGCTCGCTCCTCCACCACCAGCACCTAAGGAGGTGGAAGTGATCAACATCGTTGAGGATGAGCAGGAGATTCAGGAGGAAGAGGTGAACACCAGCGAGGAAATGAACCAGGCTGTATCGTCTGTTCATGCCGATGGTGCACATGCAGTGGTTGCTGCAGCTCCTGTGCTCGGTCCTGTGCGTGAGGAAGGCGACGACGACAACATCTACGAGGTCGTGGAGGCCAACGCCGAGTTCCCCGGTGGTGAGGCTGCCTGCGTGCGCTGGCTTTCAGAGCACATCAAGTATCCGGCCATCGCACTTGAGCAGGGCATCAAGGGTCGTGTGGTTGTGCAGTTCGTGGTCAACAAGGACGGTTCTATTCAGGACGTGAAGGTGCTCCGTTCGCCAGACCCATCACTCTCCAAGGAGGCTGAGCGCGTGGTGAAGGAGATGCCTAAGTGGAAGCCTGCACGCCAGGGCAACAAGACCGTGCGTTCACGCTTCAACCTGCCAGTGAACTTCACAATCCGATAAGGGCGCTGTAGTAGTTCCGCTAAGGGCGCTGCTTCAACAGGTCACCCTTGGTTGGTTCTGCGAGGTTTGCCCTCGCAGCCTCCCCATCAGCAAAACAGGCTGCCAGCCCAGAACCATAAGAGGCTGCGCTGACACGGCTCAGCGCAGCCTCGCTATTTCTGCTACCCCCGTTTCTGCTCTGCCCCCATCCGTTGAGATACCGTTCCCTCCCCGTGGATACCTTGTACCTTGTCCCCTTTATCCCCCTGCTCCCTATACCTTATATAATATATAATACAGATGAGAACTCCGTCCGAACTCCTTCAACTGTTCAATACCCACCTCGCCCAGCTGCCACTCGACCGTAAGCCCGCCGGCCTCTATGAACCGGTACGCTACGAACTGTCACTCGGCGGCAAGCGCATACGCCCCGTGCTGATGCTGCTGGCCTATCAGCTCTATCGCGAAGACGTGGAAGCAATAATGCCCACAGCGCTGGGCATCGAGATGTACCACAACTACACCCTGCTGCACGACGATGTGATGGATCGCGCCGACATGCGACGCGGTAAGCCCACTGTGCACAAGGTGTGGAACGACAATACAGCCATCCTCTCCGGCGATGCCATGCTGGTGCTGGCCTACCAGCTGATGAGCCGCACCGCTCCTGAACATCTGACGCAAGTGCTGGCACGCTTCACCGAGACCGCGCTGGAGATAGGCGAGGGACAGCAGTACGACATGGAGTTTGAGAGCCGTGCAGATGTCACCGAGCAGGAGTATATAGAGATGATACGCCTTAAGACCTCTGTCCTGCTGGCTGCTGCACTGGAGATAGGAGCCATGCAGGCTGATGCTCCTGCCGCCGACTGCCGTGCGCTGTACGACTTCGGGCAGTACCTGGGCTTGGCATTCCAGCTGCAGGACGACTTGCTCGATGTCTATGGCGACCCAGCCACCTTCGGCAAGCAGATAGGCGGCGACATCCTGTGCAACAAGAAGACCTTCATGCTCATACACGCCCTGCTGGCTGCTGATGCGGCTCAGCGCGCCACTCTCGACCGCTGGCTGTTTGCCTCGGAGTTCGATGCTGCCGAGAAGATAGCAGCTGTCACTGAGATATACAACCAGCTGGACATACGTCAGCTGGCCGAAGCCAAGATCGATGAGTACTTCTCGCTGGCGCTGGCTCAGCTCGATGCGTTGAGCATTGAGCCTGCCCGCAAGCAGACGCTGGCCAGCCTGGCACACTCGCTCATGGGACGCAAATCGTGAAGCAACAGTGATAGACACCCACTGTCATATATACACCGAGGAGTTCGCGGCCGATGCCGAGCAGGTCATCGGACGTGCGCAGGAGGCAGGCGTGGAGTGCATCTTCATGCCCTGTATCAACTGTCACTCGGTAGCGCCTATGCTACAGCTGGCCGGGCAGCACCCCGGCTACCTGTACCCCATGATGGGACTGCACCCCGAGGATGTCACCGACCACTACCTGGCCGACCTCGATGCGATGGAGGCTCTGCTGCAGCAGCCCGACCATCCGTACATCGCCATCGGTGAGGTGGGACTCGACCTGTACTGGGATGCGACATATAGCGTCCAGCAGCTCGACGCGCTGAACCGGCAGGTGCAGTGGGCCCTGCGATACGACCTGCCGCTGATGATACACTGTCGCAAAGCACACCGTATGCTCGTCGATGCCCTGGAGCCATACCGCGAACAGCTCAGCGGAGTGTTCCACTGCTTCGGTGGCAGCGAAGCCGAGGCTGCCGAGCTGATGGAGTTCCCGCATTTCGCTCTGGGCATAGGCGGTGTGCTCACCTTCAAGAAGTCCACTCTGCCCGATGTGCTGCGCTCCACTGTGCCGCTGGAGCGGGTGGTGCTCGAGACCGATGCCCCCTATCTGGCACCGGTTCCACACCGTGGAAAGCGCAACGAGAGCAGCTTCCTGCCGTCTGTCGTAGCGCGTCTGTCCGACGTCTACGGCACCAGCATCGCCGACATCGAACAGCAAACCACCGCCACGGCACTCTCAATCTTCACAAAAGCCACCAAACCATAGCGCGAAAACCGCTCTCTTGGCCAGCTATTACACGTCTATTCAAGAAATTCTGCCACCAAAATGAAGATTTTGCGCGATTTTGTTTCCACTGTGAGAGATAAAAGGTATTTTTGTAGCGAATTAGCGATATTAGCTTGAAGTATACATAATCAAACATCAATCATTTAATCCTAATCAAAATGAAAAAGTATTTTGCAATTGTTGCAATGGTTGCAGCCTGCACCTTTGGTATGACACCTTCCGTGATGGCTCAGGCCGCCGAGAACCAAGAGGCCACCGCCGAGCAAGTCGATGAGGCTGCCGCTCAGGAAGATCAGGACTCCATCGCAGCTGCTGAGGCAGCCGCAGAGGAGGCTGAAGCTGCCGCAGAAGAAGAGGACGCTACTCCTGTTGAACAACCCAAGGAGACACTTCACAAGGTGCTCAAGACAAAGTTCATCGAGGGTGATGCAGGCTTCATGAGCCTCGTTGCTATCGCACTCGTACTGGGTCTCGCATTCTGCATCGAGCGTATCATCTATCTGACACTCGCTCAGGTGAACACCCGCAACTTCATTGAGACACTCGCCGCCAAGGTTGAGAAGGGCGACATCAAGGGTGCTATTGACTTCTGCGCAGGCACACGCGGCCCTGTGGCCCAGATTTCAAAGAAGGCTATGCAGAACCTTGCCAGCGACGACCAGAACGACATCGCTACCATCGAGCGTACTATCAACATTGAGGCTGAGGTTCAGGGCGCATACCTCGAGGAGAACTGCTCCTGGATTACACTGTTCATCGCCATGGCTCCTTCACTCGGATTCCTTGGTACTGTGATCGGTATGGTTGCCGCATTCGATGCTATCGAGGCAGCAGGTGATATCAGCCCGACCGTCGTTGCCGGTGGTATGAAGGTGGCACTTATCACAACTATCTTCGGTATCGTGGTTGCACTTATCCTACAGGTGTTCTACAACTACATCCTCGCTCGCGTTGAGGCTCTGAACTCCAACATGGAGGAGGCCGCTATGGGTCTGCTCGACATGTGCGTGAAGTCCGACAAGTGCAAGAAGTAAGCTGAGCTTACGAGTTAAATCCTATACACATTAATCCAATAACAAGTAAGATATGAAACTCGAAAAGCTTTCCAGCCTTGCACTATATGTATGTATCATACTGGGTGCGCTGTGCTTCGCGTTCTTCTTCCTCTGGGACTACGGATTGAAGGATGCAGCCGACCATACCGCACCGCGTTTCACCGATGCTGTTCTGTACCTCATGTATGCACTGGCAGCAGTGACACTCTGCCTCACCGTATGGGGTCTCGTGAAGAGCGTAATGGTTAGCCTGGGCACCAAGGGACCGAACCCAACAGGTATTCCTAGCGGCATGGTGACTGTATGCACATGGTCTGCTGTCATCGCCGCCCTCGTAATCGGTTTCGTGCTGGGCACTGGCAGCGAGGCTTTTGTCACAACATCAGGTGCTGAGACATCAGCATTCATGGTGCAGGTGACCGAAATGTTCCTCTGGGCCATCTACATCCTGGCCATCATCACAGTGCTGGCCGTCGTGGTGTGCATGTCCGGCTTCCTCGCACGCTCTGCCACTAAGAAGTAACAACAACCATTTTATCATCAATAAGAGAATATGGCAAGAAAGAAAAAGAAAGTGCCAGGGTTGAACGCCAGTTCAACAGCCGACATCTCGTTCATTCTGCTCATCTTCTTCCTTGTGACCACATCAATGGACACCGACACGGGTCTGACCCGCCGTCTGCCGCAGCCGCCTGAGCCAAATCAGGAGGACGCCATGATGGACGTCAAGGAGCGCAACGTCTTGAACGTGAAGATGAACGCCGATGGCAACATGATGATAAAGTCGGAGGTTGAGACACGCTTCTTCAATCTGAGCATTGAGCAAGAGCGCACAGATGGGCTCCGCTATCTGCACAACACCGTAAAGGAGTTCGTGCAGAACAAGGACAACAACCCGCATCTGCCGCAGCTCTATCCACGCGAGATAGACCTCCTCGGACCATGCAACGTTACGGAGAAGCACGTGATATCCGTGCAGACCGACCGTGGCACACCATACGAGGTGTATTTCGAGGTGCAGGACGTAATCGTTGGAGCATACAATGAGCTCCGCGACGAAGCCGCTAAGAGATACTTCAGCAAGCCTTACGAGAAGCTGTCGGAGGAGGAGAAGATCGCTATGCGTACTCTCTACCCGCAGAAGATATCGGAGGCCGAACCTAAAACCTATGGAGACCAAAAGTAATGGCTAAGAAAGGAAGTCGCGAATTGCCGGAGATGAACACATCATCTCTGCCTGACTTGATATTCACTATCCTCTTCTTCTTCATGATCGTTACCACCATGCGTGAAGTAACACTGAAGGTGAAGTTCACCGTGCCGCAGGGTACGCAGCTGGAGAAGCTGGAGAAGAAGTCAAGCGTATCGTTCATATACGTGGGTCCTCCTACTGACCAGCTTCGTGGACAGATGGGTTCAGGTACGCGTATACAGCTGAATGACCGCTATGCCGAGACAACGGAACTGATTGACTTCGTGGCACAGGAGCGCACCACTATGGAAGACCCTGCATCGCAGGTAATGTCGCTCAAGGTCGACACGAAGACAAAGATGGGTATCATCACCGATATCAAGGAGCAGTTGCGTAAGGCTTGGGCCTTGAAGATCAACTACTCGGCAACAAGGAAAGCGCAGAAGAACTAATCAGTGCGGCATCGCACGCCAGCGTGTAGCTGGTAGCAAGCAGCAATTATTAACACACGTACAAGCGGCGGCCTCTGCCACAGAGGTCGCCGCTTCAATAGGCCAATAATCATGGCACATCTCGATCAACTAGACAAACAAATACTTTCGCTTATATCCAAGGATGCGCGCATAGCCTTCCTGGAAGTCGCCCGAATCTGCAATGTCAGCGGCGCTGCCATACACCAGCGCATACAGCGACTCTCCAATATGGGTGTCATCAAGGGCTCGGAGTTCATACTCAACCCTGCCGAGGTCGGCTATGATACATGTGCATTCGTTGGCATATACCTCAAGCAGCCTTCGGACTTCGATCGCGTGATGGCTGGTCTGGAGTTTATACCAGAGATAGTGGAATGCCACGTCACCACTGGCGGCTACGACATGTTCATCAAGCTATATGGTCGCAACAATGCTCATCTGATGGAAATCATCAAGGATAAGATTCGTCCGCTGGACCTCCAGCGGACGGAGACCATCATTAGTTTCCACGAAGCATTTAAGCGCCAGATGCCCATACCAAACGACTAACTCCGGTTTGGCAAAGCGTAAGGCCTACTTCCAAGACAGCACCTCTTTCTTGGAGGTAGGCCTTGCGCTTTACTGCCGATATTTTCCTGGCCAGCATCCAATTTCGTTGCGTATTTCTTTGTGCATCGGCATTTAATCCCTACTTTTGCGACGTACAGTAATATATACATCATGTCCAACGACAGGCCAGAGCGCTACATCAATCCTTACACCGACTTCGGCTTCAAGAAGCTGTTCGGAACAGAGATGAACAAGGACTTGCTCATCAGTTTCCTCAATGCTCTGTTCAATGACACCAGAAGGGAGATTGAGGACATAGAGTACCTGAATGGCGAGAATCTGGGCGACGGGTATGGAGACCGCCGCTCTGTGTTCGATGTCTATTGCAAGGCATCGGACGGTAGCCGCTTTATCGTGGAGATGCAGAAGGCAGAGCAGTCATATTTCAAGGACCGCAGCGTCTATTATGCCACTACGCCTATTCGTCAGCAGGCTCCTAAAGGGCAGTGGGACTATCATCTGGACAATGTCTATGCCGTGGGCATTCTGAATTTCGAGTTCTCGCACGGTGAGTATCCTGCAGACAGCTACCTGCATGTCATCAAGCTGAAGGATGTGGAGGATAATCATGTGTTCTACGACAAGCTGACATTCATCTACCTTGAGATGCCGAAGTTCATCAAGACGGAGGATGAGCTGGAGACAATGTTCGACAAGTGGATGTTTGTGCTGCACAATCTATACCGCCTGTTGGAACGACCCAAGGCACTACAAGACCGGATTTTCCAGAAGCTGTTCGACCAGGCAGAGATTGCCCGCTACTCAGACACAGAGCGCAGGCAGTATGAGGAGAGCAAAAAGATGTTTTGGGATAACTTCAGTGTAATCAAGACTGCACGAGAGAAGGGAAAGGCTGAAGGTATTGCTGAAGGTATTGCAAAAGGAATTGAAGAAGGCTTGCAGCAAGGGCGTGAAGAAGGCTTGCAGAAGGGGCGAGAAGAAGGCTTGCAGCAAGGGCGAGAAGAAGGCTTGCAGAAGGGCCGTGAAGAAGGGCGAGAGGAAGAAGCCATATCCGTAGCCCTCAAGCTGAAGTCGATGAACCTGCCTATTGAGCAGATAGCACAGGCTACAGGTCTCTCTATTGTGCAAATCACGTCATTATAAAATAAGTGAACAATCTTTCGCATGGTTAACGGCAAGGCCTTTAAGCGATGGTTAAAAAATAACTTGGTACGATTTTATAGGAAAGGATTAGCACTCATCTTTTTGGCTTCTTTGCCTCCACTC
>CALEPV010000067.1 GCA_937910905.1 uncultured Prevotellaceae bacterium
TTGACCTATTGAGACAAAGTACCCTTTTGTCAGCCTGCAAATTGACCTATACGCCTAAAAATATACTACATCAGCACACGGTCGCCTGCCTGATGTGCCAGGTCCTTCTGTGCCAGCTTGACCTCCTGATACTGTCGCATCAGCTCAACGTATCTGTTCTTGTCGCGCAGCACGTCGGGTTGGCGCAGCTGGTTGCGCAGGCTTGTGAGCTGTTCCTGCACTATGGCCAGCTTGTAGTCAGTCATAATGCGTGGCATCAGCTCTACCAGACGATCCTCTTCTGCTGGCAGCTCCTCATTCTTGGAGTGAATCTTGCTCAGCGTCTCAGGGTCGGTGGCAAGCTCGGTGGCTATGTGTGCAATCTTCAGGTCGGGGTGGTTGATGAAGTAGCGCGATGCTGAAAAGCCCTCTTCACCAAGGTGCTCAAGTGCTTCGTTGAGGATGCGCTGGTGCAGCGGTACGCGTAGTGCCAGGCCGTCATCCTGCAAGGTGAGGGCTACGTACTCTGTCACTGTCAGTGCCCGTTCCTGCCCATCGGCGTCCTCCACATTGCACATCACTTTCTCGCCGTGCCGCACCAGCATCTGCACCAGCAGCAGCTCCTTGAGGTAGAATGTCCTGTCGGCACTGGCGTTGGCGGGAAGGGTCGCACCGGTCTCGGCTGTCTGCGATGGGGCTTGAGCTGCAGCATCGCCTGTAGGCTGTCCCTGTGCAGGCTGCTCTGTGCTGCCCTGTGCTGCATGTGCTGCTGTTGTGCCGGCATCGTTGTTGACGGGTTGTGCCGGGGCTGCTGTGCGATTGCCGCGCAGACGGGTGTTGGTCACAGAGCGTGTCAGCAGCTTCTCGTCCACACCCAGGGTCTGCGACGACTCCTTGATGTACAGCGAACGCATGATCTCGTTGGGGATAACGGCTATGCTCTGCACGATGCTATCCGTGAGGCGCGACAGCTGTATGGGGTCGTTCTTGGCTTCTGCCATCACCAGGCCGGTCTTGAAGCGCAGGAAGTCCACCTGGTGTTCAGCCAGGAACTTCTGGTACTCCTCGGCAGTGTGCTTTCGTGCAAAGCTGTCGGGGTCGTCGCCGTCGGGCAGTAGCAGCAGTTTCACCACCATGCCCTCGGCCAGCAGCAGGTCGATGCCTCGCTGTGAAGCCTTGATGCCAGCGGCATCGCCGTCGTAGATCACGGTGATGTTCTCTGTGAAGCGGTGTATGGCACGTATCTGGTCGGTGGTCAGTGCCGTACCCGATGACGATACAACATTCTCCACCCCCATCTGGTGCATTGCCATCACGTCGGTGTAGCCCTCAACGAGATAGCACAGGTCGGCACGCACGATGGCCTGACGTGCCTGATAGAGGCCGTAGAGCTCGCGCTTCTTCGAGTAGATGATGCTTTCGGGTGAGTTCTGATACTTGATGTTCACACCCTTGGTAGCTGCTGCCAGCACGCGTCCTCCGAAGCCCACAACCTTGCCAGACAGGGAGAAGATGGGGAAGATGACGCGGTTGCGGAAGCGGTCAAACGTGCTGCCGTCCTCGCGACGTATAGCCAGGCCTGTGGCCAGAATGTGGTTCTCTTGATAGCCTGCTGACAGTGCATCCTTCCATTGTTGGTCGCTGCGGTCGGGGCAGAAGCCCAGCTGGAACTTGCGGATGATGTCATCGCGGAAGCCGCGCTGCCTAAAGTAGGCCATGCCGATTGCCAGTCCTTCGGGTGTGTCGTGCATCTGATGCTGGAACCAGTCGAGTGCCCACTGGTTGACTGCAAAGAGGCTTTCGCGTTCGCTTTGCTGCTCTCGTTCCTCCTCGGTCAGCTCTCTTTCGTGTATCTCAATGTGGTATTTCCGGGCCAGATAGCGCAGTGCGTCGGGGTAGGTGAGCTGTTCATGCTCCATGATGAAGTGCACTGGCGTGCCACCCTTGCCGCAGGCAAAGCACTTGCAGATGTTCTTGGCCGGCGACACCATGAACGATGGGGTACGGTCATCGTGGAAGGGACACAGACCCTTCATGTTTGCACCGGAGCGGCGCAAAGTCACAAAGTCCGATACTACGTCCACTATGTTGGCAGCATCGAGAATCTTATCTACGGTTTGTCTGTCTATCATGGTGCTTCTGCGTGAATGTGTCTGTCCCGCAGGCATCAGTGCGATGACTGTCGCTGGGCAGCCTGACGGCGCATAATTACTTTCATTTCCTCGATGAAGTAGAGTGTCGCCCTGGAGTAGGTCTTGGTGAGGCCTGCCTTCCATAGCCTGCACGCCACTTCAAAGCTGTTCTGGCGGTTGTACTTTTGCATAATCAGCAGGAACATCTCGCGCGACTTCTCCAGGCTGCGGCGGTCATCGAGGGTGTATCTGGTGTCAGAGCCTTTGGCACGCAGTATGTTGTTGCACTCCTTCACCAGGATGGGTGCAATTTGCATGGGACCGACGAAGCGTCCGTTCACGGCATTGACGTTGCCACCGCTTTCGTGTTCCACGATGGCATCAATCACTGGCTGCCAATCATCTACAATGGAGTCTTGCATCTCAATAGTGACAGCTACTGTCGTCTGTGTGGCAGCCAGCATTAGGCAGAGTAGGGCATTTCGGATAATGTTCATAACGGTGCTGGTATCAGAATTGGAAATAGATGAATGGTTGTATCTCGCTGGTCTTGAACTGCGCTACGGCGTATATGGCTGCAATCATGGCCAGTGCCTGTAAGAGGACACCGCCGCGTTGCAATGTGCGTACAGAGTGTGATTGCCAACTGGTCGGCGTGAAGTGCGACAGATAGCCGGCTGCGATGAGCAGCATCACGGCAGCATAGCCTGTGATAACCTGCCACGTGAGCTCCAGGTGGAAGTTGGTGAAGATCTGGGTTATCATCTGCCAGCTGGTGTCGAAGGAACGACAGCGGAAGAAGATGAAGGTGAACACGATGAAGTGGAACGTGAACAGCGTTGCCACAAGGCGGCGCACGCCGTGAGGCTTGTAGTCCTTCGGGTGGTGCATGATGTGCTGACGGAACCACTTGTGTACCGACAGCGCCACGCCGTGCATAGCACCCCACGCCACGAAGTTCAGGCTTGCGCCGTGCCACAGTCCGCCTATCAGCATGGTGACCATCAGGTTAAGGTGTGTGCGGAGTTCGCCCTTGCGGTTTCCGCCCATGGAGATGTATATATAATCGCGTATCCAGGTGGAGAATGAGATGTGCCACCTGCGCCAGAACTCAGATACGTTGGTGCTGATGTAAGGTGTGTCGAAGTTCTTGGGGAAGTGGAACCCAAGCAGCAGTGCGATACCTATAGCCATATCGCTGTAGCCGCTGAAGTCGCAGTATATCTGCAGCGTGTAGCCGTACAAGCCCAGTAGGTTCTCCACTCCAGAGTAGAGTGAAGGGTCGTCAAAGATGCGATCCACGAAGTTCAGGCTTATGTAGTCACTGATGATGCACTTCTTCAGCAGGCCGCACAGTATGAAGTACACACCACGGGCACGCATCTCGTCGGTAGCCAGCAGCGGCTTGCGTATCTGGGGAACAAAGTCGGATGCACGTACTATAGGGCCTGCCACCAGTTGGGGGAAAAAGGACACGTAGAACGCATAGTCGAGCAGCGACTGAACGGGCTGCAGGCGGCCCCTATAGATATCTATGGTATAGCTCAGGCTCTGGAAGGTGAAGAAGCTGATGCCTACTGGCAGGAAGATGTCTTGCGGCTCGAAGTGCCCGCCGAACAGCGGTACGAGCAGCGATGCGAAGAAGTTGGTGTACTTGAAGTAGCACAGCAGACCAAGGTCTACGATGAGGCTCAGCGCCAGCAGCAGCCCTCGCACGCCCCGTTGCTGCGGCCTGCGCTGCCGGCTACGGTATATCAGCTCAGCCAGCAGATAGTCGGACACGGTGACTACAGCCAGCAGGAAGAAGTAGTAGCCGCTGCTCTTGTAGTAGAAGTAGTAGCTGAAGGCCGTGACGAACAGCAGCCGTGCAGTGGTGCGCCGTTGCAGCAGGTAGTACAGTGCAACGAAGACCACGAACAGGAACAGGAACAGCGAAGTGCTGAACAGTATGGGCTCCTGCGGGTTGTATGTCAGTAGTTCAGTGATACTCATGTAGGCTGTTGATGCATCATAGGTAGGCCATCAGTGCATCGAAGATTAGCTGGGCAAGGTCGGCACCGCCTTTGAAATTGATGTGTGTATAGTCCTTGTTGGCATGACCGAGTGCCACCAGCTGGCTCATGCTGTCGCGTCCGCCCATTGCCTCGAACAGGTTGAAGAAGCATACTCCCAGCTCCTGCGCCATGATGGCTTGGTGTGCCACCATTCGTTCCACACCGTCCATCGTATGCAGGCCGTCTGCATCGCGCTGGTCGCGGTCGCTGACGCTGACCACTAGTATTGTGGCAGCTGGGAAGTACTGTCGCAGGTGCTGTATGGATTGCTTGGTCTTATCTATATAGGCGCGGCACTGTGCGTTGCTTATTCCTTTCCAAGTGGCGTTGAGCCCGAAATGCACTATTATCAAGTCGTAGCTGTGATGGGCTGCAACAGCCTGCAGCACATCGTCGGGGATGTAGGCCAGTGAGTGTCCGCTCTCGCTGCGCATACCGAAGTTGTCCAGCTGTATGCCTGTGGAGCCCTCCAGCGTTACGCCTAGCAGCTGGGCATCGCTGCCGCTGAAGCTCAGGCTGTAGTCTATGCGCGATGTCTGTCCCGCAGTCTCCACTATCTGCACTCCCGGCTGGGCTTCCAGCGTGTGGGTGGTGCTTAGGCTGTCCGATGGCAGCTGTGTTGTAACTGTCATGCCAGATGGTGCTCGGACGTACAGCTGCGTCGCTGTCCACTGGCTTAGGTGGCGGCGGAATGCGGTGCCCTGATATGTGATTCGGGCTCCGTTCTGCGGCAGGTAGTATCGCAGGCTTGGTCCCATCAGGCTGGTGCGGAACTTGCCGCGGTTCAGGTGGTTGCGGTCCTCGATATGCGAGGCTGTGATGCTTACTGTTGGCTTCTGGTCGGTGCCTGTCAGCTTGCATCCTGCCCAGCCTATGCCTTCGCCTCCGAAGCGGTCCTGCAGTAGCTGGCGCAGGTCGCAGGTCAGTATGTCGCTCTCAATGAATGAGTCGCCGTAATAGGCTATGCGCACCTTGCGCTGCAGCTTGGCCACTCCTCGCAGCAGGCCTGCGATGTGCCCCATGCCGCCATTGGCACCGCCTGAGTAGTCCAGTATGGGTGTAGTGCCTTCGGGCAAATTGGCAGGGACCGTCGGGGTGTTGTGCATATCCCGTGGTGCTCCATCGGTGCTGGCCAGGGTGCTGTCGGCGGCGATGCTGTCGGCTGCCAGTGCCACAGCTGTCGAGTCGGTGTCGGGCTGCATGGCAAGAGGCAAGCCGGGCATCTCTTCTGCAACACGTCCTGTGCTGTCGGGGAACAGGTCGCTGAGCATCCACACACGTTTGGTGACATCGCCAATTGGGGGGATTAGGTACAGCAGCAGCGCACCTGCTGTAACGAGTACAGCCAGTAGAACAACTTTGTAATTCTGCTTCATCTGTCAAGACTTCTGCATAGCGTCAGAACGTATATGTCATGGTTCCTGCCCAGTCGACATTGCCCTTTACGGTGATGGACATATCGGTGTCCTCGTCGTCGGAGTCGTCCTTGAAGAACTCTCCTTTGTAGGTTGTGACGTAGTTGGGCTTCACGGGTACATTGTGGAAGGCTCTCTCAGCCAGTATCTGCCCCTTGCTGTTGCGTGCCTGAATGGTGATTTCCAAGCTGCCCTGACTACTTAGGGGCAACGTATATATATTGATGCTATTGTCATCGCTGAGCGTCACATCCTCTGTCTGATACCCTTCGGCAGCGGCGTAGCCGGTCAGGGCGTTGAGTGTTGTGCCGCCGCCTGTACAGTAGCAGCGGAACAGCTTGACTTCGGTGGGGATGCTGGTGTCGGTGAGCTGCAGGCGCACACATGCCGCTATGCGGCTCAGCTCAATGTTGACCTTCGTGTCGCCCCGGCCTACGGTGAAGTCCTGAACAGCCAGGAATGTGTCGCCTATGTGGTTGCTGGCGAAGGTTACGTGCTGCAGGTCGTCCGCGTTGGCATACGCCGTACTGCTGTAGCCAATGGTGGTGAGGCGGTATGTGCCGGGGGCCAGTGAGACGCTAGTCGTGCCGAAGCTCTGCTCACTCAGCTGCTGTTTTATCTCTCCTACTTGGACGTTGTCGCTGTGCAGTACAAACGTCAGCTTCGAGCACAGCTCCCGCGCAGTAACGGCAGCCCTGCCGGTGGCAAAGTACTCGCTGAACGGCACCATGTCGAAGCTGCTTACCGTCAGCGTGACTGTCGCTGTGCTGTCAGTATGGTTGTCAGTGCCGTCGGCAACATCGGCAGTGTCGCATCCTGCCATTATTGCAGGCACGAGCATTGTGGCTATAAGGCGCAGTAGGTATCTCATATGTGTGGTGCTGAGCGGTTGTTTGTGGCGCTAGCTGCCTGCAAAAATAGTGTTTTGTATTGATACGTGTGTCGTTATTGGCTCATTTTCTTTGCTGCGGCAGCGTAGCCAGTGCATCGGCCACCAGATAGCATGAGCCTGTGATAACGATTATGTCGGCTTCCGCAGCATTGCTTCGTGCTGCTTCATAGGCTTCGCCCAAGCTACTGAAGCAGGGCAGGGTGGCAGCTTCCAGTGTCAGAGTTTCTGCCAGTATGTCCTGCATCTTGTGTGTCTGCATGGCGCGGGCCGAGGAAGGCTGTGTGACGTAGAAGTGCACGCTCTTCGCATCCAGCAGCGGCTTCAGAGCCTGGGTGCTGGTGCGTATGTCCTTGTCGTTCACCATACCGAACACCAGGTGTACCGACTGCTGCGGCACTATCATCAGCTGCTCGGCTATGGCAGCTATGCCTGCTGGGTTGTGGGCGGCATCGCAGACGGTCAGCGGCGAGGCTGCCAGCGTTTGCCAGCGTCCCTGCAGCCCTGTCAGCTCTGCCACGTGGCTCATCCCGTAGCTCAGTGCGGTGGGGTGGGAGGTGAGCAGCTCTGCGTAGTAGTCCTGCTGCATAAGGGCATCGATGGCGCAGAGCAGCGTCGATGTGTTGTGGCGCTGGTAGATGCCTCCCA
This sequence comes from uncultured Prevotellaceae bacterium, assembly GCA_937910905.1. Classification (GTDB taxonomy): domain Bacteria; phylum Bacteroidota; class Bacteroidia; order Bacteroidales; family Bacteroidaceae; genus Physcousia. The sequence goes on from CALEPV010000067.1 coordinate 7,118, forward strand.
GCTGGCCTGCCAGCCTGCTGCCGGATGCCAGTGCATAGGTCTGTGTGCCGTCTTGGTTGAACTCCGATGCCACTACCCATGGCTCCTCGTCGGCCAGTCGGATGTCGCTGTGGTGGGCACGGGCTGTGCCCATGAATACCTCCCGCACCTGCTCTGCCTCCTGCCGCTGTGCCTTTGTTTGTGCCGCCTGCAGCCCTGTCTGGCCTATCACCACAGGCACTCCGTCCTTGATGATGCCGGCCTTCTCGCGTGCTATCTGCTGCAGCGTGTTGCCCAAGAACTGCGTGTGGTCGTAGCTGATGTTGGTGATGATGCTCAGGTCGGGACGTACGATGTTGGTGCAGTCGAGCCGTCCGCCCAGGCCTACCTCTATGATGGCAACGTCTACCTGCTGCTCTGCGAAGTAGAGGAATGCCAGGGCTGTGGTCAGCTCGAAGAACGACGGATAAAGGGGCTCGAAGAACTCGCGCTCCTGTGCCACGAAGTCTACGACGCGCTGCTCCGGTATGGGCTCGCCATTGACTCTGATGCGCTCCCGGAAATCCAGCATGTGCGGCGAGGTGTACAAGCCTACGCGCAGCCCTGCCAACTGCATTATGGCAGCCAGCGTGTGGCTCACGCTGCCCTTGCCGTTAGTGCCTGCCACGTGGATGGTGCGGTAGCGTCTGTGCGGGTGCCCGAAGTGCTGGTCCAGCGTGTGTGTGTTCGCCAGCCCCTCTTTATACGCACCAGCCCCGATGCTTTGGAACATCGGGGCTATATTGTATATGTAGCTCAGTGTCTCGTCGTAGGTCATGGCGGTTCTACTCAAACATCTGCTTGAAACGCTTGAAGATACGGTCCTTGATGCTCTGCGACGGACGGAAGCTGTCGCTCTTTGCCATCCGCTCTATGGCCTGTCGCTCGTCGCGGGTCAGGGTTTCGGGGATGTACACGGCGATGGTCACTATCAGGTCGCCGTTACCGTAGCCGTAGCCTTGCACAGCGGGGAAGCCTTTGCCGCGCAGACGCATCACCTTGCCTGGCTGTGTGCCTGGGTCTATCTTCATCTTCACCTTGCCGTCCAGCGTGGGTACCTCGACTGTTCCGCCCAGTATGGCTGTGGGCACGTCGATGATCAAGTTGTACAGCAGGTCGTTGTCCTGGCGCACGAATTCGCTGTTCTGTTCCACCTCGATGAACACCTGTATGTCGCCCGGCACACCGCCGTGGGGTGCTGCGTTGCCCTTGCCGTTCACCGTCAGCACCATGCCGTCGGCTACGCCTGCGGGTATCTTCACCTCCACTACTTCCTCGCCGCTCATCAGGCCTATGCCGCCGCACTGGTGGCACTTGTTCTTGATGATGTGGCCTTCGCCGCCGCAGGTGGGGCATACGCCCTGGGTCTGCATCATGCCGAGCATGGTGCGCTGTGTGCGTACCACGTAGCCCGTGCCGTGACACGTGGAGCAGGTCTCTGTGCCGCCGCTGCCGTTCTCCGAACCTGTGCCGTGGCAGTGGGAGCAGGGCACCTGCTTCTTCACCTTGAACTTCTTGGTCACGCCTGTGGCGCATTCCTGTAGCGTGAGCCGCACCTTCAGTCGCAGGTCGGAGCCGTGAGGTGTGGCAGCCCTGCGGCTACCGCCTCCTCCGAACATGTCGGCAAAGCCTCCGGCAAATCCGCTGAAGCCTCCGCGCCCTCCGAATATGTCGCCGAACATGGAGAATATATCGTCCATGCTCATGCCGGCACCTCCGCCGTAGCCGCCGCCTGCGCCGTTCACTCCAGCGAAGCCGAACTGGTCGTAGCGTGCGCGCTTGTCCTTGTCGTGCAGCACATCGTAGGCCTCTGCCGCTTCCTTGAACTTGGCTTCTGCTGCCTTGTCGCCGGGGTTGCGGTCGGGGTGGTACTTCAGTGCCAGCTTCTTGTATGCGGCCTTTATTTCTGCCTCAGTAGCTGTCTTGGCCACTCCGAGGACTTCATAGTAGTCTCTCTGTTCTGCCATAATAGCCTCCTTTCTTTACATTCCCACTGCCACTTTGGCGTAGCGCAGCACCTTGTCGTTGAGCATGTAGCCGCGCTCCACGCAGTCTATCACGCGTCCCTTCTGCTCGTCGGGCACGCCTGGCACCTGCGCTATGGCCTCATGCAGTTCCACGTTGAAGTCGGCGCCTTCGGTCTCGATGGGCTTCACACCCATGCCTTCCAGCACCTTGAGGAACTTCTGGTGTATCAGCTCCACGCCCTCGGCGGCAGCCTCCACGTCGGTAGCTTTCTTGATGTTGGGCAGCGCGCGCTCCAGATCGTCCAGCACTGGCAGTATGGCCTTCACAGCCGTCTGGCTGCCGTTGAGTATGAGGTCGGTCTTCTCGGCAATCACGCGCTTGCGGTAGTTCTCGAACTCTGCCACCTTGCGCAGCAGCTTGTCCTTCAGGTCGGCAATCTCTGCCTCGGCAGCTGCCAGCTTGTCCTCCACGGTGGGCTCTGTGCCCTCTGTTGCCTCTGTGCCCTCTGTGGCTTCAATGGCCTCTGTAGCCTGAGTCTCTGTGGCCTCTGTGGCCTCTGTTGCCTCTGTGGTTTCTACGTTCTCTTTGTACTCTGTGTTCTTGTCCATGTCTTTTAATACTTTTGTCTGATTCTTTACTCAGCAAAAGCCGTGCCATAGAGGCGCTCTTTCTGCTCCTTGATGCGATCGTCGCTGATATAGTCGTCGTAGTCCATCATCTTGTCTATGATGCCGTTTGGCGTCAGCTCTATGATGCGATTGGCCACTGTCTGGATGAACTCGTGGTCGTGCGAGGCGAAGATGATGTTGCCCTTGAACAGCTTCAGGTTGTTGTTGAAGGCCTGTATGCTCTCCAGGTCCAGGTGGTTGGTGGGGGTGTCCAGTATGAGGCAGTTGGCATTCTTCAGCTGCATACGTGCTATCATGCATCGCATACGCTCGCCGCCGCTCAGCACGTTCACCTTCTTCAGCACCTCCTCGCCGGAGAACAGCATACGTCCCAAGTAGCCCTTGATGAACACCTCGTTGCCTTCGCCGTACTGCGACAGCCAGTCCACAAGGTTCTTGTCCGACTTGAAGAATTCGGTGTTGTCCAGCGGCAGGTAGGCCGTGGTGATGGTCACACCCCACGAGTAGCTTCCTGCCTGCGCCTCGCGGTTGCCGTTGATTATCTCGAACAGCGCCGTCATCGCACGCGGGTCATGACTCAGGAACACGCACTTGTCGCCCTTCTCGATGTTGAACGACACGTTGGTGAACAGCACCGTGCCGTCGTCGGCAACAGCCTTCAGGTCCTTCACCTCAAGTATCTGGTTGCCCGGCTCGCGCTCCATCTGGAAGATTATGCCCGGGTACTTGCGTGTCGATGGCTGAATCTCATCCACGTTGAGTTTCTCCAGCATCTTCTTGCGCGATGTCGTTTGCTTCGACTTGGACACATTGGCAGAGAAGCGGCGAATGAACTCCTCCAGCTCCTTGCGCTTCTCCTCGGCCTTCGCCTTCTGGTTCTGAGCTTGGCGCAGAGCCAGCTGTGAGCTCTCGTACCAGAACGAGTAGTTGCCCGCGAAGAGCGTCACCTTGCCGAAGTCGATGTCCACCGTGTGGGTGCACACAGCATCGAGGAAGTGGCGGTCGTGCGATACCACCAGCACCGTGTGCTCGAACTCCGAGAGGTACTGCTCCAGCCACTGCACGGTGTCCAGGTCCAGGTCGTTGGTAGGCTCGTCCAGCAGCAGGTTGTCCGGTTCGCCGAACAGCGCCTTGGCCAGCATCACGCGTACCTTCTCTTTACCCGACAGCTCGCCCATCAGCATCTGGTGCTTCTTCTCCTTGATGCCCAGGCCCGACAGCAGGGCGCCGGCATCGCTCTCAGCCGTGTAGCCGCCCAGCTCGGCAAACTTCTCCTCCAGTTCCGCTACGCGAATGCCGTCCTCGTCGCTGAAGTCAGCCTTCGAGTACAGCGCGTCGCGCTCCTGCATGATGTCCCACAGCACGGTGTGACCCATCAGCACGGTGTTCAGCACCGTCTCCTTGTCGTACTGGAAGTGGTCCTGCGACAGGACGCTCAGTCGCTCGCCAGGCCCCATCTCCACCGTACCCTTCGTGGGTTCCAGCTCGCCGCTTATCGCTTTGAGCAGAGTCGACTTGCCAGCACCGTTGGCACCTATCACACCATAGATATTGCCGTTGGTGAACTTCATGTTCACGTCCTTGTAGAGGACGCGTTTGCCAAACTGTATGGCCAGATTGTTTACTGCTATCATCGTGTACTATGACAAAAAACACACTTGCAAGCCATAAGCCTGCAAGTGCTTGATTATCCGGGTGACTAGTGGGACTCGAACCCACGACATTCAGAACCACAATCTGACGCTCTAACCAACTGAACTATAGTCACCATATATGCAAGAGACAAGCTCTTACCTCGCTTTTGCGGCTGCAAAGGTAGACAATCTCCCCGTGCCGTGCAAGTTTTTGCATAAGAAAATTTGAAGGGACCCCTTCTGGTACAATAGTGTCCTAAGTAATTCTCAAAAAAGTATGCTCATCATCGCGTCGATGGGTGCTCTGCATCGCGATGTCGAGGTCGCTGCATCGCGATGTCGAGGTCGCTGCATCGCGATGTCGAGGTCGCTGCATCGCGATGACGAGGTCGCTGCACCGCGGTGTAGAGGGTGTTGCACCGCGGTGCACGATGCTCAACAGCACGCTGTTCTGCGTTCAACAGCGTGCTGTTTAAGAATTGATAGCATTGTTTTTGCAGGCGGCTCGCCTGCGCTCCCAGAGATAATATCACTTTTACACTCATTTGCACGTGCATTTGCACTGATTGAAATCTCTGATATACAAAGACTTACGCCGATTAGTGATATTAGTGATATCATATTTCCCAAAATCATATGTAGCCGATAGGATAAAGGGGGGGGTGCAGGCGAGCCGCCTGCAAAAAGAATCCACAACGCCTATTTATCGGCACTGCGGACACATGATTGATAGCTTTTCAACTTTTAGCGGACAGCGGCTTATCTGGTGTTCCCCATCGACCTGCTTGATGCGAAACGACTGCCCATCATCGGATGGTTGGACGAGATAACGTCGCTGGCCGTCGCCATCCAGCGGATGAGCAAGTACATCACGCCCGAAATAGAAGCAAAGGTTGACGGCATCCTCGACCAGTGGTTCCCCGTGTATGCAGAGTTTGAAGAAGTGGCGGTGTAATTCTTGAATTGGGTTAGGCGCTTAGAGCGCACTTGCAAAACCCTTTATTAATCG
>CALEPV010000068.1 GCA_937910905.1 uncultured Prevotellaceae bacterium
GCGTGTAATAGTGATATTATTTTCTGGAAAATCATATGTAGCAATTAATTTAAGTGAGTACACATTCCATGGCACACGATGATATCATGGGATGTGTACTCCCCAACAATGACGGTGTACATGCAGGCGTACCTGCAACTGTGTACAGGGTCTGCCGATTACAGCTTTACGCTGAGTTTCTTGCCTTTATAGCTTACGGTCTTGCTGGCACCGTCAGGCAGGACTATGGTGAACTGGCGGCTGGCAATAGAGCCTGCAAACTGGCCGCTGAGCCTGCCGAGGGTGAGGGTGCGACTGCGGTCGTTCCATGTGATGGGCAGTTCGGTGTACTGCCCCTGCTCGTAGGCGTAGGTCTCGCCATCGTCCTCGTAGAGGGTGAACGAGCCATCGGCACCTGGGTAGACGCGCAGTTCGAGGCTTGTCCAGTCGCGGTCGGCTGTTGAGGTGAGGTCGCCACCAACGGGGATGATGCTGCCTGCGCGGGCGAAGAGGGGTATTGTGTTGATGGTTGTCTGGAGCGTCACCTCGCGACTGCCTTCATACTGCTGGCCGGAGAAGAAGTCGTACCATAGGCCCTGCGGGAGGTAAACGGTTGTGGTCTTGGGCTGCAGGAATTGTCCATTGTCAATTGTCGCTTGTCCATCTTCACTTGCCAGCTCCCGCTGGTTCCACCCACCCATCTCGTCGAATGCCATCCGCTTCTCTGGCGTGTACTGTGCCTCCACGATGGGTGCCACGAGCAGCGAGCGTCCGTAGAGGAACTCGTCCTTCAGATCGTGGGTGGCAGGATCGTCGGCAAAGTCCATCCAGAGGGCTCGCATGAAGGTGCCGCGGTTGTGGGTCACGTCCCACGCCGTGCTGTAGGTGTAGGGCAGCAGGCGGTAGCGCAACTTGATGGCAGAGAGCAGGGCGTCGTAGACGGGCTGGCCCGGCTCGCCGAAGTAGTAGAGTTCACGGTAGGTCTCGGTGCCGTGGCTACGCATCATGGGGCAGAAGGCTCCAAACTGCATCCAGCGCACGTATAGCTCCTGGAACTGTGGATTGCGGGCTCCCGACGAGCTGTCGCCGTAGGAGCTGTTGTAGGCTCCGGAGAAGAAGCCGCCTATGTCGGTATTGGTGTGCGGGTTGCCTGTTAGCGAGTAGTTCAGCAGCATGGGTATCTGGTTGCGCAGGGTGGGCCAGTCGCTGCGCACGTCGCCTGTCCACACGTTGGAAGCATAGCGTTGCTGGCCGGCGAAGCCCGAGCGGGTAAGGATCATAACCCGTTTTAATGAAGAATGAGGAGTGGAGGATGAAGTATTCGATACCGCAGTAGTGTCTTGGCGCTGGTGCTCATAGACGCCACGCACGCACTCCAGCGGGAAGGCGTTGCGCAGCTTGCGATATGAAGACATAAGGGGAACTGCGGGGACATCGAGGTCGCTCTCCTTGAAGGAGTGGTGGTCGGGGTCGGTAGAGTCCATCCACCACACGTCGCACCCGAGATCGAACAGGCGACGGAGGTGCTGCCAGTAGATGTCGCGGGCCTCCACTGTATAAGGCTTATAGACGCGCACTCCGCTGGGATAGTCCATGCGTGGCGGCCAGGTGGAGATACCGCTCTGTGGCCAGGTCTCGAAGTCAAACAACAAATCCCGCTCTGCCATGTCGCGGTAGGCCTTGGTGTGCGGACCGAAGCTCTGCCAGATGCTGATGGCGAGGTGTGCTTTCTGCTGATGCACGTGGTCAATCATCTGCCTGGGGTTGGGGAAGCTGGGGTTCAGGAACTCCATAGCGTTCCAGAGGTAGTTGGAATCCCAGTACTGCCAGTCGAGGATAATGCCGTCCAGTGGTACACCAGCGGTGCGATACCTGTCGACTACCTCCAGCAGTTCCTCCTGGCTCTTGTAGCGCTCGCGGCTCTGCCAGAAGCCGTAGCTCCACAGCGGCAGCATGGGCACATCGCCAGTCAACTCGCGGATCAGGGCTATGTTGCCGTCGGCCGAGCCGCCGTACATGAAGTAATAGTCTATGCCGTCGGCCACCTCGGACTCCAACGTCAGGCCCTCGGCAGGGCTGTCGTCGAGCTGCGTGGGCGAGTAGTTATCCCAAAAGAGGGCATAGCCCTTCAGACTCTGAAACACGTTCTGGAAGTCCTCCAGGTTGGACTGAATCATGCGGCGATGCTCTCCGCGCTGGTTCAGCTTGTAGTTCTCCATCAGCCCAATACCGTAGATGGGCTCGTCCTCGTCCAGCTGGAAGTTGGCCTTGGCTCGCACGCAGCCCTGGTCAAGGTCTGTCGCGAGGGGAGTCAGTTGCCAGTCTCCCTCGCATAGCAGCTGCCTGCCGTCGCGAGTGCTGAAGGTCACGCAGCCCGATGTCTCGTTGATAGCCACGGTTAGGACTGAGGTCTTCAGGGTGGTGACTCTGCCGGACGAACTGACGGACACACGACAATCCTGGGGCTGCATGGTCACCACGAGGCTCGGCTGAGGCTGAGCGCTGGAGGTGGTCTTAAGGACTCTGGCAATGTCGGGACTAAGGAATGTGACGCTGACCGTGCCTCGGCTGGTCCGCACATCGGCAGCTGCGACAACCAGGCTCATGGCCAGCAGGATGGTAGTTAGTAGTTGCTTCATCGGTTGGGAGATATTGGGGGTTTGGGGGATTTATCCGAACAGCGTGCGGAAGGCATCCTCGACCTTACGCGCCGGCAGTATCTGTATGTTCCAAGCCTTGGGATTGACGGCCTTGAGGTTGGCTGCGGGAATCACTATGCGCTGGAAGCCGAGCTTCTGGGCTTCGGCTATGCGCTGCTCTATGCGGCTCACGGGGCGTATCTCACCCGACAGTCCCACCTCGCCTGTCAGCGCCACGCCCTGCTCTATCGGGGTGTCGACATTGGAACTCAGTATGGCGGCTATGATAGCCAGGTCTATGGCAGGGTCGGTGACACGCAGGCCTCCGGCTATGTTGAGGAACACATCCTTCTGCGCGAGCTTGAATCCCACACGCTTCTCCAGCACAGCCAGCAACATGTTGAGACGGCGGTAGTCGAAGCCGTTGACCGAGCGCTGGGCAGTGCCGTAAGCGGCTGTGGATACGAGAGCCTGAGCCTCGATAAAGAAAGGACGCACACCCTCAATCGTGGCAGCTATGGCTATGCCTGAGAGCCCCTCTTGATTGTCGGTCAGCAGGAGCTCGGAGGGGTTCTGCACAGGCCGCAACCCGCTGCTCAGCATCTCGTATATACCCAGTTCAGACGTGCTGCCGAAGCGGTTCTTCTGCGAGCGGAGTATGCGGTACAGGTAGTGCTGGTCGCCCTCGAACTGCAACACGGTGTCTACTATATGCTCCAGCACCTTGGGGCCAGCCAGCGTGCCCTCCTTGGTGATGTGTCCTATCAGTATGATGCTCGGGCCGCCGCTTTTGGCGTGCCGCAGCAGGGCTGCAGCGCACTCGCGTATCTGCGAAAGGCTGCCTGGCGATGACTCTACAGCCTCGGTCTCGATGGTCTGAATACTGTCTATCACCACCAGGTCAGGGCGCTCGGCATCGATGTGCGCAAAGATGTTCTCCAGCGAGGTGTCGCAGACGATAAGAAGAGATGTCCCCTCCTGACCGTCACCACCCAGCCGGTCAGCACGCAGCTTAATCTGCCGCGCACTCTCCTCGCCGCTAACATAGAGTATCTTTAGGTGCGACAGGCGCATGATGGTCTGCAGCACCAGGGTGCTCTTGCCTATGCCCGGCTCGCCGCCCAGCAGCACCAGGCTGCCCGGCACCAAGCCACCGCCCAGCACGCGGTTGAGTTCGGCATCGAGCATATCTATGCGCGGCTCCTGCTCGGCCTTGATGTCGTTCAGCGCCAGCGGGCGCGATGCTGTGCCAGCAGCACCCGCGGTGCTACGCAGCGAATGCATCGCATCGCTGCCGCTGCTGCGGCGTGCAGGCGCAGGGTGGAACTCCTTGAAGGTGTTCCACTGCCCGCACGAGGGGCACTTGCCCAGCCACTTGCTGCTCTCCTGTCCGCAATTGTCGCAGACGTATACTGTTGTTTGCTTTGCCATCTTAAACTATCAACTTTCAACGGGATACCTGCTGAACGCCTTGTCCAGCCACTTCTCGAACAGCATCTGCCGCTGTGTGACGGTCTGTCCGTTAGGGGCAAACACCGACAGCGACTCCTGCGGATCGCCATACTGGTCGGGGTAGATGAGCATTACGCTGGTATTCGAGAACGAGCGTGCTATGACAGACGGCAGCGTGTTCATAGCTGCCGTGTGGGATATGAAGCCCTTGCGCGATGTCACCAACACCAGCAGATGGTCGGGGTTCACCTCTGAAGGAAGCCGCACCAGCAGCGCACCCATGCCCTTCTCGGCAATCACCTCATGGCGCAGCAGCGGATGGTGCTCCTGCATGAACTCCTGTATGTATTGGCCCGTGTCGCCTGTGGCATGTATGCGCATAGGCTGGCCCGTCTGCTCCGCTATGCGGCACACGTGCTCCATCCACTTGTAGAAGCCTACCTCGTACTCGGCCCTAGGCGGTACAGCCACCACTATGCGGCGCACCGTGCCTGGCGGCATGAGCAGTCGCACCAGTATCACCTCGCGGTGGGTGGAGCTCAGTATACTCTTGGTGACAACGCCCAGCTCGCCTGCCAGACGTCCGTCCTCGGTTTCGTGCAGGCCCAGTATCACCTCGCCGGCATCGACCTCTCGCATGGTGTGCACTATAGCGCTGGCTACGTTGGAGCTCACGCGGCTCATCGTGGACATCTTCACATCGGCAGCTGCGGCTATCTCGCGAGCCTTCTCCAGGTTCTGCTGTCCCTGTGCACGCATAGCATCGTTGGGGTCGTCGTCCATAGATATTGCCAGCCCCATCAGGCTGTCGCCTATGCGCGGATTGCGTATCATCATGGACAGCTGCGTCAGATTGTCCACCGTCTGCGGGTAGGCCAGCGCCGTGAGACACTTGCCGTGGTAGCTGCCGCGGTTGCGCTCCAGCTCGGAGGTCTGTAGCATCAGCTGCCGTGCAGCCGCGCTGGTAGCCAGCGAGCTGAGAATGCACGACACCAGTATGAGCAGTACCGTAGCATTCAGCACCTGCGTGTCCATCAGGTTCAAGTCGGGCTCTGTGGCAATCATCACTATAGCCAGCGCTCCGGCGGCGTGGCTGTTGGTCAGACCGAACATCATCTGCCGCTCCGAGGACTGTCCGTCCGTGAGCTTCTGCATAACCAGGGCTGCCACCCACTTGCTGGCTATGGCAGACACGATAATCACAGCACACAGCCACAGCGTGGAGACATCGGATAGCACCACACGCACATCGATTATCATGCCTACGCCTATCAAGAAGTATGGCACGAACAGCGCATTGCCCACAAACTCCAGCCTGCCCATCAGCGGACCGCCGTGCGGGATGGTCCGATTGAGCACCAGGCCTGCCAGAAACGCGCCCAGCAGTCCCTCCAGCCCTACGCACGAGGCGAAGAAGGCGCTGAGGAACACCATCATCAGCACGAATATGTACTGCGTGACAGGGTCCTCGTTGCGACGCAGGAACCAGCGGCTCACCTTCGGGAAGCTGTAGGCCACCGCCGCAACATACACCACGATTCCCACCACGAAAAGCATCCAGTGCATCCACCCGCCCAGCCCGCGATGCGTCTGCACTACGATGGCCAGTATCAGCAGCGCGGCAAAGCTGGCCATAGCTGTGGCTATGATGCCATAGACCACGCTGGGATGCTTGCTCAAGCCGTAGCGCCCTACTATCGGATAGGTGACAAGGGTGTGCGATGCCAGCAGACAGCTGATCACCAGCGATGCCGTAACGGTATAGTGTAGCAGCCAGTAGGCCACCACGAAGCCACACACGAAGGGGATGCCTATAGTGAGCACTCCGAAGCCGGCTCCCACACGTCCGTGACGGCGGAAGCTGCCCATGTCCATCTCCAGCCCCGCCAATACCATTATATAATAGATGCCCACCTGCCCGAACAGTTCAAACGAAGCATCGCGTTCCAGTAGGTTCAGCCCGTGCTGCCCTATCAGCATACCAGCCACAATCAGGCCTATGATATGCGGTATGTGCAGCCGGCGGAACACTATTGGTGCCAGCAGTATGACTATGAGCATCACCAGGAATATCCAGGTGGGATTGGTAATCAGCGCGGACAAAACGGTATAATCTTATGTGAAATGGAGAATGTAACGTGTATAATGTGAGGCAAAGGTAGGCAATAATTATGAATTGTGAATTATGATTTGTAATTGTAAGCGATGAATTGTGAAATAAAGCGTACCTTTGCACGCCAAAATGTAACAAAACACACACAAGCAAACATACAAATATATGGTCAACGTAGCTATCGTAGGCGCTAGCGGTGCTGTAGGACAGGAGTTTCTCCGAGTGCTCGACGAGCGCAATTTCCCCATCCGTAATCTCACACTCTTCGGCAGCGAGCGTAGCGCGGGCCGCAAGTACACATTCCGTGGCAAGGAGTACGAAGTGAAGCTGCTGCAACACAACGACGACTTCCGTGACATCGACATAGCTTTCGTCAGCGCCGGTGGCGGCACCAGCAAGGAGTACGCAGAGACCATCACCAAGCACGGAGCCGTGATGATAGACAACAGCTCTGCCTTCCGTATGGACAGCGACGTGCCACTCGTAGTGCCTGAATGCAATGCAGAGGACGCTCTGGTGCGTCCCCGCGGAATCATAGCCAACCCCAACTGCACCACCATTATGATGGTAGTATGCCTGCAGCCGCTGGAGCAGCTGAGCCACATCCGCCGCATACACATAGCAAGCTACCAGGCAGCCAGCGGAGCCGGAGCAGCAGCTATGGCCGAACTGGAGCAGCAGTACCGCGAGGTGCTGGCAGGGCAGCCCGTCACAGTACAGAAGTTCGCCTATCAGCTGGCCTACAACGTCATACCGCAGATAGACGTCTTCACCGACAACGGCTACACCAAGGAGGAGATGAAGATGTTCAACGAGACACGCAAGATCATGCACACCGATGCCGCTTGCTCCGCTATGTGCGTACGCGTGCCGTCGCTCCGAAGCCACTCCGAAGCCGTATGGATCGAGACCGAGCAGCCCATCAGCCCCGAAGCAGCTCGCGTGGCTCTGGCAGCCGCACCTGGCGTGACAGTCATCGACAACCCCAACAACAAGGAATACCCTATGCCTCTCTTCACCGCAGGCAAGGACGACGTCTTCGTAGGACGCATCCGCAGCGACCTGGCCAACGAGAACGGACTCACCTTCTGGCTCTGCGGCGACCAGATCAAGAAGGGCGCAGCCCTCAACGCCGTACAGATAGCCGAGTACCTGCTGCACGCCGACAAGTCGCTTGCAGCGCGGCTTTGAAGCCAAGCCATCGCATCATCAATCAAAAAACATGCGCGTGTTAAATAAATGACACGCGCGTGTCATATAAAAAACATGCGCGTGTCATTTATTTAACACGCGCATGTTTTTTTATCTGCATCACGTTGTTGAGGATGTTCCATCATGCTGTAGCCAACTCGGAAGCACCACAACCGCATACTACAACACAAGAGGGCAGATTACTCTGCCCTCTTGCTGTGCCTTGCGCTTCAGGATGGGCTTGAACCAACGACCCCCTGATTAACAGTCAGGTGCTCTAACCAACTGAGCTACTGAAGCAGGTGCTTTGAGAACTATTTTTCGCAAATGCGGTGCAAAAGTAGTGTGAATTCCAAAAAGATGCAATACTTTTGCGGTAAAATTGTACAAAGATGACAAAAATCATAGGTCTGGGCAATGCTCTTGTCGATGTTTTGGTGCAGATAGGCGACAACACATTACTCGAGCAGCTCCAGCTGCCGAAAGGCGGCATGATGCTGATTGACGATGCGCAGTACAAACGTATCGGCAACATGCTGACCGACATCGATACCAGCCGTGCTACAGGCGGTAGTGCTGCCAACACAATACTGGCGCTATCGGCGGTATACGACGGAACCGTATTCGTAGGGGCTGTGGGTGCTGACACCTACGGCAGCTTCTTCCGCGAGGCCCAGCAGAGCCGAGGCATAGACAGCCGGCTGGTAGAGTGCACCACAAAGCACACAGGAGTAGCCACAACGTTCATATCCCCCGATGGAGAGCGAACCTTCGCCACACACCTAGGAGCATCGGCCATGATTGACCCACGGGCCATACCGTACCGCAAGGGCGACGTGCTACACATCGAAGGCTATATGGTACAGAACCACCAGCTGACGGAACAGGTGCTACGCAAAGCTGCAGACGAGGGAATGACCATAAGCTACGACCTGGCATCATGGAACATCGTGCAGAGCGACCGCGACTTCATACAACGTATGGTATGCGAGTACGTGAACATAGTCTTTGCCAACGAGGAGGAAGCAGCTGCCTACTGCCAGACAAACGATATGGAAGCCGCTGTCGAACAGCTGGCTGCCGATGCCGACATCGCTGTGGTGAAGCTCGGAAAGAGTGGAGCGCTGGTGCGCAGACAGGCTGACGGGCAAAGCGTATTCGTACCTACAGCGCCGCAAGACAAGGTGGTAGACACCACAGCCGCAGGCGATTTCTTTGCTGCAGGCTTCCTATACGGCTACGTGACCGGGCAGTCGCTGGCCACATGCCTCGCCTACGGTCACCGCACAGCCGGCGAAGTGATACAGGTGCTGGGCACACAGGTCACACCAGAGCGCCTGCGCGCTGCCATCGAAGCAGCGAAGCCACAATAACGCGACAACAGACAAATGCACCCGAGCAACAACGAATCATTACACTTGATATAGATGACCAATCGTAATCCATTACACATCCTCATAGCCTGCGCTGCTGCGCTGATACTGCTGCTGCAGCCTGCGAAAGCACAGAACACAGCCTTCGACCTAAGCAAGAACCTCAAGCTGTTCTCCGACATCTACCGCCAGCTGGACACCTACTACGTGGACACGCTGTCAGCCGACACCGCCATGCGCTCCGCGATAGACGGCATGCTGCAGGAGATTGACCCCTACACAGGCTACTTCCCAGCAGAGGACGAAGAGCTCACCAGCATGACATCAGGAAGATATGGCGGCATCGGAGCCCTCATCAGATACTACAAGCGTGAGCAGCGCTGCATAGTGGAGGAGCTGTACGAGGGATGCCCTGCAGACGTAGCTGGCGTGAAGCCAGGAGATATAATCCTGTCCATCAACGGGCACGACACCAAAGGTCAGGGCACATCCGAGGTAACCAAGCAGCTGCGAGGCGAAGCCGGCACGACTTTCGAGCTGCAAGTACAGAGGCTGGGCAGCGACAAGCCGATAGCCATCAACATCACCCGCCAGCAGATACAGACACCAGCCGTACCCTGGTACGGCATCGTGGACGAGGCATCGCACACAGGCTATCTGTACCTGTCCAGCTTCACCGAAGGGTGTGCACGCGAGGTGCGACACGCCTTCCTTGAAATGCGGCAGGCTGGTATGCAGCGCTTCATTCTGGACCTGCGCGATAATCCCGGAGGCGCGGTGAGCGAGGCTGTGCAGATCACTGGCCTGTTCGTGCCAAAGGGCAGCCTCGTGGTATCTACCAAAGGCAAGCTGCCCTCGACATGCTACGACTATCTGTCGCCATCCGAGCCAGTGGACACTCTGATGCCCATAGCTGTGATGGTCAGCAGCAATTCGGCATCAGCAAGTGAGATTGTCAGCGGAGCCCTGCAGGACTTCGACCGCGCCCTGATAGTGGGACAGCGCACCTACGGCAAGGGCATCGTGCAGAGCATACACGATGTAGGCAGCGACGGCGGCAGCCTGAAGATTACAACCGCACGCTACTATCTGCCATCGGGACGCTGCATCCAAGCCTTCGACTACCGCCGGCGTGCTTCAGGCGAGGCTGCCGTATCACTCCCTGACAGCCTCACGCATGAGTTCCACACACGGCACGGACGCACGGTACGTGACGGAGGCGGTGTGATGCCAGACAGCATACTGCCTGTCGACTCGCTGCCGACTATGGTCTACGACGTGATGGCGTCTGACGTAGCTATGGAGTACGTCAACTCATACGCAGCATCGCACCCGACTATAGCACCAGCAGGAGAATTCCATATCACCGATGCCGACTACGACGAGTTCTGCAGCGCCGTCCTCGCATCAGACTTCACTTCTGCCAGCCGCACTATTGCCGCGCTGTCGCAGCTTCGCAAGATTGCCAACATGGAAGGCCTGCTTGACGAGTCGCGCAGCGAGTTCGATGCACTGGAAGCTAGGTTGAAGAGCAACGATGTGGCGGCCGACCTGGTGCGCAACCGCCACCTTATAATACCAGCCATCGAGACCGACATTGCAGGACGCTACTACTACATACGCGGCGGCTTGCGGCAGCAACTGGCTTCCGACAAGTCCCTGCGCCGCACCATCGACATCCTCACAGAGCACTAGCGCCAAGAGCCGCAAGCATCTCCGGCAGATATGCACAAGGCATCAGCTCAGCCGCATAACGGCCTTCGCGATGAGTGATGGCAAAGAGAGCAGGCTGAGCTTGTGCCTGCGAGCGAGCCAGATGCATGGCCACATGCCCCATCGTCATACGGACATTCACCTCCACACAAGGGTGCAGCTTGGCACGTCCGTCGTCCACAATCATCATGTCTACACCCACCGGGCCGCGGTAGAAAGTATCGAGGCTCAACGGTAGCTGTTGCTCATAAAACTGCCGCACAGCAGCCAGCAACTGAGTATCTATATACCGCCCTACGATGTTGAGCTTGGTGTCCTCGTCTGCCACAAGATTGCCTGCATACACCCCTGCCCCACTGGTCACGAAGAGCGACAGCCCCCTGTACTCTGCTGTCCCAGCATCCGTGAGCTGAAACTCAAGCGCCAGGTCCATTATCTTGCGGTACTTAGGCTCAGACATCACATAGCCTTGTCGCTGCAGGCAGCGGCAAGTCCACGCTATGTCACCATCCGTCAACTGAGGTGTAGAGACAGCGTGCAGGCCCCGGCCACTTCCGCTCCAAGGCGCTTTGAGTAGCATACGGGGGTACTCGCGATGGAAGCGGAGCACATCTTCAAGGCTATTGCAGCGACGTGTGTCCCCGATGAAATCGCTATTGTTTGAATGTTGGGTGTGGAATTGCTTCAGCAATCGCTCCGTGACGGCACGGCCTGTGGCAGCACGAAAGACATCCATCTGCACGTTGGTGGGCAGCAGGCCGATGGGCACACCAGCCTTGCGTAGCTGCGACACCAGCAGCTTGCTCCACCCCCAAGGCTGCACAGATGTGATACTGCGCAGCACGTCGGCAGGTATGTCGCAAGGTGTAGCTGCATGATGCCAGATGTAATCGCCGGGCTCAGCCCACAGTTGCGGCAGGTCGCTGCAGTCACGTGCGAACTGCAGAGCCGATGCCGGCGGCGTGTAGTAAGGGCTGTCGGCAGCAAGGGCCAGGTCGTTCTCCGGGTTGAATACAAGCAATCGCATGGGTGCAGTTCGTCACCTGCCAAAGAGGAATATCGTGGGGATGTGGCTTAGGTCGGGCAGCGAAGCGTGCCGCCACTGGGCCACGGTTTTGGTGCGGATCCACTCGCTGTCCGTAGTGATGCCTGCCGCTACACACAGACGTGTACTGGGCTTGAGGGCCGAGGTGAGGGTGTCGAAGAGTTTGCGGTTGCGGTAGGGCGTCTCGATGCACAGCTGCGTCTGCTGCTCCTGGTAGGCTCGCTTCTCCAGCGAACGGATGCGAGCCGCACGCTCTGCGGGTTCGATGGGCAGATAGCCCACGAAGGCAAAGCTCTGTCCGCTCAGCCCCGATGCCATCAGCGCCATAAGCATGGACGAAGGCCCCACCAGCGGTACCACTGTGTAGCCCTTGCTCTGGGCTATGCTCACAATATCGGCACCAGGGTCGGCAACAGCAGGGCAGCCCGCCTCCGATATAATGCCAATGGAGTGGCCCTCGGCCAGCGGCTTGAGGTACGACTCAAACAGCTCGGCTGAGGCGTGCTTGCCCATAGGGTAGAAGCTCGAAGCATCGATGTCGAACTGCGGGTCCAGCTGTCGCAGGAAGCGGCGTGCTGTGCGCACCTCTTCCACGATGAAATGGCGTATTTTGCTCACTACACCGAGGTTGTAGGCAGGCAGTACACGCGACAAGTCATCGCCTCCAAGTCCTACCGGTATGAGGTAGAGCGCAGGCGATTGTGCATTGGCATCGGGGTTCATTCTTCGTCGTAATGTTGAAAGAGAAAGTCGTTGTACGGGTACTTCTGCACATGCAGTTCCCGCACACGATTGTAGAGATTCTGCTTGAACTCATCGATGTTGGAGCGCTCGCGGGCTGAGATAAACATGCAGTCGCCGTTCATGCGTGCCATCCACGTGCGCTGTAGGTCCTGCAGAGAGAGGTTCTCGCTGCTCAGCGGCGTGAGGTCGTCCTGCTCCTTGGGTATGAAGGTGTAGGCATCAATCTTGTTGAACAGCAGCATCTGCGGCTTCTCTGCACAGCCCAGGTCGGCAAGTGTCTTGTTCACCACATCTATCTGTGCTTCGAAGTCGGGATGCGAGATGTCCACCACATGCACCAGCAGATCGGCCTCACGCACCTCGTCGAGAGTGCTCTTGAACGACTCAATCAGGTCTGTTGGCAGCTTGCGTATGAAGCCTACTGTGTCCGACAGCAGGAACGGCAGATTGTCTATGATGACCTTGCGTACTGTGGTGTCCAGTGTGGCGAACAGCTTGTTCTCGGCAAACACCTGGCTCTTGGCCAGCAGGTTCATCAGAGTGCTCTTGCCCACATTGGTGTAGCCTACAAGAGCCACGCGTATCATACGTCCGCGGTTGCTGCGCTGGGTGGTCTTCTGCCGGTCTATCTCTGCGAGGCGCTGCTTGAGTAGCGACATGCGGTTCAGTATGATACGGCGGTCCATCTCCAGCTGTGTCTCGCCAGGTCCGCGCAGTCCTACAGAGCCCTTGCCGCCGCCAGAGCCGGAGCCGCCACCCTGACGTTCCAGGTGTGTCCACAGGCGCTGCAGGCGGGGCAGCATATAGCGGTACTGTGCCAGCTCCACCTGCGTCTTGGCGTTGGCTGTCTGTGCTCGCATGGCGAAGATGTCCAGTATGAGGCTGGTACGGTCTAGTATCTTGACCTTGAGCGCCTGCTCTATGTTGCGCAGCTGCTTGGCG
This sequence comes from uncultured Prevotellaceae bacterium, assembly GCA_937910905.1. GTDB lineage: Bacteria > Bacteroidota > Bacteroidia > Bacteroidales > Bacteroidaceae > Physcousia. Next base: position 13,192 of record CALEPV010000068.1, read on the forward strand.
CTGAGCTCATCGTCGAAGATTACCATACCCACTTCGCGCTCGGCATCCTCTTCAGCCTGTATGTATTCACGTATCTCCTGCAGCTTGCCGGAGCCCACGTAGGTTACAGCTGAAGGGCCGTTTGTGCGCTGGGTGAAGCGCTTCACCGTCACGGCGCCCGCCGTCGTAGCAAGGAATTCCAGTTCATCGAGGTACTCGGTGGTGCGCCTCTCGTCCTGCTGGGGTGTAATCAGGCCCACCAGGACTGCGGTCTCAGCCTGTGCCTCTGTAATAATAAACTCCTTCACTTGACTTGTATAACGAGGTACTTACTGGTGCTCCAGAATGTGTCGGGGTCAGTAATAGTGAGCACGTACTTACCCTCAGCATTCTTGGCCAGGCGGTAGCTGCCCTCGGGATGCGAGGTGAGCAGCTGGGCGTTCTTGGAGTAGAGGGCTATCTCCTTGTCGATGCGTATGTCTATCTGCGTGAAGTAGCCCTGGTTGAAGTCGGATGAACGCAACACCCCGTCCTTGGTGATGATACGCTGTTCGCGGAGCTCGCTCTTGGTGCCGAACACATACCAGGCTGTGTGCAGGTCGGTGTCCTGCTCGCGTATGATCTGCTGCTGCGATGCGCTCTCTTGCGCCAGGCTGTCCACGCTGCCCGTGAGTGCGTCAATCTGCTCGCCCTGCTCGGCGATGATGATGTTCTTGGCTGCGAGGTCGGCCTCCAGTTCGTTCACTCGCTGAGTCTGCTGCTCCAGCTGCTGCTGTAGGCGCTGCACCAGCTGAGTCATGCGTGTAGTGTTGAAGTTGGCCGTCTTCAGGCGCTCTTCAAGGCGGGCAATTTTCTGCCGGTTGTCCTCCATTGTCTGGCGTATGAATACCATATTGTCGTGCATAGCCTCGCGCGACGAGCTGGTCTCCGGGTTGGCATTGGCCACAGCTATGCGTCCCTCTGCCTCGTTGATTTGCTGGAAAGCCTCCTGGACTTCGTTGATTGCTGCCATCATATCGTCCATCTGGTGCTGCATAGCAGCGTTGACGCTGTTGAGCGAGTCGATCTTCTGCTGTTCAGGCGACTTCTCATCCTTATTACCCATGTTGCAAGCCGTGAGGCTCAGCAGGCAGAATGCCACCATTAGATACTTTTTCATATTCCGTCTTGTTTGATTGATATATGCGATTGATTGTTACTCAAGTCATGCTGCCTAGTCCTCGCGTCCTGCCACTACGATGACGAACTCGCCCCTCGGCTCGTGTTCGGTGAAGTGGGCCAAGGCCTCAGCCAGAGTGCCGCGCACGGTCTCCTCGTAGACTTTGGATATCTCGCGCACTACGGCTACACGCCTCTCGGCGCCGAACACCTCGATGAACTGCTGTAGAGCCTTCACCACGCGGTGGGGCGACTCGTAGAACACCATAGTGCGCGTCTCGCCAGTCAGGGCATTGAGGCGCGTCTGCCGCCCCTTCTTCTGCGGCAAGAAGCCCTCGAAGCAGAACCTGTCGCAGGGCAGGCCCGACATCACCAGCGCAGGCACCATAGCCGTAGCACCAGGCAGGCAGGTGACCTCCAGCCCTGCTCTGATGGCCTCACGAGCCACGAGGAAGCCTGGGTCGCTGATGCCAGGAGTGCCTGCATCGCTCACCACAGCTATCGTCTGCCCGCCACGCAACAGCTCCACGATATGGTCTACAGTCTGATGTTCGTTGAACTTATGGTACGACATCATGGGCCGGCGAATGTCGAAATGCTTCAGCAGGAGCCCGCTGGTGCGGGTGTCCTCGGCCAGTATCAGATCGGCCTCACGCAGCACCCTCAATGCACGCATCGTGATGTCCTCCAGATTGCCAACTGGTGTAGGTACGAGGTATAGCATACTGCAAAGGTAGGTATTATCTGCATAACTATGCTCTATTTTCACGATGGTTTTAACATTACTTATTGAATGAGGGGACTAAACAGCTCGTTTCGAGGGATCAACCCGTTTTATGAAGGGGAGGGGGCGGCGCGGACAAAAGAAGCTGGCTGCACGAACCGAGAAAATAGGATGCTTGAACAGCGGAAGCTGGCGACCCCAGCTAAACGCCCGTGCAATGCGGTGTTTGAGGCGCTGCATCGCGGTGAAGAGGGTCGTTCGACGCGGTACGCAAACATCTATCACCTTATTTTTGTGCTTATCTTATCCCCTATCGGACTAAAAGTATTACCTTTGCGGTCACAAGCCCATACATACACACATGACCAGCAACAACGATTTCAACGGCGAGATGATGCGCCGCGGACGCGTGGAAGTCATCTGCGGCTCTATGTTCAGCGGCAAGACAGAAGAGCTGATACGCCGAATGAAGCGCGCCAAGTTCGCCAAGCAGAAGGTTGAGATCTTCAAGCCAGCCATAGACACGCGCTACTCGGAAGAGGACGTAGTGAGCCACGAGGGTAACGCCATACAGTCGACACCCGTCGAGAACGCTGCCAGCATACTGCTGCTAGGCTCCGACTGCGATGTGCTGGGCATAGACGAGGCGCAGTTCTTCGACGGACAGATAGTCTTTGTGTGCAACGAGCTGGCCTCACGAGGCATACGCGTCATCGTGGCAGGCCTCGACCTAGACTTCAAGGGGCAGCCATTCGGCCCGATGCCGGCGCTGCTGGCCATAGCCGACGAGGTGACCAAGGTGCACGCCATCTGCGTGAACTGCGGGGCGCTGGCCTACGTGAGCCACCGCATTGTGGCTGGCGAGAAGCAGGTGATGCTGGGCGAAACCCACGAGTACGAACCTTTATGCCGTGAATGCTATGCTAAAGCAACCAATAACATTTGACACCTTCATCCGCGGGCTGATAGGCCTGGCCATAGCCACAGGCATAGGGATGCTCATCAACAGGCTCAGCGGCGTGTTGCTGCCATTCTTCATAGGCTGGCTGCTGGCCTACCTGCTCTACCCCTTCGTCCACTTCCTACAGTACCGCTGTCGGCTGCGCAACCGCACGCTGAGCATCATCGTGGCAGGAGTGGTGGTCGCTCTGATCATAGCGCTGTTCCTGCAACTCACCATCCCGCCCATCATCAACGAAGTGTCGAAGCTCAGCGGACTGATCACGCAGTACGCCGAGGACAATCTGGGAGGCACGGAGGTGATGCCCTGGATACAGAATACGCTGAACAGCATAACATCAACCGAAACCGAGACGCTGGTCAAGCTAATCAAGGAGAACAGCCTCATGGAGATAGTCCAATCGACGCTGGGCTACGCCTGGGGCTTCATCTACGAGACGCTGGGGCTGGTGATAGGTGTGATAGGTTCAGCCATAGTGCTGCTCTACATGTTCTTCATCCTACAGGACTACGAGGCCATAGCCGAGGGCTGGGTGAAGCTGTTCCCAAAGGCTAGCCGCCCGATGGCAGCACGTGTGGCCCGCGACGTGAAGTCAGGCATGAACTCCTACTTCCGCGGGCAGGGCCTAGTGGCACTATGTGTGGGCATACTGTTCGCCATAGGCTTCCTCATTGTCGACTTCCCGATGGCGGTAGGACTGGGGCTGTTCATCGGCTTCCTGAACCTCGTGCCGTACCTTCAGACGCTAGGTCTCATACCAATGGCCATCTTCGCGCTGCTCCGTGCAGCCGACACGGGAGAGAGCTTCTGGAGCATATTCCTGCTGGGTGTGCTGGTGGTGGCTATAGTACAGGTCATCCAGGATACCATACTTGTGCCCAAAATCATGGGGGCAACAATGGGGCTGAATCCTGCGGTGATACTGCTGTCGCTATCTGTATGGGGCAGCCTGATGGGCTTCATAGGGCTGATCATCGCCCTGCCGCTCACCACAATCCTTATCTCCTACTACCGCCAGTTCGTGCTCGAAGAGCCCGACCCTAGCCAAGCCCCAGAGCAGTAAGCAGTCCACCCTTGGGTTTCTGGAAGTAGCGCTCCAACAGCTGTAGCTGGTTGCTGCGTGTAAACACCACCACGCGGTCGCCTGCCAGTATCTGCGTGCGACCATTCACGAGGAAGCCCTCGCCACCCCGCACTATACCGCCGATAGCTACACCCGATGGCAGGCCTAGCTGCCACACCAGCTTGCGGGTCACCAGCGAGTCCTCGGCTGCAACAAACTCTGCAACCTCGGCATCGGCTATGGTGAGGCTCTTCACAGAAGCCACGTCGACATCCAGCATCATCTGGTAGATGTGCGATGCGGCTATGGACTTTTTATTAATAATGGTACCGATGTCCAACTTCTCGGCCATGTTGATGTACTCCTGATTCTCGACCAGAGCCACCGTCTTGCGCACGCCCATACGCTTTGCAGCCAAGCAAGCCAGGATGTTCGTCTCGGTCTCGGCGGTGAGGGCACAGAAGGCCTGTGTCTGCCTGATGCCCTCCTCCAGCAACAGGCTGGTGTCGCGTCCGTCGCCGTTGATTACCATCACATCGTCGTTGTCCAGCAGCTCCGTGAGCTGATGGCAGCGGTTGATGTCCTGCTCTATCAGCTTGGCCTCCATGTAGTCGGGCAGCATGTGGCACGTCTGCACGGCTATGCGCCCGCCACCCATTATCATCAGCTTCTTCACATCGGGATAGCTCTCCTTGCCCACCATCTGCCGTATCTGCTGCACGTATCGGCGCGTAGTCATAAAGTAGGCTATGTCTCCCAGCTGCAGCGTGTCGAAGCCGCCAGGTATCAGCGTAGCCTCATCGCGCTTGATGGCCACGATATGGTAGGGCGATTCGGGCGGGCAGAGGTCCTTCAGAGGCTTGCCGTACAGCTGGTGAGCCTCCTCGCGCAGCTTGATGCCCAGCGTGATGAGTGACCCTCCGTGCACCTCGCACCACTGCCGAACCCACGAGCGCTTCACGCCGTCGATAATCTCCTGCGCCGCCAACACCTCGGGATAGATGAGCGAGCCGATGCCCATCTTGTGGAAGAACTCGCTGTTGCGATCCTCCAGGTACTCCGCATTATCGATACGCGCCACCGTCTTTTTGGCTCCCAGCGAGTGAGCCAGCGAGCAGCAAGTGAGGTTGCAGGTCTCGGATGGAGTGACTGCGATGAACAGGTCGGCCTGCGGCACACCAGCCTCCTTGAGCCCGCTGATGCTGGTAGGCGACACGCTCAGGGTCATCAGGTCAAGGCCTTCTGTGGCGTTGGCCAGCTTCTCGCTGTCGGAATCCAACAGCACTATATCATGGTTCTCGCGGGTGAGCAACGCTGCCAAATGTGTGCCCACTGCTCCAGCGCCAGCAATGATAATCTTCATATTTTACATACTTTAATGCCGCAAAAGTAGGCATTAAGCACCAAAAAGCACTACCTTTGTAGCGAAAAAACGTCAAACCCACGCACATACATCAAGCAATGAACAACATTTTGGTTATCGGTTCGACAGGGCAGATTGGTTCCGAGCTGACATTTGAGTTGCGTAAACGCTACGGCAACAATCACGTCTTGGCCGGTTACATCATCGGCGCAGAGCCCAAAGGCAAGCTGGCCGAGAGCGGCCCGTCCGCTGTGACCGACGTTATCGACGGCACACACGTAGCGGAGGTAGTCAAGGAGTACAAGATTGACACCATATATAATCTGGCCGCCCTGCTCAGCGTGGTGGCAGAGACACGCCCGCGTCTGGCCTGGCGAATCGGCATCGACGGCCTCTGGAACGTCCTTGAGGTTGCCAGAGAGAACGGCTGTGCAGTATTCACGCCGTCCAGCATAGGCTCATTCGGACCAAACACGCCGCACGACCACACACCGCAGGACACCATACAGCGGCCTCGCACCATCTACGGTGTGTCCAAGGTTACCACCGAGCTGCTGTCCGACTACTACCACTATAAGTATGGTGTGGACACCCGCGCTGTGCGATTCCCTGGCCTCATCAGCTATCTGACACCTCCGGGCGGTGGCACCACCGATTACGCCGTAGACATATTCTACAGTGCCGTGCGCAAGCAGACGTTCTCATGCCCCATCAAGGAGGGAACCCAAATGGACATGATGTACATGCCCGATGCACTACATGCTGCCATCAGCCTGATGGAGGCCGACCCTGCACGCCTGATCCACCGCAACGCCTTCAACGTCGCATCGATGAGCTTCGCTCCCGAAACCATATATGCAGAGATACGCAAGCTGCGCCCCGACTTCAAGATGGAGTACAACGTTGACCCGCTGAAGCAGGCAATAGCAGAGAGCTGGCCCGACTCTATGGACGACAGCGCCGCTCGTACAGAGTGGGACTGGCAGCCCCAGTACGATATCACAGCTATGACACGCGACATGCTCGACAAGCTCGAGCAGAAACTAGCTACAGAATAATACATATATATATATACTATGGTTGGGTGCTATATCAAGCGGATAGAAATCGACTCACTGTGGCGAGGCACACGCCACATACGTTGGGACTTGCAGCCAGGAGTGAACGTACTCAGCGGCATAAACGGCGTGGGCAAAAGCACCATCCTGCGCAAGACGGTGCGGCAACTCACAGCGGGTCAGGACGCCTTGACCCGCGACTACAGCAAGCTGGGAGTACACCTTACATTCGAACCCGAAGAGGCCGACACCGTGCGCTTCGATGTCATCAAGGGCATGGACCGTCCACTGATGAGTGCCGATGTGCTGCAGCGTGTGGCCGACAGCCACCTGCACACAGAGCTCGACTGGCAGCTGTACCAGCTGCAGCGCCGCTACCTCGACTATCAGGTCAACCAGTCCAACCGCATAGTGCAGCTCTTCACCAGCGCCGACCCTGCCGCGCAGCAGAAAGCAGCGGAGATTGCAGCGGAGAAGAGCCACTTCCAGGACGTCATCGACGGGCTGTTCCGCTCCACAGGCAAAACCATCGACCGCCAGTCCAACGAGGTGTTTTTCCACCATCTGGACGAACGCATCACGCCCTACATGCTCAGCTCGGGCGAGAAACAGATGCTTATCATACTGCTCACCGTGCTGGTCGAGAACCGGCAACCCACGGTGCTGCTCATGGACGAGCCGGAAGTGAGCCTGCACATAGAGTGGCAGCAGCAACTGCTTGAGCATATCCTAGACCTCAACCCGAATGCACAGATTATCGTTACGACACACTCGCCAGCGATGATTATGAGTGGGTGGATGGACTGCGTAACAGATGTGGAGGACATAATAATAGACAATCAAGAATGATGAGCAATGATGGACAATGAATACTAGTTCATTGTCCATTGTTCATTAAAATGAATATGAAACGTCTCATCCGAAATCTCTCATCACGCTACTTAGAGGCTGCAGCCAAACTACGGCCATCCAATAGTCGGTGCCGAGTCATCGCCTATGTGGAGAGCTTCGATGACATAGCCTTCTGGCGGAGAATACTCGATGAGTACGAAGACGACACCCGATACTTCGAGGTGAAGCTGCCCAGCCACACCTCGCTGAGCAAAGGCAAGCGTACTGCACTGTCCAACATCCTCAAGTCCGACCAGCTCGGGGCATCGCTCATAGCATGTGTGGATGCCGACTACGACTGGCTGCTGGGCGACCGCAACGAAGCCTCGAAGCTCATCAACCACTCGCCTTACGTGGTGCATACCTACGTGTATGCCATAGAGAACTTCCTATGCTACGCCCCGTCGCTGCATCGTGCCGTGGTGCAGGCCACGCTGAACGACCGTCCCGTTATAGACTACGAAGCATTCCTGACCACCTATAGCGAGATTATATGGCCACTCTTTGTGTGGAATGTGTGGTGCTACCAGTACGATCACTACCGAACTTTCTCGATGTCCGACCTTGCTACATTCATCAGCCTGGACAAGCAGGTTAACATCCATCACCCTGAAGAGACGCTGGCCACGGTGCAGCGGCGTGTGAACCAGAAGGTAGCGTGGATGCAGCGCCACTTCCCTCAAGGCCGCAAGACCTACCCGCAGGTGCGTGACCATCTGCTACAGCTTGGGATAACGCCAGCCACCACATACCTGTTCATTCAGGGGCACACGCTGTTTGAGAATGTTATTATACCGCTATTGGACCCCATCTGCATAATGCTGCGCAAGGAGCGCGAGCGCGAGATACGGTCCCTTGCATGTCACGCCACACAGCGTCAGAACGAGCTGAGCAGCTACCAGCACTCGCAGTTGCCCATAGAAACTGTGCTTCGCAAGAACACAGGCTTCATGTCGGCCCCGCAGATGCAATGGGTTAGAGACAGGATTGCGAAGCTACCCAGTTGCACACCAACGCCAGCAGAAGCGTAGACATACTATGCTGGCGAGCCGCCTGCGCTCCAATACTAGCCGGAACGCAGGCGGCTCGCTAGCTTTTATATGAGTATTCAGCAACGCCTTTCGGTGTGCACCAGCTTGTCTTCCAACGTGCTTTGCCTCGCAATTCTGCATACTTCGATTCGCAAGTCAGCGTGACTCGATTCGCAAGTCAGCGTGACTCAATTCGCAATGTACCCTTCTTCAAGCCCTTGGCCGATGCTTCTATGATGATTGTTCCAGCCTTGTCTGCACAGCTCTGTATGATAGCTGTAAGCTGCCCTGCAAAGGCGTGATGCTCTGGTTTGTGGAACAAATCAAGGTTGGCTGCATCGCCATTAGCAGCTGCACGGAACGTGCCTGCACCCTTGACATTGAAGCGTATCAGATTGGCGGCATCAGGTATGAGGTTACCGTCCTTGTCCACTACCCTAACTGTTACATAGCACAGGTCATCGCCATCAGCGCTGATGCTGGTGCGATCCGGAACGAGCTCAATGTGGTCGGGCTTGCCAGCTGTGCGAACTATTGCCGAGCGTCCATCGGCTGTCACGACCTTAACCTCTCCAGCCTCGTACTTGACATCCGTCCACATCAGGCGGTAACGACGCTGCAGCCAATAGGGGTCGCCAGCGGCACGTGCCTGCTCGCTTTCTGCCTTGGTGTACTTATGCTGTGTGCCCTGACTCACGCCATTGACGAACAGCTCTGCGCTTTCAGCGTCTGTGTAGACGAACACGGGCACCGTCTGTCCCTCCATACCCGGCCATGTCCAGTGCGGCAGGATGTGCAGCGTCTGTGCGTTCTTGTTCCAATGGCTGCGGTACAGATAGTACCGGTCCTTGGGCAGCGAAGCCAAGTCGATGATGCCGAAGAGACTGCTGTGCGAGGGCCACGCATCTGTGTCGTAGGGTGAAGGCTCGCCCAGATAGTCGAAGCCCGTCCATACGAACTGGCCAATCTCCCACTCGTGGTCCTCTGCATTGGCAAAGTCCACATCGGGCAAGTTGCTCCATGAGCAGTATTCCAAATCATAGCCAGTACTCTGGTGGTCATCGTAGGTGGCATCGTGCTTAATCGCTATTGGAAGCTTATATACGCCACGCGAGCTTACGGTGGAGCTTGTCTCGGAGCCCAACACGATGTTCTGCGGCAGTTTCTGATAGGCTTCCTCATAGCGATGTGCACGGTAGTTGAAGCCCGGAATGTCGAGCATAGCCGCAAAGCCGTTGCCAAGCACACAGCTCACCTGGTCCATACCGCAGGTCACAGGACGGGTCGGATCCTCACGATGACAGATGTCCTGCAGGAACGAAGCCACGCGGTAGCCTTCGGCCGAGCACTGTGTAGGCACCTCGTTGCCCACGCTCCACATCACCACAGCAGGTGAGTTGCGGTAATGACGCACCAGATTGACCATATCACGCTCTACCCACTCGCCGAAATAGCGATGATAGCCATTCTTGCACTTGGCTATGTCCCACTCGTCGAAAGGCTCAAGCATCATCATAAAGCCCATAGAGTCGCAAAGCTCCACAAGCTCTGGGGCCGGCATGTTGTGCGATGTGCGAATGGCATCGCAACCCATCTCCTTCAGCAATGTGAGCTGCCGGCGCAGCGCTGCACGGTTGACGGCAGCACCCAGCGGGCCTAAGTCGTGGTGATTGCACACACCTTGGAACTTGCGTGACTGTCCATTGAGGAAGAAGCCGCGGTCTGCCACGAATTCGAGTGTGCGTATGCCGAACACCTGCTCATACTGGTCTACCTGCTCGTCGCCGTCGTACACTTTGGTTCTCAGACGGTACAGGCTAGGCTGTTCGGGTGACCATAGCTTGGGCTGTGCAACTATGAAGTTCTGCTGTAAGGGCTGCCCATGAGCTATTGTCTGCGTATTGTCCTTCGATGCTACAACTGTGCCGCTTGCATCAATGACGTCGCTGACGAGCTGCAATGTCTTGCCCTCTGCATTGTCCAAGGTGTATCTCACAGTCACAGAGGCTTGGCCTGTGGATGTCAGCTTAGTGGTGACCTGAGCACCCCACACCGCCACGTGCACATCCGATGTGTGCACCAGATGCACGTTACGGTAGAGGCCTGCACCAGAATACCAGCGGCTGCTCATCTCACGGTTCTCCAGTCGTACGGCGAGTGTATTTGGCTGAGCGTCAGTATTCAGGAGGTCCGTCACATCAATGAAGAATGAGTTATAGCCGTATGGCCAGAATATCGCTTCGGTGCCATTCACATAGACGTGCGCCTCACTCATAGCGCCGTCGAACACCAGCGTGGTGCGTCCACCGGCAGGTGTATCGAACTGCGTCCTGTACCATCCCACGCCTGTATACGGCAGGCCGCCTGTTCGACCTGTTTTCCATGTAGCCACCTTCTCACCATTCTGCGTGACTGCCACCTTCTGCAAATCGCAGTCACGCGAGAACGGGCCAGTGATAGCCCAGTCGTGTGGCACTGTGACAGTCTGCCACGAGCGGTCATCATACTGTGCTGCTTCAGCACCTGCGGCATCGCCACGGTAGAACTTCCAGCCGTCACGCAGCAGCTGGTCGGTGCGCTGCACCTGGGCATTGCCCTGGCCTGAAGCTAAAGCGGCTAACGCAAAAAGGAATAGGAGTAAGCGTTTCATGTTAGGTTATGGGGTTAAAGGGTTATTAAGGGGTGAGGTTATTAGGTTGTGAGGGGGAGGATTTTAGGGGGTGATGTGGAGGTTATTAGGTTATTCGGGGAAGGTCCTAAAGTGTGAAGATAATGATGGGCTTTGCGGGTAAACAGCAAAGCACTAACGGTGATATGAGGTTTGGTCATTGCTTGGGGCGGAATTCATAGTATGTCATAGCGTTCTGCACAGCTTTGCGTAGCGGCAGCCAGTCCGACTGCTGTACGCTGCGAGCCTGATCTAGGAACTCCTCAATAGCATCGTCACTCAGTTGCACATCCTTGCGCAGCAGGTTGCCGATGGTCAGGAAGCCGCACAACTGCAGCATGGGCTGCTCGGCCGCCATCCAGCAGAAAGCCTTCTCAGCGGCATAGTCGGTGCGGGCTATGATGTTGAACACGAGCTGCTGAGCCACCTCCACATCGGACTTGTCCAACTGTTCGACCCACAAGTCGGCCAGCTCGGGATAGAACTCGTCGACAGGATGTAGCATGGTGGCAAGTATCCTACACTCGCGAATGTTCTCCTGCCAGAGGCGCATCGCCAGCGCGTGGCTCGGTTCAAACTCCCTCGCTATCTCCTGCAACCGAGGTGTTTCGACACCGAACACCAGTTTGTATGGCATACCGCTCTGCCTGATCCGGGCTGCTGCCACGCCATTCATGGCGGCACGCAGCTCAGCCTTGATGTCTCTTATGATATCGTCCGTAGTGTCGGCTGTCATGTGGCAATTGTTATTCATTGATATATGGCAGTGTGGCGTACTCGCGGCTGTAGCGCAACATCTGGTCGGCATAGGTCTCGTCGTAGGTCACACGTATGTCTGTAATCTCACCTGCGGCATCGCGCTCAACGACGTACACAGGATTGATGAAGCCCTTGTATGGTGCGAGGTCGAGAGCCTTGTAGCGTGCCAGCACCTCATTGTGCAGCTGCGGCTCAATCTGTACGGCATAGTTCTCAATCAACCGACGAGCGCCCTCGAAGTCGCCTTCGCTCTTCACTCGCTGTATCTCAGCGAGCAGACGTCCGAACAGGGTACGCAGCATCGGATAGTCGTTGACCTGCACGTAGGTCTTGTTGTCGCGCTGCACTAGTTCTACTGCAGGCTTACCGCCCTGCTGCGCAGCCATCGCTGCGGCCTGGGCCAGCGTCCATCGGGCGATAAGTGCGCGGTTGCGCATGTGAGCCTCCTCAATCTCTGCACCCGGCTCTATGCGAACCAGCTGTGTCATCAGGCCATTCATCATATATGTATAGTACTGCGCCTTGTAAGCATCCAGATTGGGTGTTAGGCCCAGCTCCACCAGCTTTGGGTCAGCCAGATAGTAGAGTCCGAACAGGTCGGCACGCGCCTCCTCTATCGCACTACCGTAGGCCTTCAGCGAGTCGGCATCCACACCGGACAGCAGTCGGCCCGAGCCGTGGCCTAGGCACTCGTGCAGGTCAGTGTGCAGGTCATCGCACACATCGCCATACTGGTTGATGAGAGCCAGCGTCGGTGCATCTATCACAAACTCCTTCTGGAAGCCATTGCCGTGGGCAGCCTTGTTGTAGGCATCGGTGAGGTTGCCTATTGTCACGCTCTTTGAGCCGTGCTCGGCACGTACCCAGTTGCTATTGGGCAGGTTGATGCCTATGGCTGTGCTGGGATACAGGTCTCCACCAAGCATAGCAGCCACGATGACCTTGGCTGTGATGCCCTTGCACTCAGGCTTCTTGAAACGCGGGTCAACGGGCGAGTGGTCCTCGAACCACTGTGCGTTCTGCGACAGCGTCTCTGTGCGGCGCGTGGCCTCCAGGTCCTTGAAGTTGGCCATACCCTCCCAGCTGGCCTTCATTCCCAGTGGGTCACCATAGCTCTCAGTAAATCCATTGACGAAGTCCACCATACCCTCTGTGGCCTGTACCCACAGTATGGTGTACTGGTCGAAGGTGCGCAGGTCACCCGTGCGGTAGTACTCTATCAGCTTAGCGATGACAGCCTTCTGCTGCTCGGTCTCTGCCACGCCCTTGGCCAGCTCCAGCCAGTATATGATACGATCGATGGCTGCGCCATATAGTCCGCCGCTGCGCCACACGTTCTCAGTCAGCTGTCCGTCGGTGCCCCTCACCAGACGCGAGTTCATGCCGAACATCACGGGATGGGCAAGGTCGGTATCTGCTTCCTTCTGTGCCAGATAGAACTCCTCTGCCTCAGCCTGTGTCACGCCGGCTCCATAGTAGTTGGCAGCGCTGGTCAGCACCAGGTCCTGTCCGTCAGCCTGATTGGTGCGCTTAGGCATGACGGCGGGGTCAAATATGACTGGGAACAGCTCGTATATAAGCTGGTCGACTGTCTGGCCATCGGCCAGAGGTAGCTTGGCAGCATCCACGCCACGCACGGCAGCTGCAAGGAAGTCCTCGCTGAAGCCTGGCACGAACTTGTCGCAACCGTAGTGGTGATGTATGCCGTTGCTGAACCAGACACGTTTCAGGTAGACCTCAAACGCCTTGAAGTCGTCTGTCGTGCGCTCGCCGCTGTAATCGGTGTATACCGTCTCCAGCATACAACGTATGCGCAGGTTGTAGCGTCCGTTCTGATCCCACAGTATGTCACGGCCTGTGAGTGCGGCCTCGCTGAGGTAGTAAACGTATTTCTTCTGCTGCAGGGTCAGCTGATCGAAGCCGTGCACTTGATAGCGTAGCATCTGCAGGTCGGCAAAGCGTTCACCTGCATAGGGGAAGTCATCGGCTGTAGCCGGAGCAGCGGACATCGACGATGATAGAATCATTAGAGCTAGTAAGTGGTTAAGTTTCATGCTTCTGGTCTATACTGTTTTCTGTACTGGTACGGCGTCATGCCTTCGTGCGCATTGAACGCGTTGTAGAATGTCTGTCGCGTAGCGAATCCACACTGCTCGGCAATCTTCAGCACTCCTATCTTGTCATACCTGCGATCCTCGAGCATGAGCTTGGCCTGGCGTATGCGGTAACCGTTTATGTACTGTGCGAAGTTCTGATGAAATCGCAGCGCCACTGCTGCGCTCACGTAGCGCGCATTCACGCCTACCTCCTTGGCGAAGGCCTGGGCGTTGTAGTGAGGATCTCTGTAGCGTTTCTCCACTACCATCTTGTGGAGTAGCTGTTCGTAGATGGTGTCAATCACATCGGGATTGATGGCATAGCAATAGCTGGCTGGTGTGTTCATAATTATATGGTTTTAGCTAGTTCATGACGTCGCAGCTGCTCGTCGTAGTTGGCTATCTGCTGCGTTATGCTGCGCTGCTGTGCCTCCAGCCCTTCTGCCAGAGTCTTCAGTCGGAGCTGCTCGCTTTCGGCATTGTCGCTGTTGATGTTGATGCCCTCTGCCTGCAGGGCTACGAGCTCGGCACGCAGGCTGTCCACCTTGGCCTGCGTCAGCGACTGTGCTATCGTGGCCGAGCGAATCTCGTCGCGTAGCTGGTTCCAGTCGCGTGTGGCCGACAGCATACGCTGCAGCTCGGCATACTGCACGGGTGGATGGTTGGCGTTGTAGCGGCGCATCCATACGTCCAGATGGCCCCGCTCCTCAGCTACCGTCTGCTCTGTAGCCTGTATGTACGACTGCAGGTTGGTGTGCCGGGCCTTGAGTTCCAGCAGCCTCTGCTGTGCTTCGCCGTACATCTGCTCAGCCTCACTCTGGCGGCTCTGCTGCTCTGCGAGGGCTACTCTGGCAGCGCCGTTTAGCTGCGCTGTGTCGCCGTGCTCGTTGAGACGTGCCAGCCGTTTGCGGTCGGCTTCAATCTGTAGGGCTATCTGTGTGGTCAGGGCCTCGCCTGTGGCTACGGCTGCCGTAGTGGTGGCTATAGCCTCCTGCAGCAGCGTGGTGGCGGTGGTCAGGTTGTCTATCTGTCGATGCAGGGCCCGCAGGTCGTGCTTGCGCTCTGCCCACTTGCCCATCATATCCTGTATGTTGAGCTTCAAGCCCTCGTGCGTCTGCCGCCATGTGCCGAACCAGTCGGGCAGCGTGATGACGCGCTGCAGTGTCTCGTACTGCTGGCCGTAGCTCTGTGTAGCTTTCTTCAGCCGTTCCGTCAGGCGGTCGGTCTGTCCGGCTACGACCTGACATGCGGTGTTGGCCTCGTTGAGGCGCACGCTGAGGTCGGCCATCTCACGCTGCTTCTGCTGTAGCTTGATGCCGAGTTCGCTGATGGCGTTCAGGTGGAATGTGAAGGTTTTCAGGTCGCGTCGGGCCAACTCGGCATCGACGGTAGTTTTTTCTATCAGCTGGCGCATCATGGATGTGCGTGCCTCGCGGTTGGTGGACTGCGAGCACTCTATGAACGAGCGGTCCAGCGTGCTGAAGGTCTGCCACTCGGTGGTGTCCTTCTGCTGGCGTGCCTGCAGCTGCACCAGGCTGGCATGCTCCATCTCTATCTTGGCCTGCGTGGAATGCAGCTCCAGCTGCAATGTGTGCTGGCGGTCGCGCTTCTGCCGCAGGTCGTTGGCCAGGGTATCTGTCTCTGAGCGCTGCTGGCTGATGACAGCGTTCTGGCTCAACATCGTGTCGGCATACCAAGGATGGTGGGTAGCGCCGCACACGGTGCAGGGCGTGCCCTCCACGAGGTCGACACGCATCTCTATCACGTTCTGGCTCTTGGAGAGCGTCAGATGGTACAGCTTCTGGTCGAGCGTGGACTGCAGCTGGCGCACATCGGCACCCAGTTCGTCGAGCTCTATGTTGAGCTGGTCGGCGTGGTGGCGCAGAGCCGTTATCGCGCGGTTCTTCTGCTCTATCTGCTCGTAGCCAGTCACGATGTTCGTCCAGAGCGAGAGTCCCATCTCCAGCATCAGCTTGCGTCCTTGCAGGCTGATGGTGCGTTCCTGCATCTTGTAGTTCTCCTGTCCGGCTATGTTGCGGCGGTGCGCCTGTATTTCGTCCTGTATGCCGTCTATGTCTCCCTGCAGCGTCTGGCTCTGCTGGAAGAGCTGTCCCAGCAGGTCGTTGTACTCCACCTGCTGGCGTGTCACGGTGTTGAGCTGTTGGTTCAGATTGTCCTTGCGCTCCGACAGGGCCCTCAGATTGTCCAGCTGCACGATGATGGCCTCGCCGTGCTCTATGAGGTTGCGGTGTGTCTCCAGCGACTGCTGCTGCAAGCGGAGCTGTGTCATCTGCTGCTGGCAGGCGGTGTTGGCTGTCTGCTTGTCCTGCAGCTCGGCCTGCAGGTGCTGCAGGCGGTCGTGCAGCCGCTGCTGCTGCGAGCTGAACTCGTCGAGGAGCTTTTCGTCGCTCTCGATCTTCGATGCCAGCGCCTGAGCATCAAGCATATCCTCCTTGGTCTGGTCCACCCGCTGCGTCAAGTCGGCTGTCTTGTCGCGCTCTATGATGAGCCGCTTCTCTGCCTGTGAGGCTTCGCCCTGGGCCTTGTCGAGGCTTTGTGCCACCTGAGTCTGCTCGTTGCGCGCGGCTGTGAGTTGCAGGCTCAGGGCTTCGATGCGCTGGTACTGGCCGTTGATGGACTCGAAGGTCTCGAACCGCTGCAGCTCCTGCTGCTGTGTGAGCAGGGCTGCCTGCCGCTTGTTGGCCTGATAGAGTGCTTCGCGCTGCTCCTTCAGTTCCATGTTGATGGCTGTGGCGCGACCCAGCCGTTCCTGCTGGTGGCGCAGTCGGCGCAGGTTCTCTTCGGTGTTGTCCAGCTTGGTGAGACATAGCCTTCGCCCCTCGCGCACCTTGGCCAGCTGCACGTCGTCGAGCAGCTGCTCGTTGCGCCGTGCGCGCTGTACCTCGCATCGGATGGCAGCCTTCAGCCACTGCTTTACCTCTTCGGGCAGCGGCTGGCCGTACTGCTGCAGCCACCATTGGCGTGTGGCCTCCTCTGTCGTCAGGGTTGGATCTATCTCTGGTATGGAGTTAATCATCTGTATAGTCGCATTTATGAAATCCCTGCAAAATTACACAAATCACCTCGGTATGGCAAAAAAACAAATAGAAAGTGCGAACAGTTATTCTCCTTTTCGTACTTTTGCGAGGTATTATACCACTAATCATGCCTTGAAGTGATGAACCGAAAGAAGTTTTTCAGCATTTTGCGCCTTGCCGCCGCAGGTGCTGTGCCGATGTTGCTGGCCAACGGTTGCACCTCCGGATCCGCCCCTGCGAAACAGCCCCGGCCTGCTGCCGACAGCCTGACGGCTGCAACCGCCGAGCTTGCCGAAGCGATAACCGACACCATACGCGGCCGTGTGACCGATGCAGCATCGCGCACCATAGAGCTCAGCGTGGTAATGGACCTGGAGCTGACCGACGATGTGGACCGCCAGACAGAGGTAGTAGTGGGCAAGGACATTGAGGTCGTTCTGCGCCACGAACCCGACGGCACACAGACGGTGGTCGCAGTAAGAGCTGCCGACGACGAGTAGCAACACCTGCGCAACGCCGATGTACAGGGCTTTTCACCGCGGTGAAAGGGTCGCTGCATCGCGGTGCACAACTAAAATCACAAGTGTGAAACATAGAAATCACAAGTGTGAAACATAGAAATCACAAGTGTGATTTACAAAAACCACAAGTGTGATTTTAGTCTTACAACGTGCTGCGCGACCTCCTTCAGCACGATGAATCACCTCAGACACTAGCACATCAAAACTCATACAACATGAAACGACTAACTGAACTTTTCGGCCTATTGGCCATCAGCGCGGCCAGCCTGCAGGCACAGACCGTGCTCAACATCAATGCAGCACAGCGCGGAGTTGCCATCAGCCCAAGCCTGTACGGCATATTCTTCGAGGAAATCAACCACGCCGGCGACGGCGGCCTCTATGCCGAGCTGGTGCAGAACCGCTCGTTCGAGGACGATGCCGCAGAGCCCGTGCACTGGACCACAGTAGGCAACGCCGAGGCCACAGTCAGCACAGAGGACAACCTGAACGACCGTCAGGCACACAACCTGCGTCTCGACATCAAGGCCGCCGATGCCGCCATTGTCAACGACGGCTTCTGGGGGATGAACATCGTGGAGGGCATACAGTTCCGTCTGTCAATGTGGGTACGCAGCGACGAGGCCTACGACGGCACCATAACAGCCAGCCTCGCCAGCCACGACGGGCAGAGCCTGGGCTCAGCCACGATAGAGCAGGTGCTGAAGGCTGGCGAGTGGACACAGCTGAAAGCCACCATCACAGCCACAGCCACCGACCACAACGGGCAGCTGCAACTGGCATTCTCTAAGCCTGCCAAGATGCGACTCGACGTGGTGAGCCTCTTCCCGCCTACCTACAAGGACCGCGAGAATGGCTGCCGCATAGACCTGGCACAACTGCTGGAAGCTTTGCATCCGCGCTTCATGCGCTTCCCCGGAGGCTGCTACGTGGAGGGACAGACCACACCTCGGAACAATCTGCACAACCGCTTCGAGTGGAAGAACACCATAGGACCGATAGAGCAACGACCCGGCCACCTCAGCGTCAACTGGGGCTACAACATCAGCGACGGCTTCGGCTTCCACGAGATGCTGCAGCTGGCCGAGGACCTCGGAGCAGAGCCACTGTTCGTAGTCAACGTGGGTCTGGGCCACGGATGGGAGGTTCCGCTCGATGAGCTACAGCCGTACGTCGACGAGGCTCTGGATGCCATCGAGTACTGCAACGGCGATGCCACCACCAAGTGGGGCGCCATCCGCGCACAGAACGGACACCCCGCACCATTCGGCCTGCGACTGCTGGAGATAGGCAACGAGAACGCCAACTTCTACTTCGACAACAATCGCGACCAGAGCCATCAGTACCATCAGCGCTACAAGATATTCTACGACGCCATCAAGGCACGCTATCCAGAGATGCAGCTGATAGGCAACGTCGAGGCCTGGGGCACCGACGAGCCCTCATGGCGCAGCGACCTGCCAGTCGACATACTGGACGAGCACTACTACCGCAGCCCATCGTGGTTTGCCAACAACTACGAGAAGTACGACAACTACGACCGCAACGGACCCAAGATATATATAGGTGAGTACGCCGTGACACAGGGCTTCGGCGAGAACGGACACCTCAACGCCGCCCTGGGCGAGGCCATCTACATGCTGGGCCTGGAGCGCAATGCCGACATCGTGATTATGGGCTCGTATGCCCCCATCTTCGTCAACGAGCACAATCCAGCCTGGCGTCCCGACATGATACGCTTCGATGCAGGCCACAGCTTCGGCACTCCGTCCTACCACGTTCAGCAGATCATGGCCAACAACGTCGGCACCCAGAACATCCAGTTCCAGCTCACCGGCGACCGCCTGCCAGCCACCATAGGACACCAGCTGGGCCTCTCCACATGGAGCACATCGGCCTACTACCAGAACATCCGCGTGACCGACGCAGCCGACAAGCAAATGTATGCACACAAGGGTGTGGCCGACAGCACACACTGGACCACCAAGCGGCCTGAGCAGCCTGGACGTCGCCGCCAGATGCAGGCAGAATGGAGCTTCGGCAGCAACGCCCTGTTCCAGACCGACGAGCGCGTGCAGGGCGGCAACATAATCTGCGACGCACAGCTGGGTGACACATATGCCATCGAACTGCAGGCCGTGAAGACAGGCGGCGGCGAGGGATTCCTCGTGATATTCGGCTACGCCGACGACCAGAACTACCTGTGGTGGAACCTGGGCGGATGGGGCAACAGCCAGCACGCCGTCGAGCAGACCGTGAACGGCACACGCCACACACTGGCTGCTGCACCAGGACATCTGGAGGAAGGCCGCGAGTACAACGTGAGGATTGAGGTGGACGGCGTGCATGTGCGCTGCCTGCTGGACGGACAGCTGGTACACGAATTCTCGCTGCCCGACACACGCAGCCTCTATGCTGCCACCAGCATCGACGAGACCGACGGTTCAGTACTCGTGAAGCTCGTCAACCCCACATCAGCGTTCCTGCCTACAGACATCAACCTGAACAACATCAGCGTCAACGGCGGTTCAGCAGTAGTACTGACATCTGCCTCCGGCACAGACGAGAACACCATGCACCAGCCCATGCATGTAGCTCCAATCGAGAAGCCGCTTGAGGACGTGCGTGCCGACGGCCTGAAGTACATCGTACCCCCATTCTCACTGAACATACTGCGACTCAACACAAAGTAACGTTGAGCACTGCTCTATATGAAACGCAACCACTTTCTGCTGGCCATTGCCGCTATCACGGCAATGGCCAGCAACAGCGCCAGCGCACAGGGCCTGGCCGAAGCCTATAAGGATATGTTCCGCATCGGCGTGGCGCTGAACAAGAGCAACGTGGCCGATGCCCAGCAGCAGGCACTCGTCTGTGCCGAGTTCAACAGCGTGACTGCCGAGAACGACATGAAGCCTCAGCTCACACAGCCACGCGAGGGTGTGTTCACCTGGTGCGGAGCCGATAGCATAGCCAACTTCTGCCGCCAGCATGGCATAAAGATGCGCGGACACTGCTTGGTGTGGCACAATCAGATAGACCAGTGGATATACACCGACAGCCTGGGCCAGCCTGCCACCAAGGAGCTGGTGCTACAGCGTATACGATGCCACATCAAGACTATAGTCGAGCGGTACAAGGATGTATGCTACTGCTGGGATGTAGTCAACGAGGCAATCACCGACGACGCCAATGCTGAATGCCCCTACCGGCAGTCAAGGCTGTACCAGATCTGCGGCGACGACTTCATACGCGAAGCCTTCCGCGCAGCTCGCAAGGCTGACCCCGATGCGCTCCTGTTCTACAACGACTACAACGAATGCGACCCCGTGAAGCGCGACCGCATAGCACAGATGGTGGCATCAATGAAAGCCGACGGCGTGCCCATCGATGGCATAGGTATGCAGGCACACTACAACATACACTATCCGTCGGCCTACCTACTGGAGGCTGCAATAGAGAAGTACAGCACCATAGTGCCGCATCTGCACGTCACCGAGATGGACATACGCATAGACCACTATCGCGGCGGCGACCTACTAACAGTTCAGCAGGGTGGTGTCGATGCCACAGGCGGCGAGATGCAGCAGCTGTTACAGCAGCAGGAGCGCCAGTATGCTACGCTGTTCGAGGTGCTGCGCCGCCACGCCGATGTCATCGACTGCGTGACATTCTGGAACCTCGGCGACCGCGACTCCTGGCTTGGCGCAGACAAGCTGCCGCTGCCCTTCGACGTCAACTACCGCCCGAAACACCTATATACTATTATACGCGATATGAAGTCGACAGAACAGGTGGGAGTGGACCAGCGTGCTGCCGGGCATCCCGACCCGAACTTCCACATCTACCTGTGCTTCGGACAGTCCAACATGGAAGGTGCAGCAAGGCCTGAAGCCGAGGACATGGAGGGCATCAGTGAGCGCTTCCTCATGATGGCTGCCACCGACATGCAGCAGCAAGGCCGCAAGACGGGACAGTGGTACACCGCTACCCCGCCCCTGTGCCGCGAGCACACCGGCCTCACTCCAGTAGACTACTTTGGCCGCACGATGGTCGAGTCATTGCCCGACAGCATACGTGTAGGTGTGATTGTAGTAGCCATAGGAGGCTGTCACATAGAGACCTATATGGCCGACAGCATCGATGCCTACCGCCAGCGCGCCCCACAGTGGATGCTGCCGGCACTCGAAGCCTATGTCAACAACCCCTACATGCGGCTCATGCACCTAGCACGACTGGCACGCACACAGGGCCAAATCAAGGGCATACTGCTGCATCAAGGCGAGTCCAACACCGGCGATGCTGCGTGGGCACAGAAGGTGAAGATAGTGTACGAGCGCCTGCTGAAGGACATCTACATGACAGCTGACGAGGTACCTCTGCTGGCTGGCGAGGTGGTGAGGGCCAACGGCGAGGGCGTGTGCGTAGCTATGAATCGCCAGATAGACGCTCTGCCGCAAACCGTACGGACAGCCCACGTGATAAGCTCCGAAGGTTGCACCAACGGTCCCGACCGTCTGCACTTCGACGCTGCTGGCTATCGTCTGCTGGGCCGTCGCTACGCTGAAACCATGCTACAACTGCTACGCCGATGAACGTAAGGATAGAACCATCGTGGCAACAGCGGCTGGCTGGTGAGTTCGACAAACCGTACTTCGCCGAGCTGGTACAGTTCGTCAGGCAGGAATATGCCACCGCTGTATGCTACCCACCAGGCAGACTCATCTTCAATGCCTTCCAGCAGACACCGTTTGAGCAAGTGAAGGTCATCATACTGGGACAGGACCCCTACCACGAACCCGGCCAGGCTATGGGTCTTTCATTCTCGGTACCCGACGGGGTGATGTTCCCGCCGTCGCTGCGCAACATCTTCGCTGAGATACAGCAAGAGTACGGCACCCAGACACCCACGTCGGGTGACCTCACCCGCTGGGCGCAACAGGGTGTGATGCTGCTAAACGCCACCCTCACCGTGCGGCAAGGGCTGGCGGGTTCGCATCAGCGACGCGGCTGGGAACAGTTCACCGATGCTGTAATCAACTGTCTCAACGCCGAACGCAACAATCTGGTGTTCCTGCTATGGGGCAGCTGCGCAGGGCAGAAGGCACAGTTCATTGACTCGCAGCGCCACTGCGTGCTGCGCAGTGCTCACCCCTCGCCCCTGTCGGCCTACCGCGGCTTCTTCGGCAACCACCACTTCCAGCTCTGCAACGACTACCTGCAACGTAACGGGATAGAGCCGATTCAATGGTAATAGCACATGAGCAACAATCAGATGCCTATATTACAGGTAGGCGACGTCCTGCTCAGCAGCGATCTCATCACCGAACAGTTCTGCTGCGACTTGGCTGCGTGCAAGGGTGCATGTTGCATCGAAGGCGATGCCGGAGCACCCGTCACGATAGATGAGATAGCTGAGATTGAGGACTCGCTGAATGCTGCTTGGGGCATGATGAGCAAGAAAGCTCAAGCCGTTGTGCGGCAGCAAGGTGTGGCCTATGCCGACCGGGATGGCGACCTGGTAACCAGCATAGTGGACGGAAAGGACTGTGTGTTCACCCACTACGACGACCTGCAGCTAGACCCCGACAGCCCTGCACGCACACGCTGCTGCCTCTGTGCACTGGAGACGGTCTGCCGCAAAGAGCTGTCGCACTTCGTCAAGCCCATATCATGTGCACTCTATCCCATCCGCGAGAAGCACTTTGCAGGCGGGCTCGTTGGGCTGAACTATCACCGTTGGAACATCTGTGCACCCGCACGCGAACACGGACGCGAACTGAATATGCCCCTCTACCGGTTTCTGCACGAACCACTCATACGCCGCTTTGGTGCCAAGTGGTACGCCGAGCTGGAAGAGGTGGCAAAGCTGATTAGCGAGTAAGACGGAGCTAATCAGCAAGTAATAAGCAGTACTATTGCGGTGTCAGAGCTTCTATCATGGCCTGTGCCGCACGTTCCGGCGCACCAGGCTCACCCAGCTTGGATAGCATGGAACGGTAGCCCGCCAGCATGGTGTCACGCTTCGAACCGCCGGGCAGAATATCCTCAAGCCACTGCTGCAGGGTATCCACGTTCATGTGGTTGCCTATCAGCTCAGGTATCACCTCGCTGTCGTCGATGAGGTTGACCAGCGATATGTACTTCACCCTGAGGAAGTGGGGTTTCAACCAGTTGACGATGCGACCGAAGCGAGTATAGTAGCACACCACCTGTGGTACATTGAACAGCGCTGTCTCAAGTGCCGCCGTACCACTGGTGACAAGGGCGGTAGAGCTGTGCGACAGTAGGTCAAATGTGGCATTGGTGACCGACACTAGGCCGTGCACCGGATGCTGTGAGAGAACTGGGGCATAGTCAGTCTCCCAATCCAGCGACGATGTGGCACCAAGGATGATGTTGTAGTCCTGCTCATACCGCTTCACGGCATCGAGCATACGCGGCAGATTAGCTGCTATCTCGGCCTTGCGACTGCCTGGGAGCAGAGCTATTGACAGGCGGTTCTCCTGCAGCCCGTGCTGCTCACAGAAGCTGGTATATGTCTGTTGGGGCAACTGTTTATAAACGCTCACCTCGTCCAGCGTGGGGTTGCCCACATAGTGTATGGGATAGTGGTGCTTCTCTTCATAGAAGTCAACCTCGAAAGGCAGTATTGAGAACAATTGGTCCACATTGCGGCGTATGGCCTTGATGCGTCCCTCCTTCCACGCCCATATCTTGGGTGAGATATAATAGTACACTGGGCAGATGCCTGCAGTGTGCACGTATTCAGCAATGCGCAGATTGAAGCCTGGATAGTCCACAAGTATGACCACATCTGGCCTCCACTGAACGATATCAGCCTTGCACTGCGCCAATCCACGCAGTATCTTACGGGCATGCCGCACTACCTGGATGAAGCCCATATAGGCAAGGTCACGGTAGTGAGCCACCAGCTCCATGCCCTGTGCCGCCATGCAGTCGCCGCCAAAGCCTCGAAACTGTGCTTCTGCGTCGCGCTGGTGCAATGCGGCTATCAGATGTGATGCATGGAGATCGCCGCTGGCCTCACCTGCGATGACGTAGTACTTCATTTCAGTCTTTCTATCTGCACTATCGCGCTGTGCGCTGTCATATCAATGGTAATGGGTACGATGGAGCCATAGCCCATACGAAGGGCAGCAAAGTCGGTGTCCGCGGCATCGGGTTCGAGGTCCGTGAACTGCCCCGTTAGCCAGAAATAGCGGTCGCGCACATGCGGGTTGCCTGCTGGGGCCCACTCTGCGCTCCAGCGACCTCGTGCCTGTCGGCACACGCGCCAACCACGGAAGGAATCTGCCACAGGCAGGTTGATATTAAGGCACACATCTGCTGGCAGACCAGCCTCTATCACACGCTGACACAAAGTGGCTATAGCAGCCAACGTATCTGCACAAGGCGGGTGCTGCTCGTAGCTCTCGCCACGCTTCAGCCACAGAGAGAAGCCTATAGAGGGTATATCCTTCATGCACCCTTCGAGCACAGCACCCATCGTCCCGCTATAGTGGCAGCTCACGGAGGCATTGTCGCCGTGATTGATTCCACTGATGATGAGGCTGGGCTTGCGTGGCACTATCTGCTCCAAGGCCAGCTTCACACAGTCGACTGGCGTTCCGGAACATGCATAGACCTGCTCGCCACACTGCAACAGTTCTTCGTATGGGCCTGAATAGTGCACGGGAATTGTTGCAGTGATAGCACAGGCAGCACCTGAGCGTGCTCCATCGGGAGCTACGACTATCACATCGCCTATAGCTGATACCGCACGAGCCAAATCGCGTATGCCCGCTGCCTTGTAGCCATCGTCGTTGGTTATGAGGATGAGGGGCTTCGTCATTTCGTTATCGTTATGTTGTATGTATTCGTATGTCCTCCGAACTCAGGCGCGTACAAGCACTGTATGCGTGCCAGACCAGTGGTGTACTGACCGTCGCGATCAATGAAGGATGCCTCCTCCAGTACGTATGTACCCTTGGGCAGGCGGTCGAAGAAGTAATCGGTGTGGGCATCGTGCATTGCCATATAGTAACCCAGGCCACCTTGATAGTAGTAGCCGGATATCTGCTGCTGAGGCTCTGCACAGGCGGCACGGTCGGCACGCAGGCATACGTACTCGTAGTCGCGGTCGGCAGTGATGATGTAGCGAGTTGTGATGCGGTCGCCCAGCCGCGGGTTGATGCTGCTCACTTCGCGCCGCACAGACAGGCCTGTGGTTGTGCCTACAGCATCAGCGTAAGGTATGAGATAGGAAGCATAGACTGCGCCCCACGCCTCACCTTCGTTGTTGCGACGCACCGTAATGGACTGTGGCATCTGCCCGTCCGTATAGCTGGCCTTCACATAACCCAAGGCAGCTGCCGATGGCGCAGACGACTGTACGTTGACGGTACGCTTACCGTAGCGCAACGATAACCCGTCGGCCAAGGTTGATGACAACTGAGCATTATTGTCATGCAGCAACGCATAGATAGCGTTGACGGTGCAGATGTTCGATTCCCACATCTGAGTGCGCTTCTGCTGGAGCAGCCAGCGACGCAGGCCCGACAGCAGGGTGGCATTGTCTGCGTCAACATCCCTTACGGCTTCAACAGCTACTGTATGCGCTATGATTTTGTGGCTCGCGGGCGTGAAGCTACCACCCGCATAGTCGAAGAAGCTACCGTGATTGGTGGTCACGGTGAGGTGCTCCTGCAATGAAGTATAGTAGTCGCGCCAATCGCTGCGACCTGCACCCTTCAGCACGACTGCTGCTAAGGCGCGCTCCTGATTGTCCATTGAGGCTACAGTGCCACGCAAATGGTCGAGTAGATAGCGTACATCCGACTGCTGAGCCGAAGTGAGTCGTATGCCAGAGCGCTGTGCTATATATATATAATGTAAGTGAATGAGGTTGCCTGTACGTACTGTTTCACCGCGAGCCTCGGCACGCTTCATGTCCTGCACCATTTTGCTGTTCTCGCGGGCTACGAAGGCAACAGCATGCTGCAGAACGTTGTTCACCATCTGGCGGCTGTCGTCAGACAGCGAGGAGAAGCCAGCAGTGAGGGACCGCAGCTGGGTTAGGTATATTGCCACAAGTCGGGTCATCAGCTCGCTGCTGCGCATACCTGGGAACCAACTGAAGCCTCCGTCGCTCTGCTGCCGCTCTTGCAGACGCGTAAGCGTACCTCCAAGATTTGATTCTAGCAGGTTGGCATCGAAGAGTGTGCAGAGCTCAGACATACGCTCTGTATCGCTCATCGCGTCACGCAGCCAAGGTGTCTCGTCAAGCACCATCTGCTTCAGCTCGGCATCCTCCTCGAGTGGGCTGTTCAAACCTTGGGGCCTACCCTGCTGGCATTGTGCCTGCCACAGCTCCAATACATCACGCAGACGCGGTGTGGTAGCCACGATGTGTGAAGCCAGTGTATTGGCATAGAAGGCACAGGTGAGCGACAGTACATCGTCGTTCTGCGGCTCGCGCAGCGCGGGCAGCGACTGCACCACGGTCCATATGGGGTGAGTCGTGTACTCCACGGTCAGCATGCGGTTGGTTGCAGAGGCGGCGTTGTTGGCAAACAGCGAGGTAAGGTCGGTGGTGAAGACACCCTTGCCATCGGCCTGTATCTCCACACTCTCTGTGACGTAAGTCTTGTCTGACAGCACTGGCAGTAGGTACTGCTCACCATCGCTAAACTCACGCGTTTCGGCAGTAAAGCGTACGGCCAGTATCGTTGGCTGTTCGTCGGGCGTGTATGCAAACATAAGTGTTGCCTCGCCGTTGGATTCAGTGCTGAATGTTGCCTGCTGCTTAGATAACACACGCGAGGCCTCCGGGTCGTATATCTCCAGTCGTGCCTTACCGCTCAAGGCTTGGTCTGTGAGATTCTGGATGGAAGCTGTGATTGTTCCATTGTCACCTACACGCAGGAATCGGGGCATATATAGATGAGCCATCAGCTCCTTGCGTGCCACTGTCTGAGCCTCAATGTTGGCTGTATTGAGGTCTGCTGTGTGTGCAACGCCCATCATGTGCCACGTAGTAAGGCTCTGCGGCAACGTGAATTGCAGTGTCACATTGCCCTCGGCATCCGTGCGGAGACGAGGGGCAAAGTAGGCTGTCTCGTTGAAGTTGGTGCGTACGGCAGCTGCAGCATCGCCTACGGCCTCGCCAGCATCGGAATCTTCTGCTGCGGCTTCTTCTGCCGTCTCATACTCTGCACCGTCAGCTACCATCTGCGGTGCAACGGCAGCCATCGCCATCGGTGCGGCATCGGCTACTGCCATCTCCTCAACAGTCGCAGTGCCATTGGCCCGCGAGGCTTTCAGCATAGGACGAGTTCCACGCAGGCGCATAGTGCTGTAAACGGCATAGTGGCTGAAGCCAAGGCCTGTGAAGTACTGCGGGTTGAACGCATCAAACGACAGTTCCGGCACTTGATATGAACGCATTGGGAAGTAGTATAACTCATGCGCCGTATCGGTATAGTAGCTACTGAAACGCCAAGGCGTTGACGTGATATTGTAGCCGCGACTCACAAGCAACTGCCACAGATGAGGTGTCAGGGCATCGAGGGTCGCATCATAAACAGTGGCCATCAGGTTGGCTGGAGCTGGCGTTCCGTCAGGACGAGTGATACGTAAAGTCCACGTCTCAGTGTCACCTGGGTGTACACGGTCACGGAACGAAGTCCACTGCCAGCGCAGCTCTGTATCGGGCATAGCGTGTCGCAAGGTCTGTGACTTCGTTATCACACTGCCATCTTTAACAAGTACCAAATGTACTGTTGCGCCATCACCCATAGTGGAGTCATACGGTATATCCAGATGTGACAACTGGTTGGAGAGTTGCAACATGCCCTGCTGCCGTACCTGACTATTGGCCACTAAGCTCCAGTAGATGATGGCATCCGTGTGACTCGTACCGACTTGCAATATAGCATTGTATCCTGTGGAGAATGTGTCGGACGGGCAGTAGAGCCACAACTCTTGATGAGATGCGGGCAGAACGTCGTCGAATGAGAATAGTACAAAGCGCTGTTTAGTCGATGCTGTATCGGCTCCTGCAGATGCAACTGCCTGTAGTTCGTATTCCCCACTTGGCATTGCGCTCAAGGCTGACAACAGCAAATCTATATCCTGTGCAGCCCTTCCATCCTGTGTATACACGATGGTTCCTGATGCACCGCTGCTTGATGCACCATCGACTGGTACAATTTGCCAATTCACTGTGCCAGCAGTCGGACGACCCGTAGACGAGAGTAACTGGAACTGCGGAGCGGACAGACGCTCACGGTCCTGCATCTCTGTCATACTGAGCAGTAGGCGCAGAGGTGTCGTGCACAACGGAGTGTGAGATGTTGCCTGCCGCGTTTCGCCGGCAGCATTGAGTACATCCACATCAAGCTTTAAGTCCAATCCGCGACGCAAGGTCTCATCATCGAGCTGGGCAAGTGGTACTGCCACAGAGAAGCGTCCGCCATCATCAGTCATCACTGTGTCCAGCCGCATGATTGGCGAATCATCGTAGTATTCCCACCAATAGCGCGGATAGGCGAACCTATATGAGCCTGTGACACGCGCGCTACGAACTGGCACGCCGTTGTAGCCAACGGCCTTACCAGTCAGCACAATGCTGTCTTGCGGCCACTGCAGTGCCGGTGCTTCATCCAATTTGACCTCGAAAGTGGGCCGTTTGTACTCCTCCACCCTAAAGGTTACCCTGCTACTGCCAGCGACGATGCTGTACACACCTGGCAGTCGACCGACAGGCAATATGAAGTCGGCTGCTATGACGCCCATTTCGTCTGTCTGTACCGTCTGTCGCGCAGCCTCCTTTCCATTGGCATCGCGCATTACCAGCTCATACTCCAGCCCAGCCTGCACACGCGCATCCCAATGTTTCTGCTCATATACTATTCCACCCAAGTGGAGTGTCTGACCTGGACGGTATATTGCTCGGTCCGTGTAGAGACGCAGCACGGTGTTTGCTGACTCACGGCTCTGACCACTGTTGCCTCGTCCCCATAAATGCTGCTTAGGCACGAAGATGTCGCCATCCGTGTGGGCGTGGAGGTAGTAGCTGTGATAGCTATTGTCGGCAAGCGTCATCACTGTACGTCCTCCAGAGTCAACTCTTGCAGTACTCACCAATGTAGTATTGCCGCTGTCATTATCTCTGTACAACGATACCGTTGCACCTGCTGCAGGATGTCCGGTTTCGGAATCCACCACTATCACCTCCATCTGCTGCCTGTAGCAACGATATACGTATTGCAGGCGCGACACATCCAGTAAGCTGTACTGTCCCTGTAGCTGACTTTTATTAGCCTCGCGCTCGCCGGTTGACGCAGCGAAGAGCAGGGCATAGTGGCCCAAGTCGGGCGCCGTCCACTGAATAGTATCCGTTACGGTGACAATACGTGATTGCGTCTGGCCTGCTGCTGTAGAGGGCGCACCCGCAAACTGATGGGTGATTGTCTCTATCCTCTGCCCTATACGTCTGAGGTATGCAACGGGCTCACGCTGGTTGTTGAGCTGGGATTGCGAGAAACTGTCGGGCAATTTCAACACCTCTATCGTCATTCCCGTCGCATTCTTGCCTCTTAGTGCCCATGCATACTGCTTGGCCGGATAGCACACACCGTTGCCTACCCACTCTACACGCGGAGTGAGCAGATTGTTGAGCATATTGCGAACTGCATTGATACGCTCATAGCGTGGATAACGACGCAAGGCCTCCTCTGCCCAGGCCACCTTTTGCATTTCGGTAGTATCCATCTGCAGCATATGCAGGTACACCTCCACGCACAGGGGAAGGTCAGAGTAGCTATCAAGCAGCGATTCGGGAGCATCACAAACGTCCAGTTCCACCAGCAGCGATGCATTGCGGTTGCCGGCCGAGCGGTAGCATTCAGCAATCTCATGTCCGCGCGCCTTGACGCGTGCACCGTCCTCACTCCACACACTCACCTGCTGGTCGCGGTAACGCTGCCACAGTATGTGCAACAGGTCACACTGGAAATAGTCCGAACTGCGGTTCTGCTCGATGAATGGCAACCAGTCCTTGCTGCGTGCTGCCATAAGAACATCAATGTCCGTCAGTGACAGTTCCCAGTTGGCACGTGCGGCGCTGTCGTACTGCTCCATGGTCCACTCGCGCATGTCATCGGATGTCAGTTGGAGTCTGCGAGCCTGTGAACGATGCCTATTGTTCTCATACACCTCTGCCAAGATGGATGCATAGATGGCCTTCGATACCGGCTGTGTCTCCGCCAGACGCAACTTTTCCAGTTCTGCCACATCCGTGAAGAAACTGTCGGGAGCCCACTCCTGATGCAATGCGGCCGCCCGCAGCCTTGCACTCAGAGCCTGGCCTTGATTGTGTTCTGCCTCAGCCTTGCGCAGTATCTGCTGCGTCACGTCGTATGCCGACTGCGGGCGGCCATCGTTCTCATACGCTTGCTCCGCTTTCCACAGTGATGAATATGACTGTGCATTAACCATCGGTGACAGCAGCATGAATGCCATCAATGTGACGAATTGTCGCATATGCCCTAACGAACCACTATTTTCTTGCCGTTGTGGATATATACGCCGCGCTGTGCGGGTTGTCCCTGTATGCGTTGTCCGCGCATGTCGTAGTAGACATCATCACTGGCAGCAGAACGCCGCAACACGTCTACAACCACAGGGATGATAGCATCTGTGAAATCCGTCACGCGGGTCTCCGCCGTGTTCAATGCACGCACATCAGCCTGTGGCAATGCGCGGTCGTAGATGATGAGATCGTCGAACCAAGCCTCTGCCGAACCGTAGGTTGAGCCTACGCCCAACTGGAAGAAGCCTGCCGTTGTGATGAAATCGAGCACATGCTGGTAGTCGAAGAGCTGTGCCGACTTAGCCACCGTCGTTGACGAACCAGCTGACGAAGCAAACTTCTTGTGAACACGTCGCGTGCCGTTCACATAGATGTTCACGCCCTCATCGGCCGAGCATGTGAGTGTCACCAGCTGCCAATCTGCGGGAATATAACTGGTGGTAGCCGACGAAGAGCCGTCATCAGGCTTATTGATGTCGAAGTAGTCGGTGCCGTTGGTGAAGCCTACATAGGCATTGCCTGTAAGGAAGAGCCTCTGGCTTACGCTAGCCATCGTACCCTGCTTGTCGGTGAATGCCCACAGCGTGCCAGTGAGATCGTCCAGGTCAGCGCGCTTCACCAACATCGAAACGGTGAAGCCATCAAGGCCGGTACGTCCCTGTAGTGGATTAACAAATCTGGTATAAGATGCGTTGGCATACGTGCCGGCATACTGATATGCCACCTGCCCCATGCGTGCAGGATCGGTGACTAGCGTCGTAGCTGTACCACTGGCCTTCTTGCCATACGTGGCTTGTTGCGTCTCGTCGTATGCATTGACTGTAGGCTTCTTGTCAAAGTCGTAGTATGCCACTATACCTGTACGATAGTCGCCGGAGATGTCCGTCGCCTTCTGTGCAGTAACGTTATACGCCTGCTCATACTTCCAAGTTCCGGCAGAGATGCGCAGAGTCAGCGTCACACGCGTAGCTGTGTCAGCAGGATTGTACTTACCCGTATTGGATATCACCTCTGGTACAGACGATTCCCATTCTATCTTTGCACCATAGTATCCGTTGCCATAGAGAGGAATGTGCTTAGATACGTTTGCATTCTCCTTGATAGGCGCAGTGTAGTTCTTGGCTGTGTAGGCTACAGCATATCTGTCCTCAACCTTATATCCCCAGATTGCCACTCCGCTGTCGGCTGTAGCTGTAAAGCAGACGGCTTTCATGCTGGTGCCGTCCACGGTCTGCTCTATCACAACCCCGTAGTAGGCAACGCTGCCCACGGTAACTCGCACGTAGCCCGTGCCTTCTGTCAGTGCCCACGTGCCAGTAAGGTCGCCAGTGACACGTCCGTTGTCGTTCAGCGTCAGCTCTATAGGTGTCACTTCCTCCATGTTGGCGTGATCCATACGATACTTATGAATGAGCACCTTGTATGTTCCCGCTATCTCTTCCTTGGTGAAGAGGCATCGCTTGGCTATGCTGTCGTTGTTCTCTGTCTCGCCGTCGAACTGGAACGGAGCCGCCACGAGCCATCCCCGCTGGTTCACGAAGAGCTGGTGTGTACGCACCTGGTGGCCATTTGTGCCGTCGTTGAACCTGGTGTGGTAGACCACGAAGGCGCGTCCCTGGTTGTCGAGGGTA
The DNA here is from genome assembly GCA_937910905.1 of uncultured Prevotellaceae bacterium. Lineage (GTDB taxonomy): Bacteria > Bacteroidota > Bacteroidia > Bacteroidales > Bacteroidaceae > Physcousia. The sequence continues at coordinate 45,730 of CALEPV010000068.1, forward strand.
GCGCTGTTATGCCCTTGTGCACACTCGCCAATGGTCATTATGCCCCAGTTGTTGTATGCCCCCATGAGCTTCATGCCTCGGTTGGTGGTGGCACCCGGGCCTACATTGTACTCCCACCTGCTGTATATGGCCGATGTACCCTGCGCGTCAACGTATGGGCCGTTGGGGTTCGCGGAGCGGAACACACGCATCTCGTAGCCTCCGTCGCGCGCAAATCCGCCGTAGCTCATAAACAGATAGTAATAGTCGCCTATGTGCTGTATGTACGGACCCTCGCCGCTCACGTAATAGCCACCGGCTATGCGCTTGCCGAAGTAGGGATCGCTCAGCGGGCGGCCACTGCCGTCATTCTGCAGTGAGTAGCTCACTGTGTAGTCGCGCAGGCCGGTCTCCTTGTCAAGCTTGAGCATGAATATGCCGCCGCTCCATGAGCCATAGACCAGCCACATGCCTCCTTCTTCGTCGAAGAAAGCACAAGGGTCTATATTGTTTGGCCAGTAATTGCCCCAGCCCGTTCCCAGATTGTAGCGCTGAGGTAGGGACGACTGCTCGCCAATCACCAGCTCAAGGTCGGTTTTCTTCCACGAGATTTCCGGTGTAGTCGCATTAATGAAGCCTGAGAATGTCACAGGCCCCTGGTAGACATACGGCCCTGTGATAGAGTTGGCCGTGAGCAACACTATCACTGAGTGCCAGCTGTCGCCGTTAAGGCTCATGTACATGCACCATTTCTTGGAGTTGGGGTTGTATACAATATCGGGTGCCCACATGTTGCCGTCAATTGTCCAATTGTCCTGGTCGCCATGTGCCCAGCTCTTGGCATCGAAGTTGCCGAACTGCACTTCCTTCACTTCGCCGTTGACCAGAGCCTTCACCGATGTGGTGACATTGGTGCTGAACGCATTACTGTAGGATGTCACCTCAGTCTTTCCACTGGCATTGAGCACACCGAAGAGACTTCCGTTGTCCAGTCCCTGCCAGCTCTGCATGTTGTCTGTGCTGCGTGCCCAGCCTATGTGGGAGCCTATTATATAGAAAGTGTTGCCCGTAGTGTGCACCACCGAAGGGTCGTGCACGCTGACCCATGAGCGTGATGTAGTCTTACATAGGTTGTTGGCCTCCTGGTAGGTAATCTGCTGTGACTGACTGCCTACGGTCGCAGTCAGCAGTGCCAATAAAGCGATGATTTGTCTGCGCATACGTATAGAGTTTTATTCATTAGTACATAATATGTTGCCAAAGTTAGGTCTTTCTGTTGGATTAATTCGTTAAGTAATCTATCATTTCACTTGATTTAACATAAATAAGGTTTACCTAAAATCCGCAACCAAAAACCAAAAATGTCCAATTAGCTCGCTTTGACATCT
>CALEPV010000069.1 GCA_937910905.1 uncultured Prevotellaceae bacterium
GCCCGCGTGTCGCCGTGCGGCGCGGGGCGGCTGTCGGCTGTGCCACATCGACCTCTGTGCGCGATGTGATGAGCTCGGATGCGCGGTAGTTGTACACGCTGTCGCCGCTCTCGATGAATGCAGCTATGGCGGGCAGCGGCAGGCGCAGCATACACACGCGGCTCTCACCGGGTATGAGGTCGGTGCGATACTCAGGGTTCAGCGCCTTGACCTCCTCGGCACGCACGTTGCACACTGCCACTATTTGGTCGATGTGCAGGTTGCGCAGCACTCGCACAGTGTCGGTGTTGGCGGGCAGTGTGGTGCCGATGGGACATATATTGTGGTCACAGTAGTAGTTCATAGCATAGTTGGCAGCAATGAAGGCCGGCACGTAGCCGCGTGTCTCGGCTGGCAGATAGGGGTATATCTTCCAGTAGTCCTTGGCTCCACCGGCGCGGCTGATGGCCTTGCGCACATTGCCAGGACCGCAGTTGTACGATGCTATGGCCAGCGTCCAGTCGCCGAAGATGTCGTACAGATCCTTCAGATAGTGGGCTGCGGCGTAGGACGACTTCACGGGGTCGCGGCGCTCGTCCACCAGGCTGGTCACCTCCAGGCCGTACTGCTTGCCTGTGGTTATCATAAACTGCCACAGGCCTACGGCTCCTGCACGGCTCACGGCTGTGGGGTTCAGGGCCGACTCTATGACGGGCAGGTACTTGAGCTCCAGCGGCAGCTGGTAGGCCTCGAGTGCTTCCTCGAAGAACGGAGTGTAGAAGTTGCTGGCACCCAGCATGATGGCCACACTGCGGCGCAAGCGGCCCATATAGCGGTCTATGTACTGTCGCACCACATCGTTGTAGGGCATCTCGATGGTGTTGGGCAGATGCGACAGACGCCGCACATAATCCTCCTTCGGGAACTCGGGATTGATGCCGTTGTCGCTACAGTCGCCATCGGGTATCAGGTAGTTGCGGGCCGTCCACTCCATGAGCAGACTGTCCATATCGGTAGTCATGCCTTCGGGCAGCACTATGTCGGCATCCGTGGCTGTCAGTTCCTGTGCACGCAGTTCGTGAGCCGGCAGCAGCGCAGCCAGCAGCACGGCTAGTATGTATCGGCTGTAGTGTTTCATAGGTTCTGATTCGGTTTAAACCCAAATACGAATCGTTGGTCTAATGACCGATTTGGGTTAAAAGTTAAGGCGGAAGGCCATCCCCAGGCCTTGTCCGTTGGGCTGCGAGGCCAGTTTCTGGCCGCTCGCGGGGTGGGTGGTGATAACGGTGGGTGCCATCTTCATGCTCAGGTCCTGCGAGATGTCGAACGTGGACAGCTCGGCATCGACGTAGGCATCAATCACTGCTACGATGTACACGGCGGCGAAGGCGAAGATGCTCATATCGCGGTACTTGCGGTAGTAGTTCTTCTTGTTCTTGAATATCTCCTTAAACTGGTCCTCGCGCCCGCTGATATTGTAGCCCATGGGCAGCATCTTCTCGTAGCTCTTCGTGTTGGGGTCATCGTCCATGATGTCGAGATAGGCCTGCGAGTAGTCGCGCAGCATCTGGTTGTTCCAGGTCAGCGCGTAGGCACAGCCTAGGAAGCCTCCGTATATGATTGGCAGCTTCCAGTACTTGCGGTTGTATATCTGCCCGCCGCCGGGCAGCACCAGCCCCAGCCACATGGCGCGTATGGGGTCAGGCACGAAGGCGGGCTTGGATGTCGCTGCCGCGGGCACCACCTCTTCCTCGGCTATCTGCTGTAGTATCTGCTCAGCCGCAGGCACCACGCTTGGATCCTCGGCTTCCTGCAGCAGCACGGAGTCGGGTGTCAGCTCGAACTCATCGGGCACCTGCGCCGCAGCTGTCACGCAAGCCATCAGCAGCGCCGCTGTGCTGCCCAGCCTTATGACTATGTTATGCCAGCCACTCCTCACGCCCTCTATGTCTTTCGGTTGTGTCTCATCCCTTCAGCTTGTCCAGCAGCGCCACGATGCGCTCCAGCTCGGCCTCGGATGCAAACGGTATGGTGATTTTGCCCCGTCCGCGCTCGGTGCAGGTGAACTGCACGCGCGTCTGGAAGCACTTCGAGAGGTTGTCGCGCAGCGAGGTGTACTCCTCCGAGAGCGCCGACTTGCGGGGGCGCAGCTTGCGGCCGCTCACCACCACTGTCTCGCCTTCCGACAGACGCTTCACCATGTCCTCCACCTTGCGCACCGAGGGGTGGTCGCGCTGTATCTCCTCGAACACCTTCAGCTGTAGCGCGGGGTTCTCCAGCGACAGCAGCGCACGGGCGTGGCCCATGTCAAGCTCGCGGTTCTGCAGAGCCAGCTGGATGGATGCCGGCAGCTTGAGCAGGCGCAGGTAGTTGGTCACCGTGCTGCGCTTCTTGCCCACGCGCTCCGACAGGCGGTCCTGCGTCAGGCCGTACTGCTCCAGCAGGTGCTGATAGGCCAGTGCTATCTCCACCGCATTGAGATCCTCGCGCTGTATGTTCTCTATCAGCGCCATCTCCATCACGTTCTCATCGTCCGCCGTGCGGACATAGGCAGGTATGCGCTCCAAGCCTGCCAGACGGGATGCTCGCCAGCGGCGCTCGCCGGCTATTATCTCATAGGTGCCGTCATCAAGGCTGCGCAGCGTGATGGGCTGTATGATGCCTATGGCACGTATGCTGTCGGCCAGCTCTGCCAGCGACTCCTCATCGAACTCGCGACGGGGCTGATTGGGATTGGGGTGTATCAGGTCCAGTGCTATCTCGTTGATGCTCGAGGACCCTTCCGTGCGCACCTCATCGTTCGATATCAGCGCGTCCAAGCCGCGTCCCAGCGCGGGGTATTTCTTGTGTACAGCCATATCACTTATTGTTCTTGTCTATTATCTCCTGCGCCAGCGCCAGGTGGTTGCGGGCACCAGCACTATCGGCATCGTAGAGGATGGCTGGCAGACCGTGCGATGGAGCCTCGGAGAGCTTCACGTTGCGAGTGATCAGCGTCTTGAACACCAGCTCCTGGAAGTGGCGCTGCACCTCCTCCTTGATCTGGTTGGCCAGTCGCAGGCGCGAGTCGTACATCGTGAGCAGAAAGCCTTCAATCTCCAGAGCTGGGTTCAGGCGGCTCTTGATGAGCTTGATGGTGTTCAGCAACTTGGATATACCCTCCAGCGCAAAGTACTCGCACTGCACGGGGATTATCACCGAGTCGGCTGCTGTGAGCGCATTCACTGTGATGAGACCCAGCGACGGGGAGCAGTCTATCAGTATGAAGTCGTACTCCGAAAGCAGCGGACGCAGCCTTCGCTTCATCACCTGCTCGCGATTGTCCATATGGAGCATCTCTATCTCAGCGCCCACCAGGTCGATGTGCGAGGGCAGTATGTCCAACCCGTGTATATCCGTCTCGTATATTGCCTCGTGCGGGTCCACACCGTCTATCAGGCACTGGTACACGCTCACCTCCAGAGCCTGCACGTCAACGCCAAGTCCACTGGAAGCATTAGCCTGGGGATCGGCATCCACCAGCAGCACCTTCTTCTCCAGAGTGGCCAGCGAGGCAGCCAGATTCATGGATGTCGTGGTCTTGCCCACGCCACCCTTTTGGTTTGCTAAAGCGATTATTCTTCCCATAGTATTGATTACTTAGAGAGTGTAGCACGCCATTCTCTGTTGCCAATTCTCACATTTGTCCAGATTGCAGCGACACTACTTAGAGAGGGCAAAGGTAGGCAATTTTTACCCCACATGAGGCCTGTTTAAGTCTTTTTATGACTAACCCCTGCATTTCTTGCCGTATTCGCCGTCAGCCATAGGCCGTCCGACAGGCACACCACTACCCCACAGCCAGCACGTTGCGAGAGCATTTACAACACGTTACTGCGAAACCTGCAACACGTTACAGCAACCTCTCCACCACGTTACGACAACCCCTCCACCACGTTACGACAACCCCTCCATCACATCGTCGCGAGAAAAACACGCGCGTGTTAAATAAAAAACATGCGCGTGTTAAATAAATGACACGCGCGTGTCATTTATTTAACACGCGCGTGTCATTTGAGCCGCATCACGTCAAACAGGTCGAAATACCGCATCAGCAGCGGCTTTGCGGCTAGAAGCCCGACCTCGTGACTACCTTACCCTCTGTTGGGTAGAGATACCAGTCGGTGGCCATCACATCGCCCTGGCCCCAGTTGTTGAACAGTGTGTAGGCATCCTTGATGCATGTGCACTCCACCGGGTAGCAGAAGTCGAATGGTATCATCAGCCCATGCGGGTCCTCGCCGGCCGTGGCTATGCGCACCTCACGGCCCATCGTCTTGTTGTAGATATAGGGCTGGCAGGCTGCGTCGGCGAAGCTGAACGATGCATCTACCGTCACTACCTCCTGCACGACACCCATTTCATCGCTGACGCTCACGTTTACAAACTGATTCTGACTCACGCCGAAGTACTGGTGAACTTCCGTATTGTCGTTGAACAACACGCCGTTGATGTTGCGCAGATACAGCTCGTCGTTGGCGCCGCAGGCCTCAAGACTGTACTTCACGTGCGTCTGGTCTATGCGCTGGGCCTTGATCACAATGTCGTTCAGGTCGTAGTCGCCGGCATCGCGGTCCTCGAAGCAGAAGGTGTACACATTCTTGTCGAGCTCTGGCTGCTGGCCGAATGGCACCACGCCACCGTCCATCTCAAGAATCAGGTCGTTGAAGTCCTGGTCGGTTCCGTCCTCGAAGCACATGTAGGTCTTGCCGTTGGCTCCGAAGATGGCTATGCGCGGGTCGGCGGGTTCGAGGTTGGCATTGGCAAACGAGCCATACTGGTTGATGGCTACGTTCAAGCGTCCGTCGCCGTACAGACAGCCGTTGTCGGTACGGCTGGCGCTGCGATCGCCCTGAATGCTGCGCAGCATCATGCCGATCTTGTAGCCAGCAGGGAACACATACTGGCCTACGGTCTGATTCAGCGTTGGTGTGCCGTCACCCCAGTACAGGAGCGTGAATGCCTGCACACGCTTGACGGTGGCCTTCGGCAGATACGACACCTCTTGGTTCGGGTTGAACACGCGCCACAGCTGCACGGCCTTGTACTTAGGCAGCTGCTTGAAGAACTCCACCTGCTCGGCCTCCGTCATGCCTGCTATCTGCTCTGGCTTGTAATAGTAGTAGTAGAGGTGGCAGTTGTTTATCTCGTTGCCGCCGTTCTGGTAGATGGGCGCCACCGTGATGGGCTCCTCGCCAGTAGTGGTGATGTAGTTGTTCTCCAGACGCACTATGTCGCTGTTCACTATCTTTTCGCGATTGTTGTTTATGCGCCGTCCGTTCACCCACTGTGCGTTGGGCAGATAGGTGGCCACGATGTCGGCGATGTCGGCACGCTCATCGTCCGTGAAGTCATCCACATAGATACGCTGCGGAGTCTCATCCTTGTCCGCCAGTTGGTATAGGGTCTCACCCTCCCAACCGTCGTTGGCCCACAGAGCAAAAGCAGAGTTGCTGGCATCGCTGGCACGCTGGCTGCTGTACGAAGCCTCCGTCCGGCCCAGCGTCACGTTCTCTGGCAGGGCACGTGTGGCGGCAGCTCTCGACTGCGCCTTCTGCGCCGTAGCTGCGGCAAACGATACTGTAGTCTTCGCCTGCGGCTCGAAGCCCTTGATGCGGTAGGTGCCGTCCGATGCCACGCAAGCTGCATAGATACGGTTGCGGTACGACGGAGCGTCGTATGCCAGCGTCACTGTCTGTCCCTTCGACACCTTGGCCTCATTCAGCACCACGGCACCGTTGGCATCGCTGCCGCCGAAGGGCGAACAGCTGAGCACCTGCACCTTCACGATGTCGTCCATGTCGGCATTAGCCACGATGGTCACGGAGCCGCTCTGCGTGCTGCTCCAGTCCTGCGATGCGCTGAACGTCACGCCGAACACACTCGCCATATTCTTGCTTATCTCCTCCTGGCGCGCTGCTTCAGCAGCTGCCTCGTCGTAAGGGTCGCTCACACAACCACTCAATGCCACAGCAAGCATTCCTGCACAGGCAATACAGTTTAAGAATCTGATATTCATAGGTCTCTTACATTATAATAATTTTACACAAATGCAACAAAATCACCACCACATCCCCACAAAGCACTGCAAAGTTCTGCAAAAAATCTGATATACTACGCCTGCGGCCCAATAAAAAAACATCATCAGCCCATTTTTTTGTTGCCAAGATATTGAAGAAGCCTTCTTTTGCATATAACGTCCTAAGTGCAACTTGAACTTTGGATTAAGTGATGGTTAAATAATTGAGCCCACTTGAAAAAGTTCTAATTGTTCTGTCGCCCCTACGGTTCGAGAGCGGTTCGAGAGCCTCGCCGACCGACCTCGCCGACCGACAGGGCTTATTTATAACTGCTTGACGTTCAAGAAGGGGTTTCACCCCTCCCTGTGGTATTTCGTCCTTTCTTGAAGTATCAAGCGTCTCTTCGAGCCGAGCGCAGGACTTTTTCAAGTGGACTCAATTGTTCTATCATAAGCCATGCTTTCTCCATCCCTCCACTTTATGCAAACAGTTCTCCTGTTGCTACAGAAAGTGAGACCTTATATCTGTTACAGATGTCAGAAATCGTTGCACCGTTACGCGACAGGCCATAGAAGTTGTCTTCGCTAATGAGCACATACTCCCATTCTCTGTTCATACGTTCCTTTGGCTTCAGTTCGTTAATCTTGCAAGTCCATTCTACGGCAGCTATTTGCTTTTGGCGGACATTCTTGTCGAAGAGTTTGTCATTGCCTTTGGTTTCTATCAGGTATATTTTCTCATGGGTAGCCACAATGAAATCCGGGTGATAGGTCGCCATCAGTCCGTCTTTTCGTATATAGTAAATGACGGCAAATGAATGTTGGCTCTCGTTGATTTTCAGAAAACGTTCCACCTCACCATCCTTATCGAGGAAATCAATAAACGCCTGTTCCAGTCCTCCGCCGTGCGACGGATAGCCCTGCCGTTCGTAAATGGTCTTGTGGGTTTCCATGGAATATGATTCTCGCATCTTTATCTCCGTTACCGACGAGAACTTTGTATGGACGACTTGTGCATCCGTCGTCATGATGTTGTTTTGGATGTTGAAGATGGCACGGGCCATTTCCTCTATGATATGCTTGGTGACAAAGGCATCCTTCGACAGCAGAATCTTCCAGTCACTTCCATTAAACCCAAATCGGTCATTAGGATTTCTCGGTGCTGTATGGCAGTGAGAAATCCT
>CALEPV010000070.1 GCA_937910905.1 uncultured Prevotellaceae bacterium
TCAGTTGGTAGAGCAACGCATTCGTAATGCGTGGGTCGGGGGTTCGAGTCCCCCTGTCGGCTCCAACGGAATGTACAACAGTCCAGTGCACACATTTCAATTACACAACCGCAGATAGCGCGCTCAGGCGAGTAGCTTATCTGCGCTTTTTATTTTAGGATGACAACAAAACGCAAGCTCACATACGCAGCTCTCTCAGTGCTCGGCATAGCAGCCGTAGCAGCGGCTATCACAGCATGGTCGTGGTGGCGTATCCTCTACTCTACCCCGTTCCAGCTCAATTCCACTACCTATATATATATACGTCCGCAGGACACGGAGCAGGACATAGTCCGGCAGCTGCAGGACTCTGCCCACATGCGCTCGACAGCTGGCTGGGACGTGGCACGCCGCTTCTCGGAGTTCACTCCCCACACGGGCTGCTATGCCATAGAGCCCGCAGACAGGCTGATTGACGTATACCGCCGCCTGAAGAGCGGACAGCAGCAGGCTGTGAAGCTGGTGGTGCCGTCGGTGCGCACACTGGACCGCATGGCTGCCACCATCAGCCGCTACGTGATGCTCGACTCGGCCACCATAGCCAGCGCCCTCGCCGACACAGGTTTCGTGATGAACATGGGCTACAACATGGCTACCCTGCCAGCGCTGTTCATACCCAACACCTACGAGGTGTACTGGGACATCAGCCTCAACGGCCTGATGCGCCGGCTGGAGCGCGAGAACAGCGCATTCTGGAAGCGCGACAGGCGCGAGCAGATAGCCGACAGCATGGACATGAGCTACAACGAGATCTACACGCTGGCCAGCATCATCGACGAGGAGACGGCCAACAATGCCGAGAAGCCCCGAATAGCCGGTGTGTACCTGAACCGTCTGCGCATGGGCATACCATTACAGGCCGACCCGACGGTGAAGTTTGCCGTGGGCGACTTCACCATGCGCCGCATACTGAACCAGCATCTGCAGGTGCGCAGCCCATACAACACCTACCAGCGACTGGGTCTGCCTCCAGGCCCCATACGCGTGGCCAGCATAGCCGGCATCGATGCCGTGCTGCACGCAGAGAAGCACGATTACCTGTACTTCTGCGCCAAGGAGGACTTCTCTGGCACACACAACTTTGCCACGACACTGGCCGAGCACAACCAGAACGCACGCCGCTACCAGCGGGCTCTGAACCAGCGAGGCATCAGGTAGGGATATAAGTCATAATTTGCACTTAACTATTCACAATACATAATTAGTGAAGCTATGTCTGCATCACTGAGATTCGCCGTAGTAGGCGAGGCATTCAAGAAACAGCCTATGGACGTGCCCACACCGAGCGAGCGTCCTTCAGAATACTTTGGCAAGTATGTGTTCGACCGCAAGAAGATGTACAAATACCTGCCCGCACCCGTATATGCCAAGATGATTGACGTGATTGACAACGGTGCTGCGCTCGACATGCCCACAGCCGATGCCGTGGCCGAAGGCATGAAGCGCTGGGCTATGGAGCTGGGCGTGACACACATCACCCACTGGTTCCAGCCCCTGACCGAAGGCACGGCAGAGAAGCACGACGGCTTCGTGGAGCACGATGGCAAGGGCGGTATGGTGGAGGAGTTCACGGGCAAGCAGCTCGTGCAACAGGAGCCAGATGCATCGTCGTTCCCCAGCGGCGGCATACGCTCCACCTTCGAGGCACGCGGCTACTCTGCCTGGGATCCGGCCAGCCCGGTGTTCGTGCTGGGCGACACTCTGATGATACCCACCGTGTTCATCAGCTACACCGGCGAGGCACTGGACTACAAGGCTCCGCTGAAGAAAGCCCTGCACGCCGTCGACAAGGCTGCCACAGCCGTGGCACAGCTGTTCTACCCCGACGTGCAGAAGGTGGTGTCCAATCTGGGATGGGAGCAGGAGTATTTCCTCGTGGACGAAGGCCTCTATGCAGCCCGCCCCGACCTGCTGATGACGGGCCGCACGCTGATGGGCCACGACTCAGCGAAGAACCAACAGATGGACGACCACTACTTCGGCTCCATACCCGACCGCGTGGTGGCCTTCATGCGCGACCTGGAGATACAGGCTCTGGAGCTGGGCATACCCTGCAAGACACGCCACAACGAGGTGGCCCCCAACCAGTTCGAGCTGGCACCGATATTCGAGGAGACAAACCTGGCCGTGGACCACAACATGCTCATCATGTCGCTGATGAAGCGTGTGGCACGCAAGCACGGCTTCCGCTGCCTGCTGCACGAGAAGCCCTTCGCCGGCGTCAACGGCTCAGGCAAACACAACAACTGGAGCCTCTCCACCGACACCGGCATACTGCTGCATGCCCCGGGCAAGACTGCACTGGACAACCTGCGCTTCGTGACCTTCATCGTGGAGACACTCATGGCTGTATACCGCCACAACGGACTGCTGAAGGCCAGCATCGTAAGCGCCACCAATGCCCACCGTCTGGGTGCCAACGAAGCACCGCCGGCCATCATCAGCTCCTTTCTGGGCAAGCAGCTGAGCGACGTGCTGGACCACCTGGAGAAGACCTCCGACGATGAGATTGCGCTGGCCGGCAAGCAGGAGCTGCGTCTCGACATACCGCAGATACCAGAGCTACTCATAGATAACACCGACCGCAACCGCACATCGCCATTCGCATTCACGGGCAACCGCTTCGAGTTCCGCGCCGTGGGCAGCGAGGCCAACTGCGCCAGCGCCATGATAGCCCTCAACGCGGCTGTGGCCGAGGCGCTGATGGACTTCAAGGAGCGTGTGGACCAGCTGATAGCCGACGGAGTAGACACAATGAATGCCGTGCTGACCGTTGTACGCAACGACATCCGCACGTGCCGCCCCATACACTTCGACGGCAACGGCTACAGCGACGAGTGGAAGGCTGAGGCAGCACGCCGCGGACTGGACACCGAAGCCTGCGCACCGCTGGTCATAGACCGCTATCTGGACGATGCCAGCGTCAACATGTTCGCCAAGACACACGTCTTCACCAAGGCCGAGATACAAGCGCGCAACGAAATCAAGTGGGACACCTACACCAAGAAGATACAGATTGAAGCCCGCATCTTCGGCGATCTGTGCCTTAACCACATCATACCAGTGGCCACACGCTACCAAAGCCTGCTCATTGACAATGTGCACAAGGTCAAGGAGATATTCCCGTCAGAGCAGGCCAGCAAGCTCTCGGCCAACAATCTGAACCTCATCGGACAGATATCCTCGCACACCACCTTCATCACCGAGAATGTGGAGCGGCTGGTTGAAGCACGCCGTGTGGCCAACCGCATAGGCGGCGAGCGCGAGAAGGCCATCGCCTACCACGACACCGTGGCACCGCTGATGGAGCAGATACGCTACCATGTGGACAAGCTGGAACTAATAGTCGACGATGAACTATGGCCACTACCGAAGTACAGAGAGCTGCTGTTCGTGAGGTAATACTCCACGCCTGTTGCGCCCCATGCTCATCAGCTATCGTGGAATGGATGCTGGCCAACGGCTATCAGCCCACCATATTCTACTTCAACCCCAACATCTACCCCAGGGAAGAGTACGACATACGCAAGGCTGAAAGCCAGCGCCACGCAGAAAGCCTGGGGCTGAGATGGGTGGACGGCGACTACGACCACCAGAAGTGGCTGGAAGCTGTCAAGGGGCTGGAGCAAGAGCCCGAGCGCGGCAGCAGATGCCAGAAGTGCTTCGACTGCCGGATGCTGGCCACAGCACTCTTCGCCCGCGAGCAGGGCATAAGGGTGTTCACTACAACCCTGGCCTCCTCACGCTGGAAGAGCCTGCAGCAGATCAACCGGGCCGGCGCAACAGCCGAGCAAGCCGTGGAAGGCACGCACTTCTGGGCGCAGAACTGGCGCAAGGGCGGACTGCAGGAGCGTCGCAACCAACTGCTGCGCGAGTACAACTTCTACAACCAGCGCTACTGCGGGTGCGAGTTTAGTATGCACAACATAAACATAACATCTGATAAATGAAACAACTACTATTGGGCGACGAAGCCATTGCACTCGGAGCCATACATGCCGGACTGTCAGGCGTATATGCATATCCAGGCACGCCCTCAACCGAGATTACCGAATTCATACAGGCCAATGCAACGGCCCGCGAGCGGGGCATACACTCCCGCTGGTGCACCAACGAGAAGACAGCTATGGAGGCCGCATTGGGCATGAGCTATGCAGGCAAGCGGGCATTGGTGTGCATGAAGCATGTGGGCATGAACGTGTGTGCCGACGCATTCGTCAATGCTGCCGTCACTGGTGTGAAGGGCGGACTGGTGGTCGTTGCAGCCGACGACCCATCGATGCACTCGTCGCAGAACGAGCAGGACTCGCGCTTCTACGGCAAGTTCGCAATGGTCAGCATACTGGAACCAAGCAACCAGCAGGAGGCCTACGACATGACACGCTACGCCTTCGAGCTATCTGAGCGTCAGGGCGAGCCCGTGCTGCTACGCATAGTGACACGTCTGGCACACTCGCGCGCATCTGTCGAAGTGGCTGGCGAAGCACGTGCCGTCAACGAGCTGGCACCATCCACGGAGAAGAACTGGGTGCTACTGCCTGCCATTGCACGCCGACAGTACGCCTCGCTCATAAAGAAGCAGGCCGACATGCAGGCAGAGTCCTGTGCCTCTGAGTATAACACGCTGACCACAGCACCGACGCCGTCAACCCTGCCACTCGGCATTATCGCCTGCGGCATAGCCTTCAACTACGTGAACGAATGCGCCCCTCAAGGCGTGAACGTACTGAAGCTATCCCACTACCCGCTGCCTGAAAAGGCGATAGCACAGCTGGCTGAGAAGAGCAGCTGCATACTCGTGGTGGAGGACGGCCAGCCCGTTGTTGAGCAGGACGTGAAGGCACTGCTAGGCAATGACTATTGCGTCAAGGGCCGCTTGACAGGCGACCTGCCACGCACAGGCGAGCTGACACCCGAGAGCGTAGCCGCCGCACTGGGCATCGCCACCACCACGGCCTATGCACCAGCCAAGAACATTGCCGCCCGTCCGCCACAGCTATGCCCCGGATGCGGACACCGCGATGTGTACACAGCACTCAACAAGGTGGCTGCCGAGTATGCCGGCGCCCGCATCTTCGGCGACATAGGCTGCTACACGCTGGGTGCGCTGCCTCCGTTCCAGAGCATAGCATCGTGCGTGGACATGGGAGCCAGCATCACTATGGCCAAGGGCGCTGCCGACGCTGGGATACGTCCGGCTATTGCCGTGATTGGCGACTCCACATTCACCCACTCAGGCATGACAGGTCTGCTCGATGCCGTCAACGACCACTCACCTATCACCGTGGTAATATCCGACAACCTCACCACCGCCATGACCGGTGGACAGGACTCGGCCGGCACCAACAAGTTCGAAGCCATCTGCCTGGGCCTGGGCGTTGAGCCCGAGCACGTGCGCGTGGTGGTTCCACTGCCAAAGAACATGGACGAAATCACACGCATACTGCGCGAGGAAATCGAGTACAACGGCGTGTCGGTAATCATTCCACGCCGCGAGTGCATACAGACCGCCAAGCGCCACGCCAAGGAGAAGCGTGTCAAGGCACAGTAAATTGTAAATAGTTAATGGGCAAACAGCACATGAAAGTTGACATTATACTCTGCGGTGTGGGTGGACAGGGAATACTCAGCATCGCAACCATCATAGGCGAAGCCGCCTTGAACGAGAACCTGTATATCAAGCAGGCTGAGGTGCACGGAATGTCGCAGCGTGGCGGCGACGTGCAGTCGAACCTGCGTATATCCGACAGCCCTATTGCCAGCGACCTGATAGCACAGGGTGCAGCCGATGTTATCATCTCCATGGAGCCTATGGAGGCACTGCGCTACCTGCCGTACCTCAAGGAGGACGGATGGGTCATCACATCGACAGCTCCGCTGGTGAACATCCCCAACTATCCCGACATCGAGGCTATCAAGACCGAGCTGTCGCAAGTGCGCCACACGGTGATGATAGACATCGAGCAGCTAGCCAAGAACAACCACACTCCGCGCTCGGCCAACGTAGTGCTGCTAGGAGCTGCACAGCACGCCATAGGCCTCGACTACGACAAGCTGGAAGCAGCTATTCGCCGAGTGTTTGCACGCAAGGGAGAGGCCATTGTCGAGGCCAACATTTCAGCATTGGCTGTCGGTCGCAATGCCACTACAGCGCACTAGTGCCGCACCTTAAGGGAGGTAGAGAACAGACTATAGGACGCTGAGTATGGTACGATTGCAGCTAAAGCATATCGGTATAGCCGTTTGCGCGCTGTGTTGCATACTGTCGTGCGGTGACATCATGCATAAACCCACCGAGGCTGAACTGTCGGCCTTTGGCACGTACGTGTATGAGCTGGACACCGCACTGATGCAGCGTGGACTGAAGCAGGCACTGGCCGGCAGCACCGACACTTGGGTCGGCGACGGCGCAGTGCGCCACCACTACGCCGATGCCGACAGCTTCGAGCTTGCACCACTATGGTTCACACGCATGGGGGTGAGCGATGAAGCCGACTCGCTGCTGGCTTACCTGCGTCGTGAACTGCCTGCCAACGGTCTGGATACAGCGGCATTCCTCGTACCCCAGATTGCAGCAGACTTGGCTGTCGTTCAGGAGCTGTCGTTCGACTCTCTAGGCATAGATATCAACGAACTGCTACCACGGCTCGACTACAACCTGTCCAAAGCCTATATGCGCTATGTCATAGGTATGCGTTACGGCTTCGTACGGCCCGGCAGACTACTGAACCACCTGGACTATCGTGCCGACCGGCAAGAATATGCACGGCTGTTCGACTACAAGACAGTCGCACCTTCCGACTCCGAAGCCATCATCAAGCTAGTGTCCGAAGACCGCATGGACTATCTGACAGCCTCAATACTGGACGATGACATCTATACTGCACTGCAGCAACGGTTGGTAGCAACGACCGACACATCAGAGCGTCGCACTTTGGCCATCAACATGGAACGATGCCGTTGGCAGATGGCACGACCGCAGGACGGAGAACGCATGGTGCTGGTGAACCTGCCTGCACAACAACTGTGGGCGACATGTGCCGACTCGACAGTGGATATGCGGATATGCTGCGGTGCCGTCACTACAAAGACGCCGCTGCTGCACAGCCAGCTCAGCTACTTGCAGGTCAACCCTGACTGGATAATACCACAAAGCATCATCAAGGGTGAAGTGGCAGCTCATGCAGGCGACTCGGCATACTTCGCACGCCATCGCTACTACATTGTGGACCGAAACAGCGGCGACACGCTGAAAGCCACATCGGTGACGCAGGAGCAGATGCGGGTCGGACGCGTGCGCGTTGGGCAGTACGGAGGACCGGGTAACTCACTGGGACGCATCGTGTTCCGCTTCCCCAACGACTTCGCAGTGTACCTGCACGACACCAACAACCCGTCGGCATTCAACCGCGACCGCCGCACCTTGTCGCACGGATGCATACGCGTGCAAAAGCCATTCGAGCTGGCACAATTCCTGATGCCGAATGCCGACGAATGGACTATGGACAAGCTGCGTATATCAATGGACATAGAGCCACTGACAGAACAGGGACGCCAGTATCTGAGCGATCACGCAGACGACACCCCACCCCATCGGCTCATCAAGTACCGCGACATTGTGCCACAGATTCCCATATACATTATATATTATACCGCCTATCCAAACCCTGCAACAGCCGAAGTGGAGTTGTGGCCCGATATATACGGGTATGACAAGGTCATTGGAACGGCTATCGGTAGCTTGATAATAAAATAATGCCCACCATGCTAAAGTTTATTGCATTTTGATAGGCAACTTAGAGCCAAATGTGTTATTTTTGCGGCGAAAAGCACCCACAAAGCACAAAATGACACAGCAACAACGCAACAAGTACCCCACTCCAATAGCACGTGAGATAGTAGACAAACTCATCGCAGACCTTGGTATACAGGACTTTGCGAAGGCAACCATACGAGAAGTAAAGCAAGTAGCAGCTCTGGCTGAGAAGCAGAGCGGAGTGGAATACATCAAGATGGAAATGGGCATACCAGGCCTGCCTGCGGCCTCCGTAGGCGTGGAAGCACAGGTGCAGGCACTGCGCAACGGTATAGCATCACAGTATCCGGACATACAAGGATACCCCGAGCTGAAGCGTCAGGCATCACGCTTTGTCAAGGCATTCATCGGCATAGATATAGCAGCTGAAGGGTGCGTTCCCGTGAGCGGCTCCATGCAGGGGACCTTTGCTTCATTCCTCACGTGCTCGCAAGCCGACCGCACCAAGGACACCGTGCTGTTCATCGACCCAGGGTTCCCAGTGCAGAAGATGCAACTTCAGGTACAGGGCATCAAATGGGAGACATTCGATGTGTACGACTATCGCGGTGAGCGGTTGCACGACAAGCTGGAGAGCTATCTGAAGAGCGGGCGTATATGTGCCATCGTATATTCCAACCCAAACAACCCAGCCTGGATATGCCTCACAGAGGACGAGCTACAGGTAATCGGTTCATTGGCAACACAGTACGATGCCATCGTAATGGAGGACCTAGCATACTTTGCGATGGATTTCCGCACAGATCTGAGCCGTCCGTTTGAACCTCCATACCAACCCACAGTTGCCCGTTATACGGACAACTACATGCTACTCATCAGCGGTTCCAAAGCATTCAGCTACGCCGGCGAGCGTATCGGAGTGGTATGTATCAGCAATGCTCTCTTCCTTCGCCACTATGCCGACCTCTCTGCACGCTATGAGGGACTGCCATTCGGTCTGGTTTTCTCCACGCGAATGCTCTACGCCCTCAGCTCCGGCACAAGCCATTCAGCACAGTACGCACTGGCTGCGATGTTTCGTGCTGCATGTGACGGAGAGTACAACTTCCGCAACGAAGTGAAGGTCTACGGTGAGCGGGCACGACGGCTGAAAGACATATTTGTGCGCCACGGATTCCACATCGTATACGACCGTGACCTTGGCCGTCCGGTAGCCGACGGGTTCTACTTCACAATAGGATATAAAGGCATGACCAGTGGTGAGCTGGCGCATGAACTGATGTACTACGGTGTATCAGCAATTTGCCTAATTACCACTGGCTCACATCAGGAAGGGCTGAGGGTATGCACTTCGTTCATCGAGGAGCATCAATACGGCCAGTTAGAGGAACGGATGCAAGTATTCGAAGCAAACAACCAACACTAATAATCAAAACTATGAGAACACAACACTTTGTTCACACAATGCTGGCAGTGGCAATGGCCATATTCAGCAGCACAGCCGCCATGGGGCAACAGCAGCATGCAGCTGAAACCGATTGGCTGCAGGACATCTCCCAGCGCATCCAGTTGCACGGTTATGCACAGGGCGGATTCAACTACACACACAACAATGGTGCCGACGCGAACACCTTTGAAATCAAGCGCGTACTGTTCTGGGCCAACGCTCAGATTACCGACCGCTGGTCGTTCCTCTTCATGCACGACTTTTCGAGTGTCGTACAGGAGTTTTACACAGACTATCGCATCACGCGGAACAAAGCCTTGACTATAAGGCTGGGACAGTTCAAGAATGGTCTGTCACTCGAGAACCCACTATCACCCACGGCTATGGAAGCCATTGACGTCTATAGCGAAGGCGTTACTTACCTCACAGGATGCGGCAGCGACCCGCTTATGGGAGTACAATATGGCCGTGACCTTGGTCTGTCTCTGTTTGGACAGACCAACAATGGCAAGCTGCGCTACGAGCTTGAGGTAATGAATGGACAGGGGATAAACAGGAAGGACGGCAATGCCGAGAAAGACTTCATAGGCCGTCTGGAATACCGTCCTATCACAGGCTTGAACCTCGTTGCCACAGGACAATTGGGCCGTGGACATAATATCCTCACCGATGGTAGAACATCTGCATACAATCCTACCATACAGAACGGACAAGACTACAAGCGCAATCGCTGGACTGCCGGTTTTGACTATAAGAGCAAGGCTTTCAATGCTCACGGCGAGTACCTTGAGGGCTACGATGGCGACGTCACCAGCCGTGGTGCCTATATCACAGGCTCCGTACCGCTTGGTACGCCAGAGCTGGAGTTCGTAGGCTCATACGACTATTTCAACTTCAACACCACGCTGGACTATGACCAACACAAGGCCATAGCAGGCTTGCAATACTGGTTCTTCAAGAAGTGCCGCGTGCAACTCCAGTATGTATATAAGAGTGCCTACATCGCCAACAACCAATTTGTTCATGGCGCCAATCACGCTGTGATGTGTCAAATGCAGATAAGATTCAACTAATATGTTTATCAAGATACTACTTACTGTCATCTTTCTTATTGTGACAGTCGCTGTGGGACTATATTCCCGCAAGCAAGCCAGTTCTGTTGACGGATTCGTACTTGGCGGGCGCGCCGTTGGTCCGTGGCTGACAGCCTTTGCCTACGGCACATCATATTTCTCTGCGGTGGTCTTCGTAGGCTACGCTGGACAGTTCGGATGGAAGTACGGCTTATCGTCCACATGGATTGGCGTAGGCAATGCCGTTATCGGTTCGTTGCTGGCATGGATTGTCCTGGGTCGCCGCACAAAGCTGATGACACAGCACATCGAAAGCCGCACTATGCCGGACTTCTTTGGCACACGCTTCGATAGCCAGGGCCTGCGCGTCGTGGCATCAATTATAGCCTTTGTGTTCCTGATTCCATACACAGCAGGAGTTTACAAGGGCATATCCACATTGTTTGAGATGGGATTTGGTATTCCATACGAGTACTGTGTAGTCATCATGGCCCTGCTTACAGCCGCGTACGTCATTCTTGGCGGCTACAAGGCTACAGCTATGAACGACTTCATACAGGGTATCATCATGCTGTTCGGCATCGTCACTGTCATCATAGCTGTGCTTGCAGCCAAGGGCGGTCTGACTTCTGCCATACAGCAGATGGCCACTGTGTCCGATCCGCAGGATGCTGCCAACGGGGTGGCACCTGGCGCATACGCCTCTCTGTTCGGACCTGATCCGTGGGGATTGCTAGGCGTGGTGGTGCTCACATCACTAGGTACATGGGGGTTGCCACAGATGGTTGGCAAGTTCTACAGCATCACTGATGAGCAAGCCATACGTCGCGGCACAATAATCTCCACCATCTTCGCCCTTGTCGTGGCTGGCGGGTGCTACTTCCTTGGAGGCTTCGGACGCTTGTTCGGCACTCCCCCACTGCTGCCCAATGGCCGCTTGGACTTCGACGCCATCGTGCCATCTATGCTGGAGACTCTGCCCGACATCCTCATTGCACTAGTGGTGCTGTTGGTGCTGTCGGCATCCATGTCCACACTGGCCTCGCTGGTGCTTACCTCCTCATCAACTATGACACTAGACCTGATCTATCGCGACAAGAAGTCGTTGCCAGGCGAGGTTGAGGAAGGAAGTATCGATGATATAGTGTCAGAGCGAATTGAACGCCGCAAGGTGGTGGTGATGCGAGTGCTGATCGTGTTCTTCATCGTCATATCGCTGATGATAGCGCTCAATCCTCCGACATTCATTGCACAGCTGATGGGCATATCGTGGGGCGCATTGGCAGGAGCATTCCTGGCACCATTCATGCTGGGCTTGTACTGGCGTGGTGTGACCACTGCGGCCGTATGGGCATGCTTTGCATGGGGTGTTGGAATCACGGTGATTAACATGCTGCTGGGCAACCCCATTAATCCTATAAACTGCGGTGCAATAGCCATGATAGGTGGTTTTCCCATCGTGTGGCTATGCAGCCTATTCACACCGAGCATAAACAAGGAGAAGCTCAACAAGATGTTTGAGTGTTATAATTAAAGATCGTAAATCATCAACATAGCATATCTGATTATGATTTGGAATCCCAACAAAGAGTGCATGAGCCGTGACGAAATGAGTGCTCTGCAAGGCAAGAGACTCCACAAGATAGTGGAATACGTGTACCACAACGTACCGTTCTACCGTCACAAACTGCAGGAGATGGACATTCGCCCCGATGATATACAGACCATCGAGGACATCCAAAAGCTGCCTTTCACTACAAAGAAAGACCTGCGCGACAACTATCCATTCGGTCTGCAGGCAGCGCCACAGAGTGAGATAATACGTATCCATGCTTCGTCCGGCACCACCGGCAATCCCACCATCGTGGGCTATACACGCAAGGACATCGGTGTGTGGAGCGAGTGTATGGCACGATGCCTGACAGCCTATGGCGTGACACGCGACGATATATTCTCCGTGAGCTACGGCTACGGGCTCTTCACTGGCGGCCTTGGCGCCCACAACGGAGTGGAGCTGCTAGGAGCATCCGTAGTGCCTGCATCTACGGGCAACACCGAGAAGCACCTGAAGCTGATACGCGATTTGGGCATATCCGGTCTAGCCTGCACGCCATCCTACGCCCTCTATCTGGCTGAGACGATGGACAAGATGGGCATATCGAAGGACCAGATACGCCTGCGCGTAGGTGCCTTTGGTGCTGAGCCTTGGACAGAGAACATGAGACAGGAGATACAGGAACGCCTGGGCTTGAAGGGCTACAACCTGTATGGTCTGTCCGAGATTATGGGCCCGAGCGTAAGCTACGAGTGCCTGTGCCAGAATGGTTCGCACATCAACGAAGACCATTTCTACCCTGAGATTATCAGCCCCGTGACGCTGGAGCCACTGCCAGCCGGACAGACTGGCGAGCTGGTGTTCACCACGCTGACCAAGGAAGGTATGCCGGTGCTGCGCTACCGCACACGCGACCTCTGCTCACTGATACCAGGCGAATGCGACTGTGGCCGTACATCTGTGCGCATGAGCCGCATCGAGGGACGCTCCGACGATATGCTCATCATACGCGGAATCAATGTGTTCCCGTCGCAGGTGGAGAGCGTTGTGCTCAGTATGCCTGAATTTGCTCCGCGCTACATGCTCATCGTGGATCGTGTGAACAACCTCGACACCCTACAGGTACAAGTGGAGCTTCGACAGGAATACTTCACCAGTACCTTCGACACTCCGGCAGCCATCGACGAGCTGGAGAAGCGCTTGGCAGGCCGTCTGAAGAGCGTGCTGAGCATTGCTGCCAAGGTGCAGCTAAAGGCTCCGAACAGCATCGAGCGCAGTCAGGGCAAAAGTGCACACGTGATAGACAAGCGTAAACTCTAGGCCAAGACTTGACAACTTATACAATGTATACCTATATGTACGAAGCTAAAGGACGATTCCCAGAAGTTGATACTCCCCTACCCACGAAGGATGGGCAGGGAGCTGGGGCATACTTCAACCCTGTTCCTGAGACTATGTCGCGTGCCGAGCTTGAGGCTCTTCAGCTGGAGCGACTGCAGCAGACCGTGCGTCACTGCCTGACAAACCCGTTCTACCAGAAGAAGTTTCAGGAGGCTGGCATCACACCCAATGACATCAAGAGCCTGGCAGACGTACGCCGTCTGCCGTTCACCACCAAGCAGGACCTGCGCGACACCTATCCATTCGGCATGGCCTGCGTGCCTCTGCGCGACTGTGTGCGTCTGCACTCCAGCAGCGGTACAACAGGCAACCCTACGGTCATACTGCACACTCAGCGCGACCTCGACGAATGGGCCAATCAGGTGGCACGCAATCTGTGGATGGTTGGCCTGCGTCCCGACGATGTGTTCCAGAACTCATCGGGCTATGGTATGTTCACGGGTGGATTGGGATTCCAGTATGGCGCCGAGCGTCTTGGTATGCTCACCGTGCCAGCTGCGGCTGGCAACTCGCTGCGCCAGATTAAGTTCATCAAGGACTTCGGCACTACCGCCATACACGCTGTGCCATCCTACGTGACACGTCTCTACGAGGTGATGCAGGAGGAGGGCGTAGACCCTCGGCGCGACACCAAGCTGAAGGTGCTGGCCATCGGTGCCGAGCCCCACAGCGAGGAGCAGCGCCAGCGCATCGAGCAGATGATGGGCGTGAAGGCCTACAACAGCTTCGGCATGAGCGAGATGTGCGGACCAGGCGTGGGCTTCGAGTGTCCTGAGCAGAACGGTCTGCACTTCTGGGAGGACTACTACATTGTAGAGATTGTCGACCCCGAGACGCTGGAGCCAGTGCCCGACGGCGAGATTGGCGAACTGGTGCTCACTACGCTGTGCCGCGAGGCCATGCCTCTGCTACGTTACCGCACACGCGACCTCACCCGCGTACTGGGCCGCACATGCCCTTGTGGACGCAACCACGTGCGTCTGGACCGTATGCGTGGTCGCTCGGACGACATGATGGTGCTGCGCGGTGTGAACATCTTCCCGATACAGATTGAGAAGATTCTGATGCAGTTCAGCGAGCTGGCCAGCAACTACCTCATCACCCTCACCACCGACGACAACAACGACAACATGACCGTCGAAGTGGAGCTGGCACAGCCGACCGACGACTACAAGCAGCTGCAGACACTGGAGCGCGAGATACGCCGCAGGCTGAAGGACGAGATACTGCTCACACCTATCGTACGCCTCGTGAACAAGGGCACGCTGCCTGTGAGCGAAGGCAAGGCCGTGCGCGTAGTTGACAAGCGGAAGGTGTACCAGTGATTAATCCTGGAATGTCTAATCGTCGCATTGACGCAATAACGTAATGTCGTAATAACGTAATAACGAAACAACAAAAATCCAACACCATGACTATCAATCAACTTTCAATCTTTATTGAGAACCGCTCGGGCACACTGATTCGCGTGCTGGAAGCGCTGAAGCAAGCCAACATACAGATTGTGGCCTCCACCATTGCCGACACCGCCGAGTACGGTATCTACCGCCTGATATGCAGCGAGCCGCTCCGTGCGTGCGAGGCTCTGAAGGATGCCGGCATAGCCGTAGCTGTGAGCGATGTGTTCGCACTGGAGCTCGACAACCAGCCCGGCCGTGCTGCCGATGCCATAGAAGCCTTCAGCAAGGCCGGCATCAGCATCACCTATCTGTACTCATTCCTGCTGCGCGGCAAGGGCATACTCATATTCCGCACCGACGACAATGCACAAGCTGCACAGGTCATCACGGACAACAATATGCGCAGCATCAACGAGGAGGCGCTGGTATCCATAGCCTAGCACATCCTGCATCAGCTTACAATACTCCCCCGCCCTGCTAGCTCCGTAGGCTGCAGCGTGGGGGAGTTGCTGTGTCTATAGCTCGCTGTAGTCCGGTATCTGCTCCACGAAGCTCACGTGTCCGGCCTCGTAGTCCACCTTGCAGCACACATGCTGCAGACCGTTGCTGACGATGAGCCACGGCGTGTGCAACACCATGTTGTAACGTGTAATCTGGTCGAACACACGCTGGGTCAGCTGCACGGTCGTAGCCTTGTACTCCACTATCATGCGCGGCTGGCTGTCGCGCCCATACACCACAGTGTCACACCGGCGCGACACAGCCCCCAGCGTGATGCTCACCTCGTTGGCCATCAGCACGGCCGGATAGTGCTTGTGGTGTATGAGATATGCCGTGAAGTTCTGCCGCACCCACTCCTCAGGAGTGAGCGCCACAAAGCGCTGGCGCAACGGGTCGAACACCTCTGTCCGGCCATCACGCTTGCGCACGCGCACTGAGGCTTGGGGCAAGTTCAAAACGGGATATGTCATCATCGCAGCAAAGGTAGCTATTATTCCCTAATCTGCTTGGAAATGCGGACGGAATGTTGTATCTTTGCATCAGAAATGGGGGCTGAGGCGAGTAGCAGTCTGATGATGATGAAAAGATATTGCACGTCGGGCAATCAATGTTGCCCGACGTGCAATATTCGTTTCACGTCGTGCCACCATGGTTTCACGTCGTGTGTGGATTTCTATATCGCGATGCCGGTGCATTTCCACTGCGATGAGTGGCACAATGCATCGGCATCGAGAGTATTATCGGATGCGGTCTAAGCGCAACAGGTGTGTGGAACTATCGTATCGTGAATTTGATGGGCAGGTTGAAGCGGGAGCGCACGGTCTTGTTGGCCAGGCGTGCAGGCTTCCACTTAGGCATCTCACGGACCACTCGCTCAGCTTCTTGCGAAAGCAATGGGTCTGGTGAACGGAGCACCTTCACCTCCTGAATAGAACCGTCCCTGTTGACCACGAACTGCACCACCACGCGCCCCTGGATGCCCTGTTCAAACGCTAGGCTGGGATATTGTATATGCTCCGACAGCCAGCGCATGCAGGCAGCATCACCACCGGGGAACTCTGCATTATGTTCTACTGCCTCATAGATCGTATCGTCTTCGCTGTAGGCAGCGGCAGTTGATTCTGGTTGAATCACCTCTTGGCTGGCGTCTACTTCCTCATAAGGCTCGTCGTAATCGATGAAGCGGCCCTCTCCTCCGCTCTCTTCCAGAGCTATGCGCTCACTCAGCAGTCGCTTGGAGAGTTCTAGTCGCTGCCTTAGGCGGTCTATCTCGAGTTGTTCGTCGGATGTGAAATCGCTGTCGTTCAGCCCAAAGAAGGCGTTTTCAACCGCAGCCTCACGACAACTGATAAAGTCCTCGTCGTACGATTCCAGGCCCTCTATAGCCTCCACACAGATGCGCAGCTCAGCTATGGCATCATGCCGCCGCTGCTGTAGCCGCGTCTGTTCGTAGCTGCTTCTGCTGTTGTCATTGTCCTCATAGCCCATGTATTCCTCGTTATCGGCATCGATATCATCTTCCTGCTCTATGCGATGCTTGCTGTCAGAAGAGCTCATCACAGCGTAAGCCAGCACTACTACAGCTAAGATAGCTATCACGGCAAGAGCCGCAATCATCACACGCATAGGATTAGTGCCGCTACCGTTGCTACCCGACGACGATGGACGCAACGAAGTAGCGGGACTCGATGTCGACGAGTAGCCCGACGATGAGTGCCCTGTCAATGAGCTGTCGGAAGAAGAAGAGCCTGTCGAAGAATATCCTACAGAAGATACTCGTGAAGCAGAGGCAGAGGCGCCAGAGCCGCTACCAGAGAGCGTCATCCAGCCAGATATGGCATAATAGGCACCTGCAGCGAGCAGAAGTAGCTTCACGCCAATGTAGAACACAGCCAGAAGCGTAATCATATCCTTATAGGCTGCACCAAGAACGAAGCAGGCTATCAGCCCCACTAACCCAAACACACGCAGCCACACGCCCAGCACACCAGCGGTACTCAGATACGAGGCTCCGGCACGCAGGGTGCGGTCGGAAGTCGATGTTTCAACGATATCGCGGAAAGCATGCCACAGCATGATGTACGACAATAGCGAGCCTGTCCACCACGCCAGCGGGTAGAGCACTTCAATCAAGCCTAACGACTTGAGCACATCGAGACTCATCAAGCCGTTGTTGCTCATAACCAGGGCACCATAGATGTACAACAGCACCATCAGCACAAACGGTATGATCAGCAGCACAAACTTAACGCCGATGGCAGTACGAGCCTTGCTAGCAGAGCGGCAGACCACAGAATCGGAATTGCTGCGTGCCCACTGCCCTAACGCCACAAAGTAGATACCCAGGCCCACAATCACCACCAGCAGAGCCAGCACAAGCACTACGCCTATCGCCAGCAGCGAGTCATATGCGCTGCCCAGAACACCGAGCGAATAATTCAGAGCCTCGAACATATTGCCGCTTGACGACAGACGGCTGCTGATACGGCTTGCATCCATGTAGATGGACAGAGCCTTGACAACAGGGAAAACCCACATGACAAGCTGCGCAATCATGTACGTGGCGCAGCCAATAAGGGCCAGGCCAGCTCCACGGCTAGAGTAGGACGGCGACGAAGGTTGGGATGTAGAGAAACTTTGATCCATAGCAAATGAAATCTATAGTTGGTACGTAAATGCTTACAACGGTATACAAAAGCCTGCAACGACCAGCACCAATACGACAGAAATAAGGATGCAATGACATAAAACACAACATTCGCGCCACGAACTTTCGCCAACTCACAACTTATCTATATCTTTGCCCAACTATTTGCATATACATCTTACATATACGCACATGATGAAAACCAAGCAAGAGATAGTGCAGAACTGGCTGCCACGATACACACAGCACCCGCTGGAGGACTTCAGCCAACTGGTGCTGCTGACCAACTTCAACAACTACGTGGACATCTTCTGCGACCACTTCGGTGTGGAACATCCGCCCTACACAGCCAACATGCGTATGGCCACTGCCGACGACATAACAATAATCAACTTCGGCATGGGTTCGCCCAATGCCGCCATTATCATGGACCTGCTGTCGGCCATACAGCCCAAGGCATGTCTGTTCCTCGGCAAATGCGGCGGCATCACGCAGAAAGCACAGCTGGGCGACCTCATACTGCCACTGGCAGGCATACGCGGCGAGGGTACCAGCAACGACTACTATCCACCCGAAGTACCGGCCCTGCCTGCCTTCATGCTGCAGCGTGCCGTAAGCTCCGCAATACGCGATGCAGGCCACGACTACTGGACGGGCACCGTGTACACCACCAACCGCCGTATATGGGAGCACGACGAGCAGTTCAAGGACTATCTGCGCACCACACGAGCCATGGCGGTGGACATGGAGACAGCCACGCTCTTCACCACTGGCTTTGCCAACCACATACCTACCGGTGCGCTACTACTCGTGTCGGACAACCCAATGACCCCAGACGGCGTGAAAACTGCCGAAAGCGACCGCCACGTCACGTCTGAGTTCGTACACGACCATGTGCTCATAGGCATACAGAGCCTGGAGAAAATCAAGCAGGCCGACAAAACGGTACGTCACCTGAAGTACGACTGGTAGCACTATGGCAAAGAAGCAACAGACATCCATCAGCTATCAGCAGATAGTGCAGCAGCTGCGGGCAGGCGAGTTCATGCCTGTCTACTACCTAATGGGCGAGGAGACCTACTACATCAGCCGTATAGCCGATTTCATCGTAAAAAGCGCACTCAATGAAGATGAGCGCGACTTCAATCTCACTATCATCGACGGCACTCAGCACTCCATGGCCGAGGCTGTATCAGCAGCCATGCGCTATCCCATGATGGCTGAGCGGCAGGTAGTTGTGGTACGGGATGCCCAGAAACTAGACGAGTACGAATCTCTGGCCACGTACCTGCAAAAACCCATGCAGACCACCATATTGGTGTTCTGCCACAACGGAGGCAAGCTGGACCGTCGTACCAAGGCCGCACAGATGGTGGAGCGCGTAGGCATCCTGTACGAGTCAGTAAAGCTCAAGGACAACGAGCTGCTGCCATTCGTTCAGGCCTATTTCCAGCGCCACCAGATGTCCATCGACTACGGAGCCTCCATGATGCTATGCCAGAACATCGGCGCCGACCTGGAGCGTATGTCCACCGAGATGGACAAGCTCAGGGCTGCGCTGCCTCAAGGCCAGACCGCAATCACCAGCGAACTGGTAGCAACTCACACTGGCATCAACAAGGATTACAACGTGTTTGAACTGACAAATGCACTCGATGCAAAGGACGCTCTGAAGGCCTACCGTATTGTGAAGTATTTTGACAGCAACCCCAAGGGATTTGCAATCCAGCTATGCCTGGGAGCGATGTTCAAGCACTACAGCGATTTGCTCATTGCCTACTACTCACCAGTACGTACTGAGGAGGGCATAGCAGCCTGGGCAGGCATGAACAGATACGCAGTTCGCTTTGGCATTCTGCCCGCCATGCGCAACTATTCAGCACGCAAGGTGTTCGACATCATAGGTCAGATCAGAATCACTGATGCAGCATCCAAGGGAGGAAGTGGTGTAAATTTGAGTACCGGCGAATTGCTTACCGAGCTCGTTTCATTCATTTTGCACTGATTTTTGCTCAAGCTAGAAGCACAAAATCCGGGGTCAGACAGGCCCCGGATTTGCTATTTCCACACATAAATTGAACACGTTTTTCAGGGCTTAACCACACTATTTATTAGTGCGTTAAGCCCTATTTTGGTGCTCTGAGAATAGACCAAAATCTCCAACTTTTGCAGCCGTTCAGTCCTGCGCCAGCCGTTCAAATTTTGCTCTCATATAGGCCTCTTGAAATTTACATTTACATCCGTTAACGTTTATATACTCAACAAATCTGAATCAAAGTACGGCTAAATCCATTCATGGATTTACATTTGTCAAGCAGGCAGCATGATTTCATCTCCGTTGATTTACATTTGCAGATGTGGTTTAACGTCGTTTGAATATGTAAATGTATTTTGTATCTCAGCATTAATCGTAGAACTATGTATTCATTTCCAGCGGTTTATGCCAACAATTGGCATTTACTCTGCACCCCCTATAGTCATAATTGTTCCATTTTTGCACTTCGGGAAATGGATACCCGAATCGGCACATTCTTATCGTCCGAAAAGCCAGAGGATTATCACACAGCACTAAAGTGAAATGTTTAAACTGTGGTGTATAGGATTGCTGGAATTTACATCAACAATTGTAAAATCGGGGCAAAACGTAATTTACACCGCCGTGATTTACATTTTCAAACGCAAATTAAGCATGTTGTCCACAATTATTAATCAAAATATTTGGCGGCAATTAGGATTTTGCGTTACTTTGCAAGCGTAAACGAACAGAGAGCTCCACTATTGGGGTGCAAAATACATGAAGGATCGCATACGTAGGATACAGGATTTGCACGAGGACAACCAACAGACATTCGCTGCCAAGCTGGGGATATCACCTGCATCACTATCGAGCATCTACACTGGACGCACCCGCCCCACCATAAATATAGTGGAAGCTATTCACCGCCACTACCCAGAGGTGAATTTCTCATGGCTCATGTTCGGCAAGGGCGAAATGCTCAACGAAGATGCCAAACCCGCTAGCTCCACAACCCAGAGCGAGGAGCTGACCTTCGCTGACATGCAGCCCAACAATCAGGCAGCCGCTGCAACAGATTCGCGAGAGCGCTCGACAAAACCTGCCAGCCGCAGTGCACAGCCGACAGCCAAAGCACCTGCAAACCCTGCCACTGCCCCACTGCCACTCCACGATGAAGGCATCACTACTGTTGCGAAGAATATGGACAAGCGTCAGCGCCACATCAAGGAGATACGCGTATTCTACGACGACGGCACTTACGAGGCGTTCACACCAGGTAAGTAACACTGTACACCTTATAAACAATACTAACATACGCTCTGCTTAGCAGAGATTCACTTTACCAAACAACGGCCGCATTTCTGCTCCTTTTTCTACTCCTTATTTTTCTCTAAGCGGCCAAAAAAGGGAACTTTCACCCGTGAGGGCAACAAGTTCCCCTTTTTTATGTCCCGGCGTGAAGGGGCAAGCGGACCAGGACAATACGGCAAGATGTCAGATACGACGCAGTAGCACAAGCGGCATCTTGGGATGATGCATGAACTGCAATGCGGTAATGCATGAACTGCAATGCGGTAATGCATGGACTGCAATGCGGTAATGCATGGGTTGTATCACATTACAGCGTGAATTTCATGCGCGTGTTAAATAAATGACACGCGCGTGTTAAATAAAAAACATGCGCGTGTCATTTATTTAACACGCGCATGTTTTTTCAACCGCATCACGGTGCAGTCCATGCGACACCGCATTACAAGCGGAGTTTCAGCATGTTCTTCTATGTGTTTCAAATGGGTGTTTTACACGCCCCAGCACTTTGGGGCACCATCTGTCACACCGTTGTTGCTGATATCACACACGCCCCCGACCTTCGGCCACCCCCTCTAACTTAGAGGGGGAGTTAGTTACCTGTCACGGCTCATAACCAATGCCTACTACTGCGGTTAGTTCCATACCATCTACAGCTACACACCTTGCTAGTTCTGCCATACACTTTGCCTGCTACCACTACACACCTTGCCGGTTCTACTATACACTTTGCCTGCTACCGCTACACACCTTGCTGGTTCTACTATACACTTTGCTTGCTATTGCTATACACTTTGTCAGCTGCAATAGTATATGACTCCCCCTCTAAGGTAGAGGGGGTGGCCGAAGGCCGGGGGCGTGTGCAAGAGGCTTTGTGATGCTGTTACGTTGTGGATTCTACATTAACGCGCAGCCCATGATGCCACCGGCATCAGATAAGGGTAGTCTGCCAATTCTTATCATATGCCTACGGCATAGGCTGCGCATTTATCATCCTAAATGACGCTGAACACGCTACACGATAATAGAGCAAGGCCTATTGCATACGCCCCAGCCCTTTGCGGCACCCTAACAGCTAACGGAAAGACTACAGAGCTAAACGAAAGCCAATGGTTTTACTGCTGTTCGACGGCATACAGTAGCTGCGATAAGCTACACGGACATACGCTTCATTGCTGCGCCAGCTACCACCACGAATCACCCTAGTTGTACCGTAATCAGGCCCTGTGGGATTAATCTGAGAGGTAGAACTGTAGCCATCAAACCAATTCTGGCACCACTCGTATACATTGCCACTCATATCATAGAGACCAAGTTCATTGGGAGCTTTGCCCTTAACTGGGTGAGTTGTATCACGACTATTTATTCCATACCATGCTACCTCGCCGATATTATTGCTGCCACTGTACTCATACCCTCTACTCTTATTACCTCCACGAGCCGCATACTCCCATTCAGCCTCTGTGGGCAGACAGAAGGAATAGCCTGTTATTGAGTTAAGACGGGCTATAAAGTCCATGCAGTCTTCCCAGCTAACACCATCCACAGGAAGATCGTCCCCATAAAAGTTAGAGGGATTACTGCCCATCACAGCCTTCCATAAGGCTTGTGTCACCTCGGTTTCGCCAATGCAATAGCCATCTAACGTTACTTTGTGAGCAGGACGATTATCACAATACCTAACACCGCTTGTGGCTCCCATAGTGAATGTACCGCCTTCAACTGCAACCATCGTAAACGATACGCCTCTGACATGAAAGGTCAGATTACCGTTTGCCACCTCCACCATTTGCTCATCAGGCGACTCTGCTTCCGGTTGTTCTACACCATAGTCTCGTGTAATAAACAGCCCCAGCACAATAACCACCGCTGGCACGAGGATTAATGCCGCCTTGCGCAACCAATGTAATTTGCTCGCTGGCAGAGCATCAGCGACATCGACCTTGGTCTTGTTCTCATTGCTGGCAACACTTGTCGACTGCTCCACACCCTGCTCCACGCTCTCCCCGCTGAGCGCATTGCGTATCTCAGCTACCGACTGCGGGCGACGTTCACGCTCTGGCTGCATCATCCAGCGTATCAGCTGACGGACCTTGGCGCTGAGCTGCGGCACCTGCGAATAGTCGAAGGCAGCATCCTTGCGGTTGATTACATCGCTCACGCGGGGCGGTTTCTTGCAGGTCAGGAGCTCGTAGAGCGTGCCGCCAAGGGCGTAGAAGTCGGTCCACGGACCTATATGCTCGGTGAGGTTATCTATCTGCTCAGGCGGTGCAAAGAGGGGCGTGTAGCTGCTGATGGTGGATGGACGGTCTTCACTGTAGAAGTCGAATGCTTTGCTGGCACCGAAGTCGATGAGGCACACATTGCCATCGGCTCGCAGCATGATATTCTCCGGCTTGAGGTCCATATGGAGCACCATTTCGGGCTGGGAGTGTATGTACTCCAGCGCATCGAGCAGCTGCGGCATGATCTCCTGCATCACCTTGGTTTCGGAGAACGGGCCTTGGTTGTTCTTCAAGAGCGACGCCAAGCTCTGCCCCTTGACAAAGTCCATCACGTAGTAGGCTGTGCCGTTCTCCTCGAAGAAGCCGTGCACGCCCACGATGTTGGTGTGCTTCAGGCGGAACAGACGCAGGGCCTCGGTGCGGAACTTCTCGCGTTGCTTGTCCACGATGTCACGCCGCGTGCCTGTGCCTATGGTCACGGTGCCATTGCTTTGGCGCACGTTGTAGCCGTCCAAGAAGAATTCCTTGATGGCACACGCCACCTGCATATTGTTGTCGAATGCCAGATAGGTGTTGCCGAAGCCGCCGCTGCCTAGCAGTCGGTCTATACGGTAGTCGCCATGCTTGAGGATTGTACCCGCGGGGAGTGATGGTTGTTGGCCTGTGTCTGCTGTCATAATGTTTGTGCCTGCGCCGCCTACAGGCGGCATTACGTGCAGCAAAGGTAGCACATTTGCTGCAGATACGACGCAAGTTAGCCGGTATTTCTTACAAGCAAGCCGCCCGCGCTCCCTAAACGGGAGCGCGAGCGGCTGCTTGCTATACCTATGTATATATGGTTATCTGATATTACTTCACGACGGCTGCCTTGCGACCGGAGATGATGTAGATGCCTGCACGTGTGGGCGCTGCCAAGCGGCGGCCTGTGAGGTCGTAGACGCTGATGGCGCGGTTGGTAGCTGCACCTGTAGCGGCATCGATGGCACGGATAGCTGTGGCGGCATCCATATTGTAGGTGAACGGCGTGGCTGTCTCGGTCACCACGACGCTCTGTCCGTCGGACGCGAGTACGTTGATACCAGATGCCGTCTGGTAGTCGCCTGCGTGCAGCTTGGCATTGGTCAGGGTTAGCTGGACGTCGCCCTGCACCACCACCGGCTGGCCGGCAGCTACGCTTGTAGCGGGCTGCAGCTGCAGCTGTTCGCTGGCATAGCGGGCTGTCTGTAGGCCAGCAATGTCTGTATCGGTCACATCGAAGGGCAGGCTGAGGGCTGCATAACCCGTGCCGCTCTTGGCGAATGTGAGCGATGCTGCTGTAGTCTCAACTGGAATGTATAAAGGCTGGTCGCCGTTGATGACGATGGACTGTGCAGTGCTATCTGCAGCGATGACGTTGGTGGCAGCTGTGACGTTGGCTGGAGCATCGGCTGTCTCAAGCACAGCCAGAGCGTTCTCTGGCAGGTAGCCATCAAAGCTCACCTGGTCGGTAGCGTGCCATGTGCGGCTGCCATCGGCAGAGCCAAAGTACACCTTGGCAACGTTGTTAGCATGGTCTGTGCTCACGTATGGGCAAGGCACATCGGTACCGATAGCCTCAGCAGCCACCACGCGGTAGTTGTCTGGTCCCAGCGTGCGCAGGCGCTGTGGCAGTGTGGCCGAACGGCGGTTGGTGGCCCAGATAAGGTTGCCGTCGAGGTCATAGAACTTATATCCCACGGCTCCTGTTCCACGGAACTGAATGAGGTTACCACTGATGGTGAAGTAGGCACCGTCCACGCGGTAGTCCTCATGCAGGTCGAAGTCGTCGTAGTCGCCATAGTTGCCGGATGTGCCTACGCTGTAGCCCGTGGAGTTGTTGCAGTTCACACGGTAGCCGTCGGATGCGGGCACGCCCTCGAAAGTATTGTCGGCTATAGCCTTGTGCTTTACTATGCGGTCGTCGATGAACATTATATTGCCCAGCTTCTTGGGGTACTTCCTCATGTAAGCCTTGGCCTGAGTGATGGACGACCTGGCCGTGGTGACAAGATAGTTGGAGTAGTCGTTAACATGGTACTTCGTTACGGGCTCAAACATGCCATAGGCCTCAAAGAACTCGCTGAGGTCGGCCTCGGCCACATCGCAGATTGTCTTAGCCAGCTTCAGGTAGTCGTTGGCACCATTGGTCAGGTAAGCGCCCGAGTGTGTACCCTCGTCGTCGGTCCATGTGGCATCGCTGCTGTAGGTGCCCTTGTTGATGCCGCTCTTGCGCATAGCCTTAAAGAGCTTGGGCAGGAATTCGGTGTCGTGACCCTCTACGTGGAAGTAGAGGTACAGCTGGAAGTACAGACGCGTGCTCACCCATATGTCGCGGCCATTCCACGGTGTCTGATCCACAAGGCCCGTGAACACATCGGCCACCGATGCGCCTCGTGTGGTGCTGATGCCCTGCTCGAACATGTTGATGTTGGAGAACACGTTGTTGGAACTCTCCGTTGTGCCCACCACGTTGATCACGCTCTGGCGGTTGTGGCCCATCTCGTGCGATGGTCCCCAGATGGCACCGCCCTCGTTGCCATTGCCCTGATGCGTCATGTTGTAGTAGTTCATAATGGTGGGCAGGGTGGTCTCGTTATAGTAGGTGCCATATGTTGTGGCAAACATATACTGGTAGTCGATGCTGAAGCAGTTCCACACGTTGCGACGACGCTCTGCGAAGTCCTCAAGTCCCATGTATCTGTCCTCGTTGGCTGGTATCTGCTCCCACACTCGCATCAGGCCCTCCATCTCAGTGGGCTCGCACGTTTTTATCAGCTCGGCATTCATTACGAACACGAGGTGTTCTGTCTTCAGGTTCAGTACGTTACATGCCTTCAGCAAGTCCTGCTGTAGCAGAGCCCAGTCAGCGTTGGTCATGCCGCGTGTTGCATCCCAGTAGCCTTGCAGCTGGCCACCCTCAATGTGTATCTTAATGTCAGGGTACAGGCTTAGCTTGCGAGCCGTGTTGCTGGCCTGATAGAAGATATATATCACGGCCTGCTTGGAGAAATAGAGCAGGTTGAGACCTTCATGCAGGCTGGTGCATGTACCAGTCGGATGATTGCCAGGCACGCCCTCTGTTGTCACTGCCTCCACTTGCAACATGCATTCGCTCATAGCTCCCTGATCCACATAAATGCACAGCATATCGCCTGCATTGGCCACGATGCCAGTTGGACCGGACAGCTTGCCATAGGCATTGCTCATTGCGGTGTTGGATCCGCTGGCCATCTCGCTGTAGTTGCTGTACACCTTGTAGTCGGCTATACGGAAGAAGCGCTCGTAGTCGGCGGTGTAGCCTGTCTTATTGTTCTTGAACTGCTGCCAGGTGTTGTTCTTCACCTTCAACACCATGCTCTGTATCGTGGCAGGCAGTGCGGCATAGTCGGCATTGGCAGCCAAAGCCTCGTCGCTCAAAGTTGCGATGTCGGCCATCAGCGTTGTGCAGGCCTTGTCCGCAAACAGCGCATCAAGGTTAGCCTGGTACTTCGTCTGGTTTGACAGCATGTCAAGGTACTCTTTGTATGGCTTCTGCGCATCGGCAATCTGCTCGTCGGTGAGCTCCACCTCCTGGAATGCCCACACCGATGCCGTTGCATTGCTTGTCCAGTTGACCACATCATAGCCCTGTGTTGAAGCAGTGTGCATACCTGCGGCATGACCCGTCGTGTAGGTATTGGTGATGTAGAAGGTGTGTTCCCACTCATCGCCAGTCGAACGGATATAGAACACAGAGGCATTGACACCGGTCCTGTACTGCGCGCTGGTTGTCCCTTGCGTCTGTACATAACGGTCTGAGAACACATTCTTGATGGTCCAGCCTGTGCCGGACTTCTCGAACTTCCAGTACTGAGCGAAGTTGCTATCGTCACGCGACAGCGTTGTCAGGATGCCATCGGCCTCGGTCACATAGCGGTCGTAAGCCACGCTGACCAGCCGGTAATAGTGGTCGCTGACCAGCTCCGACGCATATCCCTTGGCCTCATTGAAGTGTGCCTTGACATCGTCCAGGCTGATGTCGGTGGCCAGCTCTATGGCCCAGTCTGAGCCTGGGTCGCCAGCATAGGACCACTTGTAGAGTGTCTTGCCGTCGCCGTTGAGGTTCAGACACGTCTGCCCTGCAAACGATGCATCCGACGATATGTTGATATACGCCTGTGTCGAAGTATTGTTCGGGCTGTACTGTATGTACAATGTAGCGGGCGCACCAGCGGGTGTGCCGAAGTCAGCCTGCAAATAGTCGCCGGTGTTGGCGCTACGCAGAGTGTAACCGCTACCGCTCTTCTGCACAATCCAAATCTGGCTGAAGCCGGTTGTGGCTCGCTTGGCTCCTACAACTGCACCAGTGGTGTTTGCCGTCAGGAATGAGGTTGAACTGCGCTTGTTGTACAGTCGCACCAGACCTTGGTTGCCGATTTGGGCGATTTGGTAGTCGTAGAGCTCGCGTCCCTTGAGGTCGGCCTCGCCATCGCCGGCACCTGACGCAGCAGCCCACACAGAGTTCACACCTCCCAGCAACAATACGCTGAGAAGCAGGAGTGTTGAGTAAAGTCGTTTCATATTGATGATAGTTAGTTAGCTTACAAGCACGCATCGTGCAGTCGCAAATATAGCATAAAATATCTGTAGCACGCAAGCATTCTTGATTTTAGTGCTCATCGCAGCATCTGCATGGCACATTATGTGTGTTAAGTAATCGTTAAAAAATAACTTGGTACAATTCATATGTCATCAGTTACATTTGAC
>CALEPV010000071.1 GCA_937910905.1 uncultured Prevotellaceae bacterium
AGTCGTCGCAGTTGATGACGCAGAAAGGCTCCTTGATAACGTCCTTGCCCATCAGCACAGCGTGGTTGGTGCCCCACGGCTTAACGCGGCCTTCGGGTACGGTGAAGCCTTCTGGCAGGTCGTCGAGAGCCTGGAAGCAGAGCTCACAAGGGATCTGACCCTCGTACTTCTTCAGTATCTGTGTGCGGAACTGCTCCTCGAAGTCGCGACGGATCACCCACACAATTTTACCGAAGCCGGCTTGGATGGCATCGTAGATGCTGTAATCCATGATGGTTTCGCCGTTAGGACCGAGTGCATCAAGCTGCTTCAAGCCACCGTAGCGGCTACCCATGCCAGCAGCAAGTAGGAATAGAGTTGGTTTCATTGTTGATTGGATTTGGTTATAAGTTGGTTTTATGCGGTTATCCAGTCGCAAAAATACAAATAATTCATTGATGTGTTACAAGCGAGCGGCTTTTTTTATCAAAGAATAAAAATGCGAATGTGATTGCTTGGTTGTCTTTTCAACAAGAGTTATCTTTGCAACGCGTTTTGCAATAGTGCATCAAGACAACTACATACAATCTCTTAACTAAAGCAATGAGCAAACAAACAGAGAAGATTCAGGAGCTGATTGAGCTCCGTGCCAAAGCCCGTGTGGGTGGCGGCGAGAAAGCCATCGCCAAGCAGCATGAACGTGGAAAGTACACAGCTCGTGAGCGCATAGACATGTTGCTCGACGAGGGCAGCTTCGAGGAGATGGACATGTTCGTGACACATCGCTGCCATAATTTCGGCATGGAGAAGAAGCAGTTTATGGGCGACGGCGTGGTGACAGGTTATGGCACCGTAGCTGGTCGCCTTGTTTATGTCTTCGCTCAGGACTTCACCGTGAACGCAGGTTCGCTGTCGGAAACTATGGCACAGAAGATCTGCAAGGTGATGGATGCAGCCATGAAGATGGGTGCACCTGTCATCGGCCTTAACGATTCGGGCGGTGCCCGTATTCAGGAGGGTATCAACGCGCTGGCCGGCTACAGCGAGATTTTCCAGCGCAACATCTTGGCCTCGGGCGTTATACCTCAAATCTCCGGTATCTTCGGTCCTTGTGCAGGTGGTGCTGTATATAGCCCTGCGCTGACCGACTTCACTCTGATGATGGAAGGCACCAGCTACATGTTCCTCACAGGTCCTGCCGTGGTGAAGACCGTGCTGGGCGAGGTGGTGACACAGGAGGAGCTGGGAGGCGCAAGCGTACACTCCACCAAGAGCGGTGTGACACACTTCACAGCTGCCAGCGAGGAAGAGGCTATGGCAATGATCAAGCAGTTGCTCAGCTACATCCCCCAGAACAATCTGGAGAAGACGCCGCGTGTGGAGTGCACGGACCCCATAGACCGCAAGGACGACTATCTCAACGAGATTATCCCCGACAACCCGAACATGCCTTACGACATGTACGAGGTAATCGCTTCCATCGTGGACGGCGGCGAGTTTTTCGAGGTTCAGCCCAATTTTGCAAAGAACATCATCGTGGGCTTCGCCCGCTTCAACGGTGAGAGCGTGGGCATCGTGGCCAATCAGCCCAAGCAGCTGGCAGGTGTGCTCGACTGCAACGCAAGCCGTAAGGGTGCGCGCTTCGTGCGCTTCTGCGATGCCTTCAACATTCCTATCGTGACACTCGTCGACGTGCCGGGCTTCCTGCCAGGTACAGGCCAGGAGTACAATGCTGTGATTCTGCACGGTGCCAAGCTGCTCTACGCCTACGGCGAGTGCACCGTGCCTAAGGTGACTGTGACCCTGCGCAAGAGCTACGGCGGCTCGCACATCGTGATGAGCTGTAAGCAGCTGCGTGGCGACATCAACTACGCATGGCCATCGGCTGAGATTGCTGTGATGGGTGCTGCGGGTGCTGCTGCTGTGCTCTATGCAAAGGAGGCTAAGGCTATTAAGGAAGAGAAAGGTCCTGAGGCAGCCAAGGAGTTCATCGCCGAGAAGGAGGCTGAGTACACCAAGCTTTTCGCCAATCCATACAATGCTGCCAAGTACGGCTATATCGACGATGTCATCGAGCCGCGCAACACTCGCTTCCGCGTGATACGCGCCCTCTCTATGCTGGCCGACAAGAAGCTGACCAACCCAGCCAAGAAGCACGGTAACATTCCGTTGTAAAAAGTAGACGCTTCCCTCACCCTCCATGTGAGGGCGGGGGCACACTCTGCACTCAAAAATAAGCTTCAAATAGGACAAAGCGAATTAATAGAACCCACCGTTAAAAAGAATGACCCTATAACCTCTCAGTAGCCAACTTCATTCTACTCTCCCCCTTGAGAGGGAGGAGCTATGGGTAGGCGAGCTTTGCTCGGGAATGCGGGGAGGGGGTCCGATATTATGACAATCCTAACAATAAACTGGTCCACCGTATGGCTGATGACAGGCTTAGGCATAGGCACTGTGTTCTGCATCCTCATACTGTTGGTACTTGTGCTTCAGATATTCACGGCTGTGGCTCCTAAGACCACCAGCAAGATCAAGGCAGGCGCTGTGGCTGTGAAGGAGAAGATTGCGGAGGATGAGATTGCACAGAATTCAGAACATGCAGCTGTGGCAACAGCCGTCTATCTCTATCTCCAGAGCCAGCACGACGAGGAGAGCGGTACGCTCACCATACATCACACCGACCACCCAGCTTGGCACTCCGAGCTGAATCAACACCTATGAAATTGGACAATTGGACAATTTACGATAGTACGAAGTCGTTGTCAAAGAATGCGGTTGTCTGTCGTAGGTTGCCATTGTGAAATCGTGAAATCGTGAAATCGTGAATCGTAAAATTTATCCATGAAACAATTCAAGTTTACTATTGATGGCAAGGAAGTGAAGGCTACTGTAGAGCCCCAGGAGGCTGGTGTGCTGTCCGTGACCATCAACGAGAATACCTATAGTGTAGAGGTGCCTGAACTCGCTCAGCACGCTCCACGTCCAGTTATCCACCACGCAGCTGCTCCTGCTCCTGTGTTCACCAAGCCCATCGCTGCCGCTCCTGTGGCTGCAGGCGTTGTGGCTGCTCCCCTTCCTGGTACCATCACCAAGGTGCTGGTGGCTGAGGGCGCAAAGGTGAAGAAGGGCGACACCCTCGTCACTATGGAGGCTATGAAGATGGAGAACAGCATCACAGCCGAGTCCGACGGCATCGTACGCAAGATTCACGTGGCTGCAGGTCAGAGCGTGAACCAGGGCGATGCGCTGGTTGAATTCGAAGGTCTGGCTGTGCCTCAGACGGCTCCTGCCGATGGTCCCGCACCTCAGGCGGCTCCCGCTCCTGCTCAGAAGCCAGTGGCTGTGCCTGCTGGCGCCAACACCGTTACGGCTCCGCTGCCTGGCACAATCACCAAGATTGTTGCTTCCGTAGGTCAGCAGCTCAATCCTGGTGACACCGTTGTGGTGATGGAGGCTATGAAGATGGAGAACAACATCACTACCGAGTTCGGCGGCACCGTGAAGAACATCCTCGTTCAGCAGGGCGACCAGGTGCAGAACGGTCAGGCTCTGGTGGAGCTGTCTTAACCTTTCAACAATAGAATTATAACGGCGTATTAGATATGAATACAATAGCAAACCAACTGCGGGAGTATATACTCCCCCTCGCCCCTTGGAGAGGGGGACGGTGGGTGAGGCTGCTCTTGCTTGCTTGTTTTATGATGATACCGGCGTTAGCCTCTGCTCAGGACTTCGACTTCGCCTCTGCGATGAACAAGTTCTGGACAGACATGGGTATCACCTCGTTCTTCGTGGGCGAAGGCTGGAAGAATGCTGTGATGATCTGCATCGCCTGCCTCCTTCTCTACCTTGCCATCAAGAAGGAGTACGAGCCGCTGCTGCTCCTGCCTATAGCCTTCGGTATGCTGCTCAGCAACATACCCGATGCAGGCCTGTTCCACACCTATCTCTGGAACGATGAGTTCCTGAAGAAGGGCAGCGAGTACTACCACAGCTATCGTCATGTGCTGGCCGAGGGTGGACTGCTGGACATCCTCTACATCGGTGTGAAGATGGGCATCTATCCTTGCCTCATCTTCATGGGCGTGGGTGCCATGACAGACTTCGGCCCGCTGATTGCCAACCCGAAGAGCCTGCTGCTCGGTGCTGCCGCTCAGCTGGGTATCTTCGTGACCTTCATCGTGGCTCATCTCATGGACTTCTCAAGCCCCGAAGCAGCCTCCATCGGTATCATCGGTGGTGCTGATGGCCCTACGGCCATCTTCCTCACATCGAAGCTCGCTCCGCATCTTCTTGGCCCTATCGCTGTGGCAGCCTACAGCTACATGGCTCTGGTGCCTGTCATCCAGCCGCCCATCATGCGTGCCCTCACCACAGAGAGCGAGCGCCGCATCAAGATGTCGCAGCTGCGCACCGTCTCGAAGAAGGAGAAGATAGTCTTCCCCATCGTGGTGGCTATCATCGTGAGCCTCATACTCCCATCGGCTGCTACGCTTATCGGCTGCCTCATGCTGGGCAATCTGATGAAGGAGAGTGGAGTAGTGGAACGTCTGAGCAAGACCGTGCAGAACGAGTTGAACAACATCGTGGTCATCTTCCTCGGCACAACGGTAGGAGCTACCGCCACAGCCGAGGCGTTCCTCAACGCCCAGACCCTCGGCATCCTCATCGTGGGCATCGTTGCTTTCGGTTTCGGTACAGCGGGTGGTGTGCTGCTGGCCAAGTTCATGAACCTGTTCCTCAAGGAGAAGATCAACCCGCTCATCGGCTCTGCCGGCGTGAGTGCCGTTCCTATGGCAGCCCGTGTGTCGCAGGTCGAAGGAGCCAAGGCCGACCCCAGCAACTTCCTGCTCATGCACGCCATGGGCCCCAACGTTGCGGGCGTTATCGGTTCTGCCGTTGCCGCAGGCATCCTCCTCAGCTTCCTCGGATAGTCTTCCGTACATAATCCCTTATATATAATAAGGTATAAGCACAAGCCGTGCAGCAGATCAATACGCATCTGCTGCACGGCTTTCTTGTATTCATTAGCGTGCTGTTCTTCTTCCAACAGCACGCTGCTCGGCTTTCAACGGCGTGCTGTTCTTCTTTCAACAGCACGCTACTCTGCGTTGTGCAGCACGCTGCAGGATGCGCTGCACCACGGTCCACCCTATCTTGCACCGCGGTGCAGTATGCGTTGCATCGCGATGCAGCAGTCGAGACATCGCGATGCATTGCGGGAGACATCGCGATGCAACGATTGAGACATCGCAATGCAGCACCCTCATCGATGCGTTGCAACGACCTCATTGACGCGATGCCGCACATGCATCGACGTGATGTTGCACCCCTATTGATGCATCAATAAGCATTGGTCAATATGTATTTCGCTGTTTTTCCTCTATATACATGCACTTTTGTATTCAATCATCACAATAAAGCCCACCATTCCATATTAACTACCTCATTATAAATTTATTATCTGGTGAGCTTCTTGGTGACCTTTGGTGGGCCTTACCCTCAAGAGACTCCTAAATCATGCACAAAAATGACATCAAAGCTCCATTTTGCTCTCAAAAGTCCCCACCAAACCACCATATTTTACCCTATAACATCACTTTGCACCGCAAAACACCCTCAATTTGGTGGGCTTTTCGTGTTAACAAATGCAAATTAATGTTCAAGCACACCTTCAAAGCCCTATCCCAAATTCAACCATTTGTACTTTCATCCCTGGGGCCGCAGGCGGCTCGCCTGCATTTAACTTGGGAGCGCAGGCGGCTCGCCTGCATCCTAATAGCACAGTCTATTTCGAAGTGTGCCAACAAAGCAGTCGAGCCGCCTGTGTTCCGTAACTATCTCGATAGAGAAGTTAAGCCACATATTATTAGTACGATAGACATTATAGTCAGATCGGTATTCACAAAACCAACTTTTGAAGTGCCACTAATAAATCGGCAGCAAGAAAGCGCAGGCATTCTCCATACGCTCCTCGAGGTTTGGTACGACCTACTAATCACTATGGGAAACCTGCGCTTATAGCACAAGCCTCATGTGATTAGTCTTTGCTCATTTCACTATCTGAGGTACCAATTCGAGGAGCGATTGAGCAAATAAAATGTATATGTTATGTCCTGCCGCTACAGGAGATATGATTATGTATAGATGGCAGATTCCTTACGTAGAAGTAAGCCTGCCGTTATATTAAAGACCATTTTTTTGCATTAGGTCTTTAATCTCATTATCGTTTACATTGCTTCTTTCGGATTTGTCGTATATGTATATGAAACCAATCTCTGTTTCATCGTCAGCAGCGATGATGTTCATCGTAATGACACGTCCACCTCCTCGCTTCCCCTTTCCTTTTGAAGCAATGGATATGCGATATTTGTAAATACCATTCCCCAAGTCTATGCCGAGATCCGG
This sequence comes from uncultured Prevotellaceae bacterium, assembly GCA_937910905.1. Classification (GTDB taxonomy): domain Bacteria; phylum Bacteroidota; class Bacteroidia; order Bacteroidales; family Bacteroidaceae; genus Physcousia. The sequence goes on from CALEPV010000071.1 coordinate 6,391, forward strand.
GTTCTGCGTTATTTCCTGGATAAGTTCAAGGATGTCCTGCTTCAACGACTTGTATTTCTTGGCAAGTCGTTTCAGCTCCTTATCAAAGGTAGGGTAGGTCGTGAAGTTATATCTCATTTAGTACTTCCGTTAGTGGACGGCCTTGCAACTTTCCATCACGCGCCAACCTGACTTCCTTGAAAGCATCATTCATCCCTTTTAATATACGTGCATGTTCACGTGTAGCCTCTATCTGACTTTGCTCTTGATTAGCTTGCTCAATCAGATGTTCACCCAGCCATCTCTTATTCTGTGTGCTGAGTGTCATTGAATCGAGGAATGTTATAATACCCTCCAATGGTATCGTTGTTGTAGCTATCATAACACTATATGCTGCATATAATAGGTATTTACACCGCAAAAGTAGGGAGAATTAATTGATGCACAAAACATTTGGTGTGGAAATGCTGAAATCAGCTTAACCAAACAGCTCGCTATGGCTGCCAAGACGTACAAGCTCGATAACATTATGCATCTCGTCAACCCATATCAGGAGAAAGTCTCCCTGAATGTGGCACTCCATGCAGCCTTTGTAGTTGCCCTGCAGCAAGTGAGGTTTGAACTTGGAGGGGATGGGTTGCTCCGATACCGCTTTAAGTCCTTGCGGTATTGTGTTGTAGTTGTTTTATTCCTCGGATAGTATGTCGCGATGCATTTCGTCTGCGCTGTCATAGACTTTGTTAGGATTCCTTCCGGACATAGCCTCTTCAATGGCGGCCTTTGTCACTTCGTTTGGCTCGTAATAAACAGAATCGAGAAGAACACTTTCAACGTAGTTGTTCAGGGTGCGGTTCTCCCGAGCTGCATTGTACTTCATTCTCTCTAACAGGTCGGCACGAAGACGGAACGATGCAGGCTTACGAATAGTTGCTGTTGCCATAGTTTGTCATACATTGAATTACTACTGGCTGCAAAAGTACGCATTATCTCATTATTGCCATCGCAAAACGGGGGATTATTGATAATTTCGCGATGGCGACCGACATATTTTCGGGTTGGGTGTGTATATAAGGGCAAAGACATCAATAATGAGCGAACTGGAAACACAGATGATAAGCGCTGCATGCGAGGGAAAGCCAGAGGGCTACAGGTACCTGATGAGCAGGTACGGACGGAGTGTGCAGCTGCTGGTGGGGCAGATGGTGGAGGACGACAGGGATGTGGAGGAGCTGACACAGGATGTGTTTGTGCGAGCCTTCAAGTATCTTGCCGACTTCGACCCTGCGCGGGCATCGTTCAGTACGTGGCTTAGCCGCATTGCACACAATGCCGCCTTGAACCATCTGCGCAGTCACGGCTATGCACCGCTGCCGCTGCGTGAGGAGCAATATACACAGCATGAGCTGCAGCTGCCAATCCCCGACAGCGCAGGTATATTATCTGAAACCGACCGCCTCGCACAACTCGACGATGCTATAGACCGCCTGCGTCCGGAGGAGCGCTCGTTGCTGCACCTGCGCTACTACGAGGGACGTACGCTCGGCGAGATTGCAGAGGTGATGGACGTGCCGACAGGACCACTGGCCAGCAGGCTTCAGCGAATAAGGCAGAAGCTTAAGAGAATAATGGACAATTGATAATGTATAATTGACAATTGATATGACGAGGAACGATAATATAGATAAGGCTTTGCGCGATGCTATGGAGCGACGCAGCAGGAATATGCCGCAACTGACAGATGACTTTGCCGACCAGGTGATGGCTAAGATTCAGGCAAGGAAGCGTAGGAGGAACTACACCCTGTGGATGTGGGCGGGCAGCGTAGCGGCCATGCTTGTCATCGCCTTTGTGCTTTGGCCTGAACAACACGAAACGGTAGTTGCAGAGGCGGTGATAGCAGAAGCTGTGCCAGCAGAAGACCCCACAGCTGCTGAGCCTGAAACTGCGCCAGCAGAAGAGCCACCAGTAAGAGCAACGAAGAAGCAAGCGGTACAGCTCGCTAGCAGAGAAGAGCAGAGGCATGATGAAGAGTCACAACAGGATGTACAGGTCATTCCATCCACGGAAGCAAGACCACAGGTATGTGAGTATAAGACAATACGAACCGTACAAATATCGCCCGATGTAGTGGCGTATGTCATAGAGGCCTCAGACATACCCGACATTGCGACGATGCCTTCGGTGAGCGAACTGCGCGCACGTGGAATGCGGCTGACGCAAACAGTACGGCAAGAGACACAGGCAACGGTTCAATTCTAACACATCAATCTGAATATGCACACAATGAAACGAACAACACTTATCACGATGCTTGCACTACTATGCGCTACAGCGCAGGCGCAGATTAACCCGAAGGTGCAGCAGCTCATAGACCAGCTTGGCCAGCTGGAGAAAACATCCCGCATCATCAAGAGCGGCGGGCAATCCGATTCACAACGACTGCTCTATAGCGCATCTGTCTATTACAGCCCAAATATGTATCTGAGCGATGACAAGCACAGGCAGGACAGCCTGTTGCAGCATGAGAAGGAGATGCTGAAGCGGCAAGTCGCGACCATACGGCGCACCCTCGACCAGCTGCAGGAGGATGCACAGGAAAGCTATCACTATGAGTTCCATCAGGGAGGCAACGACACAATCATCTACTCCATGAACCTGTGCGGCGACTCTGCACGAACCGACCGCTATAGGCAGGCAGGTCATACATACTTTTTCTCCGACGAATACATCTCTTTCGACTATCATCCACACAATGTTGAAGGTTCTTACATAGGTCAGTTCAGCTATATGGTGAGACTTTCTGATGCTGACTCCTCGCAAAAGTACACAACAACAGAGCTGGTGGACGATGTAGCTCGGTTGTTCCGACAGCATCGCATCAAGCCCCGCCAGGCATTCTGGCGTCACGACAAGGACTACTCCGATTCCATCTGGCACGAAAACGGCAACGAGTTTGTCTCGATGATGAGCTATGGCATATATACCAAAGAGGGAGAGACCGATGCCACCATCTATACCGTACCCCGAGAACAACCGCAGCTGGCTACGCAGCTTCTCGCTGCCATAGACAGCATGGCGCTGAGGTTCACAGATTGCGAGCAGGATATGTTCTTCCAATACTATTACAACGTTTCGATATATGACCCGCTCTTTGAACCGATACTCTATTGCCACGATGTAAAAGACGCCGTGCGTGGGAGCTTCGCCCTAAGCATCTGCTGCGACGACATGGGTTTCCACTTCGTCGTCACCCGCACACGCGGCACACAATGGGTGCCTCGCAACTGGCCCTGCATCAAGTCCTTTGTGAATGGCGAGACCACGTACTTCAAGGGCATGAAGCCAAAGCCTAATAACACCTTCACAAAGATTGTGACCGCAATTGACAGCAAAGAAGTAAAGTAAACGTTGGCCTATATAGGTGCACACCCCGCTGCGTCGTGAGATGCGGCGGGGAATCTTGTTCGCCCGACATGGGCATAATCTAACGGGTGCAAGTCCCGAGCGCGGCC
>CALEPV010000072.1 GCA_937910905.1 uncultured Prevotellaceae bacterium
GCATTTTTGAACGCCAATCTGTCCTCTCAAACGTTTGAATCACGCAAAATGCCAGGGTATATCGGTCTTTGAGGGTTGCCGCAGCCTGCAAATTGACCTATAGGTCTAATTAAATGGGTAAGAATCTAGCGTATCGTTTGGCGGTTTCGGAAATAAGCAGTACCTTTGCGCCCGCTGTCACGAGATGGCAGCATAAGTTTCAAACCTATTAATTAACCAATTTATTTATGGCAACAAAAATCAGATTGCAACGACATGGGCGTAAGGGTTATGCCTTCTACAGCATCGTCATTGCAGATGTAAGAGCTCCGCGCGACGGTAAGTTTACAGAGAAGATTGGAACCTACAATCCAAACACCAATCCTGCCACTGTAGATTTGAACTTTGACCGCGCACTCTATTGGGTAGAGACGGGTGCTCAGCCCACCGACACTGTGCGCAACATTCTTTCCCGTGAGGGCGTTTACTTGATGAAGCACCTGCGTGGTGGCGTCAAGAAGGGCGCATTTGATGAGGCTTCAGCCCAAGTGAAGTTCAACGCTTGGAAGGCTGATCGTCAGAAAGGTCTCAAGGCAATAGCAGACAAGGAGGCAGCCGACAAGAAGGCTACTGCCGATGCACTGCTCGCTGCTGAGAAGAAGGCCAACGAAGAGATTGCAAAGAAGGTAGCCGACAAGAAGGCCGCTGAAGCTGCTGCAAAGGCAGAGGCAGAGGCTGCAGCTGCTGCAGAAGCTAACACAGAGGAGGAGGCTGCGCAGTAAGCGTGGACACCAAAGTACAGCTTAAATCCAATTTCCAAACAATACATTTCTTTCCAAACAACATAGAGAAGGCGTGGCTGTGAAGCCGCGCCTTTCTTCTGATTGTCTGATGTTATCGCTTGTCTGGTATGCCGTAGTCAAACCAGCGTTCCTGGGGATAGTAGCCCTTCAGTTTCTTCTTGTATTCGGCATAATCGGTCTTGACATGAAGCATGATTTCGTTCATGTGCTTCACCTTAGGTGCCAGTTCTTCGCGCAGGCGGTCTACTTCGGCACTGGCTTCTGCAAGCTGAGATACTGCTTGTTCCATCTGGTCGATATCGCCAATGGTGAAACCTGTTGCTCCTCTCTCGCTCAGGTGACGGCGCAGTCCTCCTATGAGGTTGCGGCTCTTCTCAATCTGAATGTCTGTTGTCTTTGCCATGATGATTGTTAAACGTTTTTAGGGTTGTTGATGTATATAATTACAATGCAAAGATAAATAAAAAACAGCTCTGTACGAATGTCGTAAAGAGCTGCATTTTTCAGTTTTTTAAGATGCAAAGGGGACTATGTTTAAGCTATTTTTGCTTTTCAACATAGCGTATGAGTATATATGAAGTGTCTATAGAAGATATACTCTAGTCATAGAAATTCCATGAAATGCCGATATGGATGCTCATGGGGTCAATAGGGTAGTGTGGTGCCCAGAATGCGTGACCATTGCCAGCATTAACGTGTGTCACGTTGACATAGCCTCGCACGCGCTTGATAGCTAAGTTGGCATATGCGTTGATAATAGGCCAATTGCCAACCTTCACACGTTCTGCAGATGCATCCTGTACAGCAAAGTTATTGATAAATGGAGCATAGTCGGGCGCATAGTAGGATGTGAAGTAGCGCATATCAGCACCCAGTTCCACACGCAGCACGGTGGCAATGTGGAAGAGTATGTAGGGGTTGGAGTAGAGCATCAGTTTGGGCAATGGAATGACTTCCTGGCGTGATGACTGCTGCCATGTTACGGCATTGTCCCAATGGAAGATGCCTGCTTGGAGGTTTTGCTCCAGAGTAGCACTCAGCACCTGTGTGCTACCGCTCTGCTGGGCCACGCCGACGTCGTTGGTGTAGGCGGTTATTGTTGTGCCGTCGCTGTCGTAGACAGGCGAGCGTTGCATGGCCAGATGCGTATAGCCTGTTATGTTCTCCACTCCGAAGCGTAGGCTGGTGTGGGTGCGGTCGAGCGAGAGTGTGCCTTCGATGCGGCTACGTGTCTCCTGGTCGAGCGAATTGTCCCACCACGTGGTCTGACTGTGGTAGTGGCGATAGTAGAATGCGGGTGTGATGTTCTGGAAGTGTGCCAGTGCCTTGAGCCTGACGGTGTCGTGTCCCCAACGTAGGTTGAGGTCAGCATGTCCCTGCAGGTCCAAGTCGCCCGCCTTGGGGCCAGCTACCCACAGTTCTGCGCTGGCTTTGTAGTGCAGTGTGTGACCTTGTTGTTTGAGCAGTTCTCCGCCTATGCTGAGGTGGTTTTCGCGATAGGACTGATAGATATCAGTGCTGTCGTTGGTAGCCAGAGACGGCAGATTGAAGTGATCCAGCTGATGTGTGGCAAACAGCGTTACACCTGCCTTAGCCCACTTGTTGAACCCTTCGCGCAGTTGCACGCCAAGCGTGTTGCTCACGCTGATGGCGCGTGTCTCATCGGAGAAGTTGGCGTAGGATGAGCGGTAGTATGGGTCGTGCGACAGATAGTCGGTGGGCAGGCCTGAGCGCACGTAGTTGTTGTGCATGAGGCATCGCAAGTTGAACGTGTGCACAAAACTGGTTACGGGTATGAACTCCTGCGGTATCACCTGTTCCGACTGCCACAGTGTGCGCAGCGAGTCGATTACGATGGCCAGACGTGCAGTGTCCTGCGTGATGACTTGCCGGAGTGAGTCGTTGACGATGCGCTCTTCCAGCAACTCTATATCCTTTGGTATCACGGGCTTGAGGCTGTCGGGCACTTCGAGGTCGCGGTAGAAGCCTATATTGTAGCGGTGCGTGAGGAAGTAGGTCTGATGGTCATTACGATTCCACACGGACGACAGCACGGTAGGTATGTCACGTGTACCGTATTTCTGTGGAAAGCTCTGCGGGTCGGTGATGTACAAATCGTTCTCTACGCCGCCATTCTCGCCCATCTTGGAGTGCTCCCATGAGGCGAGGGCATGCATCTCATAGTGCTCGCCGCGATAGTAGCCGAACAGATTGCCCCCAAACTGCGAGTTGGCCTGATTGTTGTAGTAGCCGCGTCCGTAGAGATAGTCAATCTTGAAACCAAAGCCTGCCTGCTTGTTGATGTTGGTGGCAAAGTAGGCACGGACGCGGTCTTGTCCGTTCTCTCGAGTACCACATTCGTGATACTGCAGGTTCGTATACGGGCTCTTGGTATTAGTGAACAGCAGATTGGCCGGTGTAGTATGGAAAAAGCTGTAGGGTTCAATGAAGAATATCTCATCCTTGACAGCGCGATCCAGAAAGTTGATTTGATAGCGTGGTGACCCGAGATTGCCCAGTATGCTGTACTCTCCACGTAAGCCTTCGGTAGCGTTGAAGTTTTGATATAGATGGGGTAGTGTATCGTTATAGTACTCAGGCAGAACGGTTCCCAACCGCTCGTCGATGTGCCACTGGTAGAACTCTGTTGGTACGAAGTGCTCGACCTGTGTTGTGTCGCGCCCCCATGATGAACGTTTGCGACCCTCGACGCTCATATCATCGCCATCGTTCCATCCGGTCGATTCTCCGTTGTAGGCATCATCAATGCTTTGCGCCTGAAGCCACAATGATGGCATCAGGCACAATATAGCAATGAGTAGTAACCTACTTTTTATGTTCGATTTGATGGTATGCAATGCTGTTGCTTCAACTTTCAACTTCATGAATAATCTCCATTCCCTTGCGCAGTGCTTGTTCGTTGGCAGGGATGAGATGATGGTGTCTTTCGGGCAGGGTCTTGCGCAAGCCCTTCAGTACGTTGTCCAGCTGTACAATGCCAGTGAGTTGCAGCAGTCCGCCGAGCACAATCATGTTGAAGCCCTTCGGGTTGCCCATTTCAGCTGCTGCGTCCATAGCGGATATCTCGTAGACGCTGATGTCCTGGCGTGTGGGAGGAACGCTGATGCCGTATCCATCGTAGATGAGTATGCCGCCAGGCTTGATCTTCGGCTCGAATTTCTCCAGCGACGGCTGGTTCAGCACTACGGCAACATCGAATGTGCTGACGATGGGTGAGCTGATTCGCTCGTCCGACACTATCACTGTGACGTTGGCTGTGCCGCCGCGCTGTTCGGGGCCGTAGGCAGGCATCCAGCTCACTTCCTTGCCTTCCATCAGTGCGCTGTAGGCCAGTATCTTGCCCATAGACAGCACTCCTTGTCCGCCAAATCCTGATATAATTATTTCAGTGGTGGCTGATGTATTCTCGTTCATGTATTGTTGTTGTTTCGTTATGTCGATATGTTACTCCTTCACCGTGTTCTTCAGGTCGCCCAGCTCGTAGAACTTGAACATGTTCTCTTCCATCCACTTGTTGGCATCAACTGCCGACTGCTTCCATCCTGACGAGCATGTGGACACTATCTCCACAAGGCTGGAGCCGCGACGGTTTATGGAGTTCTCGAAGGCCTGACGTATGGCTTTCTTAGCTCGGCGTATGGCTGCCACGGTGTGTACGGACTGGCGGGTGACATAGCATGTACCCTCCAGCGTGGCTGCTACCTCTGTCATCTTCAGCGGATATCCGTGCAAGTCGGCCTGTCGGCCGTATGGACAGGTGGCTGTCTTCATGCCCATGAGTGTAGTGGGAGCCATCTGTCCGCCAGTCATACCATATATGGCATTGTTGATGAAGATGATGGCTATGTTCTCGCCGCGGTTCAGCGCGTGTATGGTTTCGGCGGTGCCTATACAGGCCAGGTCGCCGTCGCCCTGATAGGTAAACACCAGTCGGTCGGGCCACAAACGCTTGATGGCTGTGGCTATGGCTGGTGCACGACCGTGGGCTGCTTCCTGCCAGTCGATGTCGATATACTTGTAGGCGAAGACGGCACAGCCTACTGGCGATACGCCGATGGCTTTCTCTGTGGCTCCCATCTCCTCGATGACTTCTGCTACGAGCTTGTGCACCACGCCGTGCGAACAGCCTGGGCAGTAGTGCATGTCGTTGTCGTTGAGGAGCGTCGGCTTCTGATAAACTATGTTCTCAGGGGATATGATATCTTGTGTTTTCAATGTTGTATGTATTGTGAAATGGGTTAGAACATAAAACGTATGAAGAACTCAACAATCTTCACTATCATGGCGATGCCTATCACCACCAGTCCTACGATATGGCTGCCGGGCAGGGCAAAGTATAGTATCAGTCCCACCAATGCCAGCAGTAGGAAGGCGGCGTTGAGATTGTTGCGAAGCTCAGCGTGGGTCATAGCAGTTGCGATTTCAGCGAATCTACCACCTCGTCGGGCGTTGGCACGATGCCACCCATCTTGCCGTAGTGGGCAACAGGTGTGCGGCCTTCGACGGCGAGGCGTACATCCTCAACCATCTGTCCGGCATTGATCTCGAAGCAGAGTATGCCTTTCACCTTCTCCGACAGTTCGCAGATGCGCTGCGACGGAAATGGCCAGAGTGTGATGGGACGCAACAATCCTACGTGGATGTCCTGCTGGCGCAGGTCGCTGATGGCTTTCTGAGCTATGCGGGCTGCCGAGCCGAAAGCTACTATTAGGTAGTCGGCATCCTCGGTCTGCAGCTCCTCGTAGCGTACTTCGTTCTCGCGTATGGTCTTGTACTTCTCCTGCAGGTGCAGATTGTGCTTCTCCATCGCTTCGGGTTTCAGTTCCAGCGATGTGATGACGTTGATTGGGCGTCCGCCCTTGCGTCCTGTCGATGCCCAGGGGCATTCTCGCTCTATCTCCTCCTCAGTGCGACGGGGCTTGAAAGGCGGTAGCACCACTTTCTCCATCACCTGTCCCACTACGCCGTCGGACAGAATCATGGCCGGGATGCGGTACTTGAATGCCAGTTCGAAAGCCAGGTCTACGAAGTCGGCCATCTCCTGTACCGACGACGGTGCAAGCACTAGGACATAGTAGTCGCCATTGCCGCCGCCGCGTGTGGCCTGAAAGTAGTCGCCCTGCGACGGCTGTATGGTGCCCAGGCCTGGGCCACCTCGCTGAACGTTGACTATCAGACCTGGTATCTCTGCTCCGGCCATATATGCTATGCCTTCCTGCATAAGTGCCACACCTGGGCTGGACGATGAAGTCATCACGCGCTTGCCGCTGCCGCCGCCACCATAGATCATGTTGATGCTGGCCACCTCACTCTCGGCCTGCAGCACCACCATTCCAGTGGTCTCCCAGGGCTTCTCTACAGCGAGTGTCTCCAGAATCTCACTCTGCGGTGTGATGGGATATCCGAAATAGCCGTCGCATCCGCAGCGTATTGCTGCGTGTGCTATGGCCTCATTGCCCTTCATCAGAAGGATATCGTTGTGTTCGTTTACCATTTGACCATTTACCATTAGACTCTATTTACCTTGATTATTCATGCTTCTACGCGCTTTCGATACACGGTGATGCATGCATCGGGGCATACTATAGCGCAGGATGTGCATCCTGTGCATCGTTCAACATCGTTCTGCACGGCGTAGCGATAGCCTCGCCTGTTCACCGCTTTGTCGGCCAGTGCAAGCAGATTCAGCGGACATGCCACCACACATAGGCTGCAACCCTTGCAGCGTTCTGTGTCTACCTGTACGGCCCCTCTCATTTTACTCATTTACAATTTGTCGATTTTATACTGTGTACCTTATATGATTATCTCTTAGTGCTACGGATTGTACATCGCCTTGCATCTGTATTCCAGAATCTGCATCAGCATCTGTCTGGCGTGCACAGCTGGCGATGTCGGATCCAGGGAGTAGGCTTGCTCATATGCATTCAGCGCCTTGTCCCATTGCTGCTCTTTTCTGTATGCATTGCCCTGCTGATATAACTGTTCAGCCTGAGCCTTTGCATCATCCGGGGTCATCTGTTTCTTTGCGATTTTTGCGGCGCAAAGGTACAATGAAAATGCCAAATCGTTCAATAAATGAAATGGAAATTAGGTTCCAGCCGACATTTTAACATAAAAAGTCAAAAATCATGCATACGTCGCGTCTATTCAAAAGGATTGTTGTACCTTCGCAGCTGATTACGGTGCAATCTTCTATTCGCACATACACAAAATGCATAAGCTTATATTTATATAATAATATGGAATCACAACTGCAACAGATAGGCCAGCGTCTGCAGGGGCTGCGCGACGTGTTAGACATTCCTGCCAGCGAGGTGGCCGAGCTGATAGGCGTTGCTCTGGACAAGTACATGAGGATTGAGCAGGGCGAGGTGGACATCACCATCTCCAACCTGATGAAGATTGCTGCCAAGTACGGCGTGAGCGCCGAGGAGTTGATGTTTGCCGAGGCACCGCACATGAAGAGCTACTTCGTGGTGCGCAAGGGTCAAGGCATGAGCGTGGAGCGTACCAAGGCATATAAGTACCAGAGCCTCGTGAGCGGATTCGTGGGGCACAAGGCCGATGTTTTCATCGTGACCGTCGAGCCCAAGCCCGAAGCGCATACCGTGTACAAGAACACCCACGCCGGACAGGAGTTTAACCTCATCCTCGAAGGCACCATGCAGCTCTACATCGGCGGCAAAACCATGATTCTCGATGAGGGCGACAGCATCTATTTCGACTCATCCAAGCCCCACGGCATGATGGCCCTGGGCGACAAGCCCGTCCGTATGCTGGCATTCACGGTGGCATAACTTTCAATTTTCAACTTTACAATGGTAGAACGTTTTCTTCGACAGACAACCTTCACATCATACGAGGACTATAATGAGAACCTTGAGTTCATCGTCCCCGAACATTTCAACTTTGCCTACGATGTGATGGACGTGTGGGCAGAGGAAGCCCCCGACAAGCTTGCTTTGCTGTGGACAAACGACGAGGGAACAGAGCGCCGCTCCACCTTCGGCCAGCTGAAGACCGAGACCGATCAGGCAGCTGCCTATCTCCAGTCACTCGGCATCCGCAAGGGCGACCCCGTGATGCTCATTCTCAAGCGCCGCTACGAGTGGTGGATTGTCATGCTGGCCCTCCACAAGCTCGGAGCCGTCATCATCCCTGCCACCCACATGCTGACCAAGCACGATATCGTGTATCGTAACACGCGCGCCTCGATCAAGGCTATCGTCTGCGTGGACGATCCCTACGTCTGCGAACAGATAGGTTTGGCTGTCAATGAGAGCCCGACACTGGAGAGTGTCATCGTGGTGGGAGGCCACCAGCCAATGGCGGCAGCAAACTCTCAACTCTCAACTCTCAACTCTCAACTTATTCATTACTACCTCAAGGAGCTCCCCTCCGCTCCGCCCTTCGTGCGTCCCGCCCATGTCAACGACAACGACGACACGATGCTGATGTACTTCACCTCTGGTACGTCGGGCGAGCCTAAGATGGTAGCCCATGACTACCTCTACGCTATGGGCCATCTGACCACAGGCGTGTTCTGGCACAATCTCTGCGAGGACAGCATCCACCTCACCGTGGCGGACACTGGCTGGGGCAAAGCGGTGTGGGGCAAATTCTACGGTCAGTGGTTCGCAGGCGCTACGGTTTTCGTCTTCGACCACGAGAAGTTCGACGCCAACCGCCTGCTGCGCCAGATGGAGAAGTACCACATCACCAGCTTCTGCGCCCCTCCCACCATCTACCGCTTCATGATACGGGAAGACTTGAGCCGCTACGATCTGAGCGCCTTGCGCTACTGCTGTACCGCAGGCGAGGCTCTCAATCCCGCCGTCTACGACAAGTTCCTCCAGCTCACTGGCATACACCTCATGGAGGGGTTCGGGCAGACAGAGACCACCATGACCCTTGGCACGATGCCCTGGATGACACCCAAGCCCGGCTCAATGGGCCGCCCCAACGGGCAGTACGAGATAGACCTTCTCCGTGCGGACGGCACACCCTGCGAGGACGGTGAGAAGGGGGAGATTGTGGTGAGAGTTGGACAATCGTCAAATTGTAAAATACACAAGCCCCTTGGCCTCTTCAAGGAGTACTACCGCGACCCCGAACTGACCCGCCAGGCATGGCACGACGGCTACTACTTCACGGGGGATATGGCGTGGCGCGATGAGGACGGCTACTACTGGTTCGAGGGGCGCAAGGACGATGTGATCAAGTCCAGCGGCTACCGCATAGGGCCTTTTGAGGTGGAGAGTGCCTTGATGACTCATCCTGCTGTGGTGGAGTGCGCCATCACGGGTGTACCTGACGACATACGCGGCACGGTGGTCAAGGCCACCGTAGTGCTGGGGCGCGAGTGGAAGCGGAAGGCGGGCCCCGAACTCATCAAGGAGCTGCAGCAGCATGTGAAGCACGAAACTGCCCCCTACAAGTACCCGCGCATCATTGAGTTTGTCGATGAGCTGCCCAAGACCATCAGCGGCAAGATACGTCGTGTGGAGATTCGCCAGAAGGACCAGCAGAAACAGTAATATACGCTGTTGAGCGCTACGGTCTCCACTTCTTCTGTGCGGAACACGTCGGGAATGGACGATGATAACGTTCTGTCTATTAATCGGTTATTCATTGGCTGGACAAATTTTGTCTTGGCCTTTAGGTAGTAGCAGGTTGAGCAGTACGCCTACGACAGCGGATAGGCCTATGCCTGTGATGGAGAAGCTGCCGAAGGTGAGCACGGCTCCGCCGATGCCCATGGTGAGGGTGACGGAGAGGATGATAATGTTGCGTGTGGAGTTGAGGTCTACCTTGTGCTGTATGAGGTTCTGTATGCCTACTGATGCTATGGTGCCGAAGAGGAGGAGCATGATGCCTCCGAGGACGGCGGAAGGTATTGACTGTAGTAGTGCGCTAAGCTTGCCGATGACGGAGAATACGACTGCTGTGGCGGCTGCGATACGGATGACTTGCGGATGTGAGACGCGGGTGATCTGCATGGCACCTGTGACTTCGGAGTAGGTGGTGACTGGAGGTCCGCCAAAGAGAGAGGCAAAGAGGCAGGCTAGGCCGTCGCCGAGCATGGTGCGGTGCAGACCGGGGTCCTTGACAAAGTCCTTTCCAGCTACGGCGGAGACGACATAGACATCGCCTATATGCTCTATGACGGGTGCTATGGCAACGGGTATCATAAAGATGAATGGTTCCCAGGCGAACTGAGGGAGCTGGAAGTGGGCTATGCTGGCGGGTAGGGCGAACCATGGTGCTGCTGCTACGGCGGTGAGGTCTACGATGCCGAGGCAGAGTGCTGCGATGTAGCCCACGATGATGCCGCAGACGATGGGTACGAGCTTAAGGAGTCCGCGACCGAAGGTGAGGACGAGAATGGCGGTGATGAGGGAGAGGAAGGCGAGGGGCCAGTTCTCCTGGGCCATATTGACGGCGGCGGGAGAGAGGGAGAGTCCGATGAGGATGATGACAGGGCCTATCACCACAGGTGGAAAGAGGCGGTCGAGCAGCTTGCGTCCCTGCCACTTGATGAGGGCTGACATGAGGAAATAGACGAGCGCCACGCCGGCTATACCTGCTATGGTGCCTGGCATCCCCCACTGCTGGGATGCGGAGATGATGGGTGCGATGAAGGCAAAGCTGCTGCCGAGGAAGATGGGGACCTGGCCCTTGGTGACGAGGTGGAAAATGAATGTGCCGATACCGGCTGTGAAGAGGGCCGTGGCGGGGTCAAGCCCTACGAGGAGTGGCACTAGCACTGTGGAGCCGAAGGCTACAAAGAGGAACTGTATGCCAACTATGGTCTTGCGGGCGGATGTCAATTCTTGGGTATTCATATTGTTTATCAGAAGTTCCACTTCACAGCCAATGTCGGGTTAACGAAGAATGACTTGTCGCTGCTATAGTCTGTATTATAGATGAAATTGTTGGACAGTTCCCACTCAGTACCAAGGCTGAAGTTTTCGGTGAAGTTATACCAGAGTTGTGGCTCGGTTAGGATGACGAGCTGTCCGTGGCCGTTGGCCTGCTGGCCGCGCCAGAAGTCGATGAAGCCGGCGAAGGTCAGCTGACGGTCGAAGAAGTGCAGCCCCCACACACCCGTCAGCTGTGCACTGGCATATGCCTTGCCTCCGTTGGCATCCTTGAAATACTGCTTGTACATCAGCTGCAGGGACCATGTCTTCGAGAAGTCGGCATTGTGACTATTGTAGGCGGCACCGATGAGTCCGGCCTGCTGGTAACTGCCCACGCCCGATGCCAGTCCGCCGTCGTATTCCACATGGATGGCGAAGGGTGAATGCTTTGCGATGTTGAACTCACGTGAGATCTCGGTGTAGGCGGCCATGGTTTCCTTGCGATTGAAATCAAAATCTACGAAGTAGTACCACGACCCCCATTGGTCGGCCTTGAACTGCTCGAGGGTCATGGTCACTTTCTGTCGTCCGGCCTCCTCATCAGAGTAGAGGTTACGTCCGAAATCATAATGCAATTGCACGTTCTGTGCTTGCGTGGCGAGGGCAGCTGCTGCCATTAGGCCACAAAGAAAAACCTTTTTCATATTAGGGAACATCTATAAACACGAAAATACGAAAGGTGCAAATAACCCTAAAACTACAACATCGGGGCTATATATTTCAGCACGAAGAATGCGGAGAGTATATATATGGTAGGGGTGAGCCGCTGGAATCGACCTGTGCAGATGCTGACGAGCACGTAGGAGAGCATACCGAGCACGATGCCTTCGGAGATGCTGGCAGTGAAGGGCATCATCAGCATGGTGACGAAGCATGGCATGGCTTCGGCAAAGTCGATAAAGTCGATGTGCACGATGGAGCGCATCATCATCACACCGACGAGGAAGAGGGCGCTGGTGGTGGCTGCAGCTGGTATCATCAGGAATACGGGTGAGAAGAAGAGGGCTGCGCAAAATAGGAGGGCGGTGGTGAGTGAGGTTAGACCGGTGCGTCCGCCTTCGAGGATGCCGGTGGTGCTCTCCACGTAGGTGGTGACGGTGGATGTTCCGCATAGCGCGCCCACAGTTGTTCCTATGGCATCGGCCATCAGAGCCTTGTTGAGGGCTGGAATCTTCCCCGTCTTCTGGTCTACCATGTCGGCGCCAGTGGCAGCACCAATGAGTGTGCCGATGGTGTCGAAAAGATCCATGAAGAGTAGTGTGGCGACGACGATGTAGTACTCAACATCCAGCGTGAGGAAGCGTGAGAAGTCAATGTGGCAGGCTACAGGCTCTATGGATTGCGGCATACTGACGAAGGTGAAGCCTTCGGGGATCTGTGTCACGCCGCATGGTATGCCGATGAGGGTCATTACAATAATGGTATAAGTAATCGTTAAAAAATAACTTGGTACAATTCATATGTCATCAGTTACATTTG
>CALEPV010000073.1 GCA_937910905.1 uncultured Prevotellaceae bacterium
TCAATCCCCGCCGTTGCGAGGCTTGCTGGCAGTGTGTCGAAGCCTGTCCGAAACAAGTCATTGGCAAAATCAACCTCTGGGTACATAAGCACATTTACATCGAACATCCTGATGCTTGCATCGGCTGCAAGAAGTGCATCCGTGTATGCCCGCACGATGCTATAAGAGGCAGATGTCAGGGGGATAGGTGAGCGACATCGTTCGGCGGCTCGTCCGACTCCGGCTCCGGCGGCGGCAACGAGTAGAACGGCGAGTAAATTGACAGGTAAATCGACGAGTAAATCAGCGGGTAATCGCTTAACAAATCTGAAAATCTTCTCCCACGTCCGCATGATGTGGGAGATTTTTTGTATCTTTGCAGTGTACCGGTTAGAGTCCATGAGACGATAACCTAGTAATAACTTGAGCCGTATGCGGTGAAAGTCGCACGTACGGTTTTTAATGGGGAAAGAGGAGGCAACCCCTCCAACCTACATAATCATAGAATCTGTAGCAAACACTGCCACACCCGTCCAGCTCTTCACCAACGACTCACCTGACGAGCTGAAGCCAGTAATCAACGAGCAAACAATGTGACAACGAATACAAGATGGCATATCTAGGTGAATTGATATCGATTGGCGTGGCATTCTCGTGGACGGCTACGGCATTGCTGAGCGAGTACGGAAGCAAACGGTTGGGCAATCTGACGCTCAACGTGCTACGTATGTCCTTGGCTTTGGTGTTCTCGATGGTGATGTTCTGGGTGGTGATGGGTTCGCCACTGCCTGTTGGAGGGTCGGCAGAAGCCTACGGGTGGATGCTGCTATCCGGTTTGGTGGGCTACGTCATAGGCGACTTCTGTCTGTTCCAATGCTACATAATCATCGGCTCGCGCTACGGCCAACTGTTCATGACGCTGGCACCACTGTCGGCAGCTCTGACTGCGTGGCTGACACTGGGGCAGCAGATGACACCGATGAGCATACTGGCCATGTTCGTCACGCTGGCTGGTATAGGAATATCTGTGCTGGGGCGAGGCGAGCGCCACAAAGTGGCGCTGAAGCTGCCGTTGAAGGGTGTGCTATTCGCCATAGGAGCTGCACTCTGCCAAGGTATCGGACTTGTGCTGAGCAAGATAGGTATGGACCACTACGACATAGGTGCAATACCAAAGTGGCTGGTACCCTTCAGCGCCAACTTCTTCCGCTGCATAGCGGGCATCATAGGCTTTACGCTGCTGCTGTACTTCCGCGAGGGACTGACCCCACTGCGCAAAGCTATCCACGACAAGAGAGGGATGAGCGTAGCCACCGCAACCACAATCTTCGGACCGTTCATAGGAGTGGGATTCTCGCTGATGGCTGTGCAGTACACTAGTGCCGGCATCGCCTCCACGCTGATGGCACTCACGCCAATCATCATACTGCTACCATCCTACTGGCTGTTCCATGAGCGTATAACGATGAAGGCCATCATCGGTGCCATAATATCCGTAGCAGGTGTAAGTCTGTTCTTCCTGGGATAAACCATGACAAAGCACGATATGAACAAGGTACGAATCACAGCCGTCCGTCAGACAGTATATTCCGACCTAATGGCGAAATACGAGAACCCTATCAAGCACGCCTGCGATGTGCGCGAGGGGCAGCAATGGATATCCACAGACGTGCAGCGTCCTGAAGGCATGTGCCTGGCTGCATGGTACTCGATGCAAGAATTCGTGGAATCGCTGGCACGCGGCGAGGGCAACTTCTACGACGGATGGATGCAGAACCCCATGAGTGCCATGATAAGCTGCAACGACGGTTTCCGCCCGTTCAGCTTCTACATAGAGGTGATTGAGTAATCAAACGGAGATGCTAAAAGTGAGCCTAACAGAGCCTGCAAATTGAATGAACTATCGGAGCCAGAGGTCTACGAGGAAATATGTGCCAAGGCCAACCAGCCAGCCCAGTAGCACCTTGGGCATAATGTGAACCACGTACCAACGGATGTCCACATCTTCCGACTTCATCAAGGCATAGCCGCTCACATTGCCTATGGGCAGCAAGCAGCCTGCCACACAGCCGCTGTAGATAATCAGATGCCAGTACTGGCCGTTCACCAGGAAAGCGTTAGCATAGGCAGGATCCAATGACGAGGATAGCGCTGTAGCATCCTCAACAACAGGATAGATGTTGATAGCCGTCAGGACAAGTGCTATATTGTCCAGCACACTGCTGATGGCACCCATCGCTGCACTCATGATGTAGATGTTGTGAATCCACTCGTCGCACCAGCCAGATATGCTACGCATGATGCCGGTCTCTATCATCACGCTGACACACATGAACACACCCACAAAGTACATAATGATCTGCAATGAAGCGAACTGGAACTGGCGGTCGCCAGCTATGTTCTGAGGCTGCTCGGAATGTATCTGCTTGTGGTTCATCAGCTCATGCAACACCCACAGCACACCCAGCACACAGAGCGCTCCCAGGAACGGTGGCAGCATCGTGATGCGGTGGAACGTGGGCACGAACCACAGTCCGCCCATACCGACAATCAGCAGCAGCCAGCGCTGCCAGACAGGTAGTGTGGCATCGTCGCCACGGAATGCGTAGGACGGACGGATAGGGTCAATGTGGTCGGGCAGGCGGCGGCTGATGAGCCATGTGGGTATCACAGTGGCTACCAACGACGGCAGGAGAAGTGCAGCAGAGAAGTTGCTAGGCGTGACGGCACCCTTGGTCCACACCACAAGCGAAGTGAGGTCGCCTATCACGCTGACGGCTCCGCCACAGTTGGCAGCAATTACGACAGCCGAACCGAGCCACATGCGCCAGCGCTGCTCGTGCACCAGACGGTGCAGCAGAGTGAGCATCAGTACTGTCGTAGTTAGGTTGTCCAGCTGCAGCGAGACGAGGAACGTAATGCCAATGAGTCCCCAAGTGAGACGCTGGGTGCTCTTTGTACGCAGCCAGTCCTTCAAGAAATCGAAGCATCCATTGCTGTCCAGCACGCTGACTATGTTGATTGTTGCCAGGAAATACAGTACCAGCGAACAGAGGTCGGCACCATAATGGGTGAACGCCTGCCCGTAATTGCCTGTGGAGATGTAGAGTATCCATACCAGCACTCCAGCAAAGAGTGCTATCGTCGCTTTGTTGATGTGGGTTATATGCTCCGTGGCTATCAGCGCATAGCTGAACAGGATGATGCATACAATTGCTATAATCATGGCGTTGTGGATGCTGTGCAGATTGGTATTATTTGCCGACAAATGTACGAATTATTCTATTATGCCATCATCTTTTGCCTATTATTTTGTTGTATTGGAGCCCATAAAGCACAAAAGCCCGCAACAATGATGACTGTTGCAGGCTCTATGTATCGTACTGACTGCGGTCAGTAGTGAATGCGATTAGCTCTTGAAGAAGTCCTGAACGGCTTCGTTGGGAACCATTTGCTCATCGAAGGAGTAAGACCCTTTCTCGGTCTTCACCATCTTGATGACCTTTGTATATGAACGGCCATCAGTCTTACCCGTTTGCAGGGTGGCGACGGTTTTTTTTGCCATAGTGTGAAGTGTTTAGGTATTAAAGGGTTTATTTAATCTCCTTGTGCACGGTCATGCGCTTGAGTATAGGATTGTACTTCTTCAGCTCCAGACGCTCCGTGGTATTCTTACGGTTCTTAGTTGTGATATAGCGAGATGTGCCAGGCAGACCGCTATCCTTCATCTCCGTACACTCCAGAATAACCTGTACTCTGTTGCCTTTAGCTTTCTTTGCCATTGTGTTGCGTGATAGTTTAAGTTAAGTGTTAATGACGATGGGGATTAGAGATATCCTTTCTCGGCAGCTTGCTTAATAGCAGCATCCAAGCCAATCTTGTTAATCAAGCGAAGGCCGGCAGCGGAGATAGTGAGGCTAATCCAAGCGTCCTCCTCTACCCAATAGAACTTCTTAGTGAAGAGGTTCACGTCGAAGACGCGCTTTGTGCGACGCTTTGAGTGCGACACATTATTACCGTGCATCGCCTTCTTACCAGTGATTTGACAAATCTTTGACATTTCTTCTTTCCTTTTGTAATTTCCAATAATTACTTCTTCCAAACAGCGTGCAAAGGTAGTGCATTTTCACAGAACGTGCAAACAAATATAGCATATTTTCACTTTTCGCTCATTCACTTTTCATTTAGCCAGTGCTTCGAAGAGTTTGTCGAGGGCTTTGTCGGCGCTGTGCGTCTCGTCAAGCAGGGTTACAAATTTGGAGCCGATGATGGCGCCTGTAGCATTCTGCTGGGCCGACTGGAGTGTCTGACGATTGCTGATGCCGAAGCCTATCATGCGCGGATTGCGCAGGCGGAGTGCATTGACGTGGTTGAAGTAGGCCTGCTTCTGCTGGTCGAACTCGCGCTGGGCACCTGTCGTAGCGGCAGAGCTTACCATGTAGATGAAGCCATCGGTGTGCTGGTCGATGAAGTGTATGCGCTCATCGGATGTCTCGGGTGTGATGAGCATTATTATCCGCAGGTCGTAGCGGTCGGCAATAGGCTTATAGTCGTTGATGTAGTCGGCGAATGGGAGATCAGGTATTATCACTCCATCGATGCCCACTTCCATACAGCTCTGGCAGAAGCGCTCGAAGCCGTACTGCATTATTGGGTTGAGATACCCCATCAGCACCAGCGGGATAGTCACTGCCTCGGCATCGGCTGCGCCTTGACGGATGTCACGCAGGTCATCGAAGATGCGTCGCAGCGACATGCCTCCGTTCAGGGCTTTGGTGGCAGCGTCCTGTATCACAGGTCCGTCGGCCATAGGGTCGCTGAACGGTATTCCTACTTCTATCATGTCGATGTCCCTGCGCTGGAGTGTGCGTATGATGTCGGCTGGACGGCAGTCGGCTGGGTGACCAGCACAGAAGTATAGTGACAGAATGCCTGACGGCTTGGTTGCAAAGAGGTTATTGATGCGGTTCATTGTGATTGTATGTTAAAGGTCTGAACAATAGTGGTTTATTAATGCGGTTATGGCTGCGATGCCTGCTGCCGAAGCACAGGCTGTATCTGTAGCGCGGTGGAGCTATCGTTGCACCACGGTGTAAGTTCAGTTGCACCACGGTGCAGCTATCGTTGCAGCACGGTGGAGCTGCTATTGCACCACGGTGCAAGTTTCGAGGCGAAATCGGACAGCAAATCAATGTCCTTCATGCCTGGTGTCAGTTCGAAGCGTGAGTTCAAGTCCACACCTGCTAGCTGCGGGTGGTGCAGATGGCATATGGTCTTGGCATCTGCCGGCCCTATGCCTCCGCTGAGCAGGAACGGTGTGCTGCCCGTATAGGCATCAAGCACCTGCCAGTCGAACTGCCTACCGCTGCCTCCATGCTCCGAACATCGCGTGTCGAACACTAGCATATCGGCTTCATAGTCGTTGGTGGCATCGAAGTCACTAGCCGATGCAATACCAAATGCCTTGATGAGCATTGTGTCGGCACGCAGCATCTGTCGCAGTCGGCTGCAGAATGCCGGGCTCTCATGTCCGTGTAGCTGCACGGCGTGCAAACCTAGCATCTGCACCTGATGCACAACGTAGTCGGCTGTAGGATTGACAAACACCCCTACCCTCTTCACTGGCGGTGCCGGCATGTAGGCAGGCAGCACAGGCCCAACGTATCGCGGCGAGCGATCGTAGCAGATGAAGCCCATCATAGACGGCCTGACCCTTTGCTCCACGGCGCGAATGTTATCTGGCTCGCGCATACCACACACCTTGATTATCATATCGCGGCGATGAAATTCTGTAGCGTTGCTGCAGGGTCGGCTGTGCGCATGAATGTGTCTCCGATAAGGAAACCGTTGTAGCCAGCTGCATGCAGCAGACGGATGGTTTGCGGGTCGCTGATGCCACTCTCGCTGACCAGGGCACACTCGCGCGGCAGGCGGTTGATGAGACGAAATGAGTTTTGCACGTCTGTTACGAAGGTGCCGAGGTTGCGGTTGTTCACTCCCACGAGGTCTGTATCCAGCTCGCAATAGTTCAGCTCGCTCTCAGAGTGTATCTCCAGCAGTGTCTCCAGGCCAAGTTCATGGGCTGTGGCTATCAGGCTGCGACACTCTGATAGCTTCAGGTCGGCAGCGATGAGCAGCACTGCATCGGCACCGATGAGCCGCGCCTCGAACAGCTGGTACTCGTCGATGATGAAGTCCTTGCGCAGCAGGGGCAGCTTCACCTGAGGGCGCACACGTTGCAGGAACTGCTGACTGCCGCCGAAGAACTCCGTATCGGTGAGCACTGAACAGGCAGCGGCTCCAGCCTGCTCGTAGGCTGGCACCACATCCTCAGGTGTTGCCGGCTCGTTGATCCAACCTCGTGATGGGGAGCGGCGCTTGAACTCGGCAATGATGCCTGCGGCAGACTGCCTAAGTGCTGCCGACAGCGATACAGGCTTATAGCTGTCGGTGGCGTCAAGCAAAGCCTCCACCTGACGGTACAGCTCATGCTCCGGCAAGCGCTCCTTGGCCTCCGCCACCTCTATGCGCTTATGCGCCACAATGGTCTCAAGAATGTCTGCCATAGCGGTTACGAGTTGAGCTCTACGTACTTGCGGAAGGCTGCCAGCGCACGTCCACTGTCTATTGACTCGCGTGCCATGCTGACGGAATCCTCGATGCTGATGTTACGGTCCATAACACTGATACCACATGCAGCGTTGGCTATGACAACACTCTTCTGTGCTACGCTGGATGTACCTTGCAGCACGGAGTCGAATATCTGTGCAGCCTGCTCTACCGTCGCACCGCCATAGATGTCGGACGGGCTGACATAGTCAAGCCCCATGTCTTTCGGCGTATAGACCTTCTCGAAGTTGTTGGTCACGAACTTGAAACCGCTAGTCAGCGATATCTCATCGTAGCCGTCGTAGCTGGTCACCACACCGAAGTTGTCACCTATACGCTGGTGGATGTTGTTGTAGAGTCGCAGCTGAGCCTGGTTGGCAGTACCGTGGAGTGAGTTCTTGGGATGACAGGGATTCACCAGCGGGCCCAACAGGTTGAAGCATGTGGGCACACCGAGCTCCTTGCGTGCCGGGCCTACGAACTTCATGCCATAGGCAAAGAGAGGTGCGTGGAAGTAGCATATTCCTGCCTCGTCGAGCGAGCGGCGCAGCTGGTCGGCATCGTCGGTGAACTTCACTCCGTGGGCCATCAGCACGTTGCTGGCTCCGCTGACCGACGACGATGCGCCGTTGCCGTGCTTTGTCACCATGTAGCCGGCACCTGCTATGACGAATGCCGAGCAGGTGGAGATGTTGAATGTGTTTTTCTGGTCGCCGCCCGTGCCTACAATATCGAGTGTATTGTAGTCAGAGAGGTCTATGTACTTGCCTGTCTCGAGCAAGCCGTCGCGGAAGCCCAGCAGCTCGTCAACTGTCACTCCGCGCATCTGTATGCCAGTGAGCAAGGCTGCAATCTGATGTTCGTTGTACTTCTGAGCCACTATGCCCAGCATGATGTCAAGTGTATCTTGCTGCGAGAACGTTTCGCCCGCAAGCATCCTGTTCAGTATCTGTTTCATGGAAACGCTAATTGTTAATTATGAATTTGTAAATTATGAATTAAGTTGAGTGTCTGCGTAGAGCCAGTTGCTAATCATGGTCTTGCCGTCCGGCGTGAGTACGCTTTCTGGGTGGAATTGTATGCCTCGTATGTCGAATGAGCGATGCCTTAGCGCCATAATCTGACCCTCCGCGCTCTCTGCCGTCACTTCGAGGCAGTCGGGCAATCCTTGTCGTGACACCACCCACGAGTGGTAGCGTCCCACCCGCATGGGTCGCTCTATGCCATTGAACAGCAGGTCGTCGGATGTCACCCTAACGGGTGTCTGCACACCGTGGTACACCTCCGACAGGTTGGTCAGCTGTGCTCCGAATGCCTCACCAATGGCTTGATGGCCAAGACACACACCCAGCATGGGCTTACGCCCTGCGTAGCTGCGTATCACGTCGAGCAGCAGCCCCGCCTCCGATGGTATGCCAGGGCCTGGCGACAGGATAATCTTGTCGTAACTCTCCAAGTCGGACAGGGCGAACCGGTCGTTGCGTACGGCCACACACTCTGCGCCAAGCTCGCGCACCAGATGCAACAGGTTGTAGGTGAACGAGTCGTAGTTGTCTATGATGACTGTTTTCATATTGCCTTATATCTTTTCTGACTCAATGATAGCACGTCGCAGCGCACCGAGCTTGTTGTTTACCTCTTGCAGTTCATATTCTACATCGCTCTTGGCCACTATGCCGCCGCCTGCCTGAAACCACAGCTCACCGTTGCGGCTCACAAACGTGCGTATGGTGATGGCCTGATTGAGCGAGCCATCGAGCCCGATGAAGCCTATGCAGCCACCGTAGGCACCACGGTTGTGAGGCTCGTACTCTGTGATGAGCTGCATAGCTCTCACCTTTGGAGCACCCGACAGTGTGCCTGCAGGGAAGGTGTCGATGAATGCACGTATGGGCGAAGCACCGTTGTTGAGCGTCCCGCTGACGCGCGACACCAAGTGTATCACGTGACTGTAGTACTGCATGTCCTTGAAGAATTCCACATGTACATCGTGACAGTTGCGCGACAGGTCGTTGCGTGCCAGGTCCACCAGCATCACGTGCTCGGCATTCTCCTTAGGGTCATTGCGCAGGTACTCTGCATTCCTACGGTCTTGCTCTGCATTGCCTGTGCGGCGCGTGGTGCCGGCTATAGGGTCTATGTATGCAGTGCCGTCGGACAGGATGCGGCAGTGTGTTTCGGGCGAGGAGCCAAAGATGCGGAAGCCACCGAAGTCGAAATAGAACAGATAGGGCGAGGGGTTGATGCTGCGCAAAGCGCGGTACAGCCGGAAGTCATCGCCCTCGTAGCGCTGGCAGAACCTGCGCGACAGCACAATCTGGAACACATCACCTCGCAGACAGTGGCTGATGCCGCGACGTATGTTCTCGCGGTGCTCGTCGTCAGTCAGTGTGCTGGTGACATCTCCCTGTGCGTGGAACGGATAGTTGTCCAGCAGAGGCGAATGCAACTGTTGTTCCAGCTCTGCCAGGTGGTCGCTCTCGCCTTCGCTGAGCAGCTCGATGAGTGTTATGGTATCGTTGTAGTGGTCGAACACCAGTACATATTTATATAATATGTATAGCATATCGGGGGCATCGTTCTCGGCTCGTGTCTCGTCCTTGACGTTAATGCCCTCGAAATAGCGCACGGCATTGAACGTCGTGTAGCCATACAAGCCACAGTACTCGCTACCCTCGCCTGTAACCTTGTACTGTGCTATGAACTGCTCCAGAGCGGATACCACATCTGCCGGTTCGCCATGAGCCACAGAGAACTCGGCCAGAGGGCACAGCGCGATGAATGAACGTGCGTTGTCACGACTGTGGTAGTCGCTACTCTCCATCAGCACGCTCTGCGGATAGAGGTCGCGCAGCCGCATGTAGATACTCACGGGGGTGTGCAGGTCAGCCAGTATGCGGCGGGTGGATGTTGTATATGTAGTCATGGTTGCACTTTTATATTATTGCATTGTTGCATTATTACACTATGCCTTGTCGGCATTCCGCAGGTATGTGCCAAGATCCTTGTCGCCTCGTCCGCTCACCGTGAGCACTACGACATCATCCTTCTTGAACTCCATCTTTGGCAACATAGCCAAGGCGTGGGCACTTTCAAGCGCAGGTATGATGCCCTCCAAGCGTGTCAGTTCGAAGGCTGCCTTAAGTGCTTCATCATCGTTGATAGCCATCACAGTTGCACGTCCTGTCTCTGCCAGATGCGCGTGCAGGGGGCCTATGCCAGGATAGTCGAGGCCGGCTGAGATGCTGTAAGGCTCCGTTATCTGTCCATCTTCTGTCTGCATGACCAAAGTTCGTGCTCCGTGTATTATGCCAAGTGTACCGCAATGGATTGTAGCAGCTGTCTCACCGCTGTCTATGCCGTGGCCTCCAGCCTCGCCAAGGAAGATGCGCACACGCTGGTCATTGATGTAGTGGTAGATAGTGCCGGCTGCATTGGAACCACCACCCACACAGGCCATCAGCACATCCGGGTAGTCGCGCCCTTCGTGCTCCACAAGCTGCTCCTTGATTTCGCTGCTGATAACACTCTGCAACCGTGCCACCAAATCAGGATATGGGTGAGGGCCAACCGTGGAGCCAATGACATAGAACGTGTCGGATGGATGGCAGCACCAGTCGCGTATGGCTTCGTTGGTCGCATCCTTCAGTGTCTTGTTGCCACTCTCCACAGGATATACTTCGGCGCCCAACATACGCATACGCTCTACGTTGACATGTTGGCGGGCTACGTCCGTGGCTCCCATATACACCCTGCAAGGCATATCCATCAGAGCGCATACCGTGGCTGTGGCCACACCGTGCTGGCCTGCACCTGTCTCGGCAATGATGCGACGCTTGCCCATCTGTCTGGCCAGCAGAACCTGCCCTATCGCATTGTTGATCTTATGGGCACCCGTGTGGTTCAGGTCTTCACGCTTCAAGTAGAGCTTACATCCATAGCGTTCACTCATACGCTTGGCCAGATAGAGCGGTGACGGACGACCTACATAGTCGCGCAACAGGGCGTGATACTCCTTCTGGAACTCCGCACTTTCAATGATTGGGAGATACGTCTGCCGCAGGTTCTCAACTGTTGCGTAGAGGATTTCAGGCACGTAGGCTCCTCCGAACCTACCGTAATAACCATCTTTCATTTTATGTCTGTTTGTGTTGTACATTCTTGCATTATATCATTTTTGCATTGTCGCATTAAAAAAAGAGCCTGTCGTGAGATTTCACTGACAGGCTCTTACACTTTCTTTATCTATAATGGTGTATATAGGGCAGTTGCACTCACGGCTTTTAAGGTCTTGAGTTATGCCACCACCAATATGCACTAGCTATAGTAAACATGCTGTTCTGATTGATTACGCCGCAAAAGTATGGATTTGTTATGATACGTGCAAGAATTATTGCAATTATTGCAGCGCTATTGCCATTTTTCTTTCAAATGCTTATTTATATGCTGTTTACTCGTCACCCAGCAGAGCGTCCATCTCGGCCTCTTGAGCCTTCTTGCCCAGTACGTTGTACACAGAACGCAGACGCGATGCCCACTTGCGGACATTGTCCGGCTCCAGTTCACGT
Source organism: uncultured Prevotellaceae bacterium (assembly GCA_937910905.1). Classification (GTDB taxonomy): domain Bacteria; phylum Bacteroidota; class Bacteroidia; order Bacteroidales; family Bacteroidaceae; genus Physcousia. The sequence goes on from CALEPV010000073.1 coordinate 11,157, forward strand.
ATCTTCAGGAAGTAAGCCTCAGCCTTGGCATAGCAATCCTTCACAGGTGCTACAGCTGCGTCGAACTGTGCCTGTGTCATCTTCTTGCCAGCCAGCTGCTCGTTGATGTCGAAGCCCCAGTCGCAGTAGCAAACGCCGGCATTGTAGATAGCATCGCTGAATGTCGGGTCAGCCTCGATAGCCTTGTCGAAGTACGGGATTGCCTGCTCGAACTTGCGGTCGTTCATCAGGATGGTACCCATTGCGTAGTTACCCAAGCGACTTGCAGGGTCAGCTTCCAGAATGCTGTTGGTAAAAGCCTTGGCCTCATCAATCTGATTCTTGCTGAAGTAGTATGCCAGTATGTTCTGAGCTATACCCTCATTGTTGTCCGCGTCTTCCAGAACCACCTGACGGCCAGCCTCCAGCCATGCAGCGGTATCGCCCTGCTCAATGAGAGCTGCAATGTAGAGCTGGTTGGCCTGAGACTTCTGCTCCTCGTACTGCTTAGCGAGGGCGATGTAGTTGGAGATGGTGGCAAAGTCCTTGGCATTGTATGCGCAAAGGCAGGTGAAGAATGCCATCTGCGGTGCATTAGGGTCATTCTCGACAGCTGTCTCCTCGGCTACGATGGTGTAGAGCTTTGAGTAGTCCATCCAGCGTACGAAGCAGGCCTCAGCCTCAGCATACTTCTCCTCACCGTAGAACTGCTGACCGCAAAAAGCCAGATACTGACGACAGTTGAGAGCAAATGCCTTGTTGCGCACGCTATAGCATACGACATCCGAGTCTTTCTGACGCTTGGCGATGGTACCGTTCTCGAGTTCCACCTTGTAGCACTGCTCCATAGCATCAACAGCTTCGAGCACGATGTCGTGGAAAGGCTGTACTTCAATCTGCTCGCCAGCCTGCAACTTGCTTACATATCCGTTCACCAGGAACAGCTTCAAGTTGGCCTTCACATCCCACGCACTAGCCAGCTGACGCTTGGTCTCAGGGCTGGTGAGCGTGGGCTCAATCATCTCAAGTGTGGATGATATCAGTTCTTGCAGTTTCTGCTCATCTGCAGGCTTGCGCTCTGGCTGTGCCACAAGATCCTGAGCCTGTTCCATCTTGGCGCGAGCCTTCTTCACTACGCCATCCTGAGCGAATGTAGCAGTTGCTGAAGCTACCAGCAGTGCTGCACAAATAAGTTTCTTCATAGTTGTTGTGTGTAAATATAGATTGCTTGATTATTCGCTTACAACGCCGCAAATATACGAACTGTCTCCGTTAATTGAGCAAATCATAGCGAGTAATTTACATCTTTTACATCTCTGCCGATGGCTGAGCACCAGCATTCTGCACATCACTGGCGATGTCTGTGGCTTCGCTTACGGCAGTTGTAGCCTCTGCGGTCTCTACAGCTTCGCCTTCACCCTCAGTCTGTTCCTCTTCTTCCTCTGTAGGCACAATGCATACGTTGGCTATGGTGTCGCCGCGCTTGGCCAGCTCGATGAGCTTCACGCCTTGTGTCACACGCCCACGTACTGCAATGGCCGACAGCTTCAGTCGCAACGTAACGCCCGACTTGTTTATTATCATGAGGTCGTCTTCGTCGGTAACGCACTTAATGGCTGTGAGCGGACCTGTCTTGTCGGTCACTTCGAGTGTCTTCACACCCTTGCCGCCACGGTTGGTGATGCGGTAGTCTTCTACATCGCTTCGCTTGCCAAAGCCATTCTCAGACACTACAAGGATTGTCTCTTTCTCTGGGTCGTTGACGACAACCATGCCTACTACTTCGTCGCCTTCATCGAGCCAGATGCCACGCACACCGATTGAGTTGCGGCCTACAGGACGTACCGCAGACTCGTTGAAGCGTATGGCTCGTCCTGTGCGGTTTGCCATAACAATCTCGTCCTCGCCGTTGGTCAGAGCCACATCAATAACACGGTCGCCCTCGTTGATATTGATAGCAATCACACCGTTCTGGCGTGGGCGGCTGTACTGTTCGAGCGATGTCTTCTTGATGATGCCGTCCTTGGTGCAGAACACCACGTTGTGGCTGCTGTTGAAATCGGGATCGCTGAGTTTCTTGATGTATAGGCAAGCATTGACGGCATCGCCCGACTCGATGTTGAGCATGTTCTGGATTGCACGACCCTTGGAGTTCTTTGCGCCCTCTGGGATGTCGTATACCTTGAGCCAGTAGCAGCGTCCTTTCTGGGTGAAGAACAGCATGGTGTTGTGCATCGTGGCACGATAGATATGCTCTATGAAGTCGGCATCGCGAGTGGCGCTTCCCTTTGCACCTATGCCTCCACGTCCTTGGGTGCGGAACTCAGCCAGCGGTGTGCGCTTGATATATCCCATGTGGCTGATGGTGATAACCACTTCGTCATCGGCATAGAAATCCTCCGGATTGAACTCCTCTGAGCTGTACACAATCTCTGAACGGCGCGGGTCGCCGTACTGCTCCTTCACCTCCTGCAGCTCGTCCTTGATCACCTGCCAGCAGAGGTTGTCATCGGTCAGTATCTGATTGTAGTACTCAATCTTCTTCATCAGCTCATCGTACTCGGCGTGTAGTTTCTCCTGCTGCAGACCTGTTAGCTGTGCCAGACGCATATCAACAATTGCCTTAGACTGTACCTCGTCCAGGCTGAAGCGTTCCTGCAAAGCCACGCGTGCAGCTTCGGGTGAACGGCTGGCCTTGATGATGTGTACCACCTCATCGATGTTATCGGACGCTATAATCAGTCCTTCCAGGATGTGTGCACGTTCCTCGGCCTTGCGCTTGTCGTATTCTGTGCGACGAATCACCACGTCGTGGCGATGCTCTACGAAGCACTGTATGCAGTCGCGCAGTGTGAGCAACTTAGGACGGCCCTTGACCAGCGCAATGCTATTGACTGAGAATGATGTCTGTAGCTGCGTCAGCTTGTAGAGCTTGTTTAGGATGACATTGGCATTGAAGTCTCGCTTCACATCGATTACGATACGCATACCCTCACGGTCGCTCTCGTCGTTGGCATTGCTGATACCCTCTATTTTGTGCTCGTTAACCAAGTCGGCAATGTTCTTGATGAGCTCTGCCTTGTTCACGCCGTAAGGTATCTCCGACACTACGATCTTGTCGTGCTGCTCGCCAGCCTCTATTTCGGCACGTGCCCGCATGATGATGCGCCCGCGTCCGGTCTCGTAGGCTTCGCGCACTCCTTGCATACCATATATATATCCTCCTGTCGGAAAGTCTGGAGCCTTGACATATTGCATCAGGCCTTCCACGTCAATTTCAGGATTGTCAATGTAAGCTATGCTGGCATCGATGACCTCGCCGAGGTTGTGGGTAGGAATGTTTGTGGCCATACCCACAGCGATACCTGTAGCGCCGTTGACCAGCAGGTTAGGTATCTTGGTAGGCATCACGCTGGGCTCCTTGAGCGAACCGTCGAAGTTGTCGTCCATATCGACAGTCTCCTTCTCCAAGTCCTGCATCATGGCCTCGCCCATGCTCGACAGACGCGCCTCCGTATAACGCATAGCGGCAGGTGAGTCGCCGTCCACGGAGCCGAAGTTGCCCTGTCCGTCGACCAATGTATAGCGCATGTTCCAGTCCTGTGCCAGGCGCACCATAGCGAAGTACACGCTACTGTCGCCGTGCGGGTGGTAGTGACCCAGCACATTACCCACTGTGCGGGCGCACTTGCGATAGTCCTTATCGTGGGTATTGCCGTCCTGACGCATACCATAGAGTATACGACGATGCACTGGTTTGAAGCCATCGCGCGCATCGGGCAGCGCACGCGCCACGATTACGGACATTGAATAGTCTAGGAATGACGAGCGCATCTCACGCTCAATGTCCACTTTGATAATTCTGTCTTCTAAATCTTCCATTGTGTATTCTTATATGCTAACGTTGTCCAATTAATTCCAAACGGCATTATTCTGTTTTGCTTTGTATGGGCTTAAAAACGTGCAAAAGTACACAAAATCTGCAAAACAAACAAATTATCGGGCCATTATAGACGATGTAAAATGTACTTATTTTGGCTATAATGCAATAATAGTTACCTTTGCAGCGGAATTGCGTAACACCATCTTATATATGAAGCAAATCTATGCACTTTGCACAGCCCTGATGCTGTGCGTACTGAGCACCACTGCCCAAAGCTATGACTATGAACAGGTTGCCAACGACCCGATGCACACCCGCATCTACACATTGCAGAACGGGCTGAAGGTCTATCTGTCCGTCAACACGGCTGAGCCGCGCCTGCAGGCCAATATTGCCGTACGTACTGGTTCGCGCAACGACCCTGCCGAGACTACAGGACTGGCGCACTACTTGGAGCATCTGATGTTCAAGGGTACACAACAGTTCGGCACATCCAACTACGAAGCCGAGCTACCTCTGCTCAACGAGATTGAGCGCCGCTACGAGTCATACCGTCAGCTCACGGATGCCGACCAGCGTCGTGCCGCCTACCATGAGATTGACAGTGTGAGCCAACTGGCTGCACAGTACAACATACCAAACGAATACGACAAGCTGATGGCGCTGGTGGGCTCGGATGTGAGCAATGCTTTCACGAGCTTCGACATCACCTGCTACACAGAGGAGATTCCGTCCAATCAGATAGAGAACTGGGCGCGCATACAGGCCGACCGCTTCCAGAACATGGTGATACGCGGATTCCACACAGAGCTGGAAGCCGTCTACGAGGAGTACAACCTGTACCTGAGCGACGACAATGAGAAGTCTGTCAATGCGCTGCTGAAGGCCCTGTTCCCCGCTCACACATACGGCACACAAACCACCATCGGTACACAGGAGCACCTGAAGAACCCCAGCATCACAAACATCAAGGAGTACTACCACCGCTACTACTGTCCGAACAACGTGGCCATCTGTCTGGCTGGCGACTTCAACCCCGACGAGGTTATCGACATCATAGACCGCTACTTCGGCCAGTGGCAGCCCAACCAGGCATTGTCACGCCCTGTGTTCCCAAAGCAACCGGAGCTCACACAACCGGTAGACACAGCCGTTGTGGGCCTCGAAGCCGAATCGCTGACATTGGGATGGAGGTTCGCCGGTGCATCCGACTTGCAGACCGATACGCTCGACCTGCTGGCAGAAGTTCTGTACAACGGCAGGGCCGGCCTGATAGACCTCGATGTAAACCAGCGTATGCTCACGCTGGGAGCAGGGGCAGGCGACTACTGCCTCGCCGACTATTCCATGCTGTATCTGGAAGCCGTGCCTCGCGAAGGACAGACACTTGACCAGGTGAGAGCCATCATGCTGGCAGAGCTGGACAAGCTGAAAGCCGGCGACTGGAGCGAGGAGCTGCTGCCTGCCATCGTGGCCAACATGAAGCGCCGTCAGCAGCAGGCTCTGGAGCAGAACCGCAATCGTACCAGCCTGTTCCAGAACGCATTTGTGCAGGGCATCTCCTGGGCACAGCAGGTGGGCAAGATAGAGCGACTGGAGCGTATCCAGAAGCAGGACATTGTGGACTTCGCACGCCGCCACCTGCTCGACAACTACGCCTGCGTCTACAAGCTGCAGGGTGAAGACACTACGCTGCACAAGATTGAAAAGCCTCAGATAACGCCCATACCGGCCAACCGCGACCTTGTGAGCCAGTTCGTGAGTGACATAGCCAACTCGCAGCTGAAGCCCATCGAGCCCCGTTTCCTCGACTTCCAGCGCGACCTTACAGTGTCGCAGACCAGCCGTAAACTGCCGCTGCTATACAAGCAGAACACAGAGAACCAGCTGTTCCGTCTGTCGTTCCGCCTACCCTACGGCACAGCTGCCGACAGCCTGCTGCTCAATGCCGCCGAGTACCTGGACCTGCTGGGCACACGCCGCATGACGGCCGACCAGATTCAGCAGCGCTTCTACTCGCTGGCTTGCAACTACTTCATATCGCCTGGCGACTATGCCACAACCGTTACGCTGACCGGTCTTGACGAGAACATGGAGCAGGCTCTATACCTGCTGGAACAGCTGCTGGCCGACGTGCAGGCAGACGACGAAGCCTACACTTCCTACGTAGCCAACCTAGCCAAGGAGCAGGCCGATGCCAAACAGCAACAGCGCTCATGCTTCGGGCGGCTGCAGAACTACGGCATGTACGGTCCCCGCGCAAAGTCGCGCTATGGAGCCACTGCCGCTCAGCTTCAGCACACGTCGCCACAACTGCTGGTTGAGACGTTGCGCAACCTGCTCAAGCACCAGCACACAGTGGTGTACTACGGTCCACGCACAGAGGCGGCCTTGAGCAAACTGCTGGCCCGCCGCCACCGCACTCCGCGCCGCCTACAGGAAGCTCCGACATTTGCCGAGTACATGGAACAGACCACACCCGAGAATGCCGTCTATCTGGCACCATACGATGCGAAGAACCTCTATCTGATGGGTATCAACAACGACAACCTCCAGTGGGATGCCGAGCAGATGCCTGTGGCCGCCCTGTACAACGAGTACTTCGGAGCAGGCATGAACGGCATCGTGTTCCAGGAGCTGCGCGAGAGCCGCGGACTGGCCTACAGCGCACGGGCCTCATACGTGATGCCTTACCGCAGCCGCCATCCTGAGTACAGCTACATATATATAATCTCGCAGAACGATAAACTGCCTGAGTGCCTACAGACATTCCAGCAGATACTGGACACCATACCACAGGCACAGACATCGTTCGACGTGGCCAAGCAGAGCCTCACCACCCAGCTGGCCACCAAGCGTACCACACGTGCCAACGTGCTGCAAGCCTACATCGACGCACAGGAGCTAGGCATTGACTACGACATCAACGAGCGCATCTACCGCGCTTTGCCCGGCATCACGATGGACGACATAGTACGGTTCGCCAATACCCACATGGCACGCAAGCCACGTCACTTCCTGATTCTGGGCAACGAAGCCGAGCTGGACATGAAGACACTTGAAGCTATAGGCCCCATACACCGCCTGACGCTGGAGGACATCTTCGGCTATTGAGGCCAGAAACGATTGAAGAGATTGAAGAGCCCCCCCCTTTACACCGCGTCGAAGCATGTCTTGCATCGCGGTGCAACGACTCTTACACCGCGGTGTATGGGGTCTTACACCGCGGTGCAGAGGGTGCATCGACGCGATGATGAGAGCCCCCCGCTCCACAAACCATATAATGACCAACGGCTAGCTATTAAGCTCTGTTTGTCCAGTCCTTATTATACATAAGGACTGGACAAACAGAGCAGAACAGCTTGCCGCGGACTACGAGCTAATGTAACACTCTGATATGTATCTGTCAGCATTAGAAAGGCAGGTCGTCCGTGGCACCACCATCGAATGGAGTGTCAGCAGGAGCTGCTGTCGGAGCTGGGGCGGCTGGAGTTGGAGCTGCGGCTGGGGCGGCTACAGGAGCCGGAGCGCCTGGTTGTGGAGCTGCCATAACCGGCGGAACGGGTATGCCTGGTTCCGGAGCTGCTACGGGAGCAGACGGGTCGTAAGGCTGAACGCGCCATGCACGTATGCTGTTGTACCAGCGGCCATTGTACTCGTGGGCATCCACATCGAAGCTCACCGTGAGCATCTGTCCCACCTGTATGTTCATCTGAGCCACGCGGTCGGAACCGAACACCTCAAACACCATCTTCTTTGGATACTGCTCCATTGTCTCAAGTACATACGCAGCCAGTTTCCACTCTGTGCCTGTGCGCTGCGACACTCCGCTACGCTCAGGAAGCGCCATGATAATCTTACCTGAAATTTCCATTACTTTTGTATTTGTATTTTATATCGTTTCACTCGATTGTGACTGCAAATGTAGGACGAAAACATACGTTTTGCAAAAAAAAGAACGAAAATGTTGCAGGTCTGAGCAAAAGTCCTTATTTTTGCTTGATTTTCTGAAGAAGGAGCATAAACAAACATTAAACAACCTTATATCCGTATGAAATTCAAAGTATCGAGATCAGCACTCTACAACAAACTACAAGCCTTGAACCGAGTACTCAACAGCAAGAACACACTGTCCATACTCGACTGCTATCTGTTCGATATTCAAGGCAACACCATGAATATAACAGCCTCAGACAGCGATTCATCGCTCATCAGCTCCCTGGAGCTCATCGAGAGCGAAAGCGATGCACGCTTCTGCATCAAGGCTAAGGTGATTCAGGACACTCTGCGCGAGATAGCCGACCAGCCGCTACAGATTGACATCAATCTGGAGACAATGGAGATACGCGGCGACTACATGAACGGCTACTTCCAGATTGTAGGCGAGCGTACCGACGAGTACCCCGCACCTCCTGCACTCGATGCTGATGCACGTCAGTTCAGTATCGCACAGGTGAAGCTGCTCTCAGGCATCAACGGCAGCATCTTCGCCCTGGCCGACGACGACATCCGTCCTGTGATGACAGGTATCTATCTGGACTTCACCCCAGAATGCCTGGTGTTCGTAGGCACAGACGGACGCAAGCTGGTACGCAGAAAACAGTTCGCCATCAAGAGCGAGGAGCAGATTGGGTTCATACTGCCCAAGAAGCCTGCCAACATACTCAAGAGCCTGCTCACCAAGGACGAGGCCCCGTGCGACATGAGCTTCGACCAGAAGCTGATGAAGGTGGTGACACCCGACTTCACTCTGACCAGCCGACTGATTGAGGGCCGCTACCCCAACTACAACAGCGTAATACCACAGAACAACCCCTATACCGCCTCCGTGGACCGCATGGCCCTCATCTCAGCTCTGAAGCGCGTGATGGTTCAGTGCGACCAGGCATCAGCACTCGTGAAGCTGCAGCTTAGCAACAACAACCTGACACTCAGCGGACAGGACATCAACTACAGCACACGCGGCGAGGAGAACGTTCCGTGCCAGTACGAAAACAACGCCATACGCATCGGCTTCAAGGCCACATTGCTGCTCGACATACTGAACAGCCTAGAGTGCGCAGACATCGAACTGCACCTGGCAGACCCAGGTCGCGCCGGTCTGATTATGCCGGCCGAGCAGAAGCCTGAGGAGGAAGTATTGCTCCTGCTCATGCCTATGATGCTCAACGACTAAAGATGAACATCGTCATCGGAATAACAGGCAGCATCGCGGCCTACAAGACCTGCATCCTCATACGCCAGTTCGTGAAACTGGGGCATGAGGTGCAAGCCGTTATAACCCCTGCCGGCAAGGAGTTCATCACGCCCATCACGCTGTCGGCACTCACATCGAGGCCCGTGATTAGCGACTTCTTCTCGCAGCGCGACGGCACTTGGCACAGCCATGTGCAGCTGGGGCTGTGGGCCGACGCTATGGTCATAGCACCCGCTACGGCCTCAACCATAGGCAAGATGGCGCACGGCATTGCCGACAATATGCTCATCACCACATATCTGTCCATGAAGGCACCCGTGTTTGTGGCACCAGCCATGGACCTCGACATGTGGAAGCATCCAGCCACACAGGACAACCTGCAGCTGCTCCGACAGCGAGGCGTGACAGTCATCGAGCCGACCAGCGGCGAACTGGCCAGCCACCTTGTGGGCAAAGGCCGCATGGAAGAACCAGAGCGCATAGCTGAAGTGGTGCTGAATTGTATCAGCGCCCAGCCCTCGGCTTGCACCAACACCTTGGAATCAGCGCCATCAGATCCCCAGCCCTCGGCTTGCACCAACACCCTGGAATCAGCGCCATCAGATCCCCAGCCCTCGGCCTCGTCAGGCAGCCAGCTTTTGCAAGGTTCAGTTGCAGGTGGTTCGTCCACCTGCCCAACAGCCTCCCCCGCCCCTTCCCCCCTTTCCGGCAAGACCGTACTCATCACAGCAGGCCCCACCTACGAGCGTATAGACCCTGTGCGCTTCATCGGCAACTACTCATCGGGAAAGATGGGCACAGCCCTAGCCGAAGAGTGCGCACGCCGAGGTGCCAGCGTGGAAATCGTGTGCGGCCCCATGAGCCACTACCCTGCCGGACAGAACATCAATGTGACGCGCGTGGAGAGCGCACAGCAGATGTGGGAGGCAGCAAGCACCCTCTTCACCAATGCGCAGGTTGCCATACTGTGCGCAGCCGTAGCCGACTTCACGCCCGACACCGTAGCCAATCAGAAGCTGAAGCGCGAGGGCGATGGACTCACACTCCACCTCAAGCCCACACCCGACATAGCACGAGGACTGGGCATCATCAAGCGCGCTGACCAGCGGCTAGTGGGCTTTGCACTGGAGACACACGACGGACTGCCGCACGCACAGGCCAAGCTAGCCAAGAAGCATCTGGACTTCATCGTGCTGAACTCACTCAATGATGCAGGAGCAGGCTTCCAGCACGACACCAACAAAGTGACCATCGTCACGCCCACGGGCATCAAGTCCTACCCTCTGAAAGCCAAGACAGCAGTAGCAGCCGACATCATAGACGAGCTGGAAAACATACTATAATGCACAAGACCATTGCCACCATAATCATCGTGATACTATGTATCTGCAGCCCGAGGCTGAACGCACAGGAGCTCAACGCTAAGGTGATAATTAACCGCTCGCAGGTGTCCAACACCAAGTCGGAAGTGTTCGAGGCGCTCGAGACAGCCATCACACAGTTCCTCAACGAGCGGCAATGGACACAGCTGCAGATGTCAGAGAAGGAGCGCATACAGTGCACCTTCAACATCACGATAGACACCTACAGCGAGACCGACAACTCATTCCAGGGCTCACTCATCGTGGTAAGCAGCAGACCAGTGTACGGCAGCGGTTACACCACCACCGTGTTCAGCACCAAGGATTCCGAATTCAACTTCACCTTCTCGCAGTTCGACCAGCTGGAATGGCGATCGGAACAGGTGGACAACAACCTCACGGCAATGCTGGCATACTGGGCATACAGCATCATTGGCTACGACCTCGACACGATGGCACCTATGGCTGGCACGGACATACTGCACCAGGCACAGGACGTGTGCAACAATGCCGACGGCCTGGGCTTCTCCGGCTGGAAAGCCTTCGGCGACACACGCAACCGCTACGCCATAGTCAACGACTATATGGACGGCGCCATGGAGCCATACCGCCAGATGCAGTACGACTACTACCGCAAGGGACTGGACCAGATGTCAACTGACACAGATGCCGCACGCGACACCATAGCCGTCGCCCTGCAGCAACTACAGGCAGCACACGAGGCCAAAAGCCTGAGCCTGCTGCCGCAGATATTTACCGACTTCAAGCGCGATGAGCTGGTGAGCATCTTCAGTGGACATGGCTCCAGAGAGCAGCGCGAGGCTGTGTACGACATCGTGTTCCGTATCAACCCATCACAGAACAACTATTGGGAAAAGATTAAGCAATAGCCACAGCCATGCTGCAAACGCTATACATCAAGAACTACGCCCTAATCAGCGAACTGAACATCACCCTGCATCGCGGGTTCTCCGTCATCACAGGCGAGACGGGTGCCGGCAAAAGCATACTCCTGGGAGCCATTGGACTACTGCTGGGACAGCGAGCCGACACCAAAGCCATCAAGCAAGGCGAACAGCGATGCATCATCGAAGCCACATTCAACCTGCGAGGCTACGGCATGAAGGCATTCTTTGCCGACAACGACTTGGAACTGGGCGCTGATGCGCTGTGCATCATACGTCGCGAACTGACCGCCACAGGCAAGAGCCGCGCCTTCATCAACGACTCGCCCGTGCAGGTCAATGTGCTCAGACAGCTGGGCGACAGGCTGATTGACATACACTCCCAACACCAGAACCTGCTACTCGGACAGGAGGGTTTCCAGCTGAACGTGGTGGACATCATAGCCCACGACGAAGCAGAGCGCAGCCGCTATACCTTATTATATAATAGGTATATGGAGACCAAGCGAAAACTGCACGAAGCCGAGCAAGCTGCCACACGCGGACACGACGAAGCCGACTACATGCGCTTCCAGCTGTCACAGATTGAAGAGCTCAACATACACGAAGGCCAGCAGGAGGAGTACGAGCAGGATGCACAGCTGCTGGGGCATGCCGAGGAAATCAAGGGAGCACTCTACACAGCCCAGCAAGCCATCAACGGCGACAACAGTCACGACAGCACTACCATCGAGATGCTGCGACACGCAACACGCACGCTGCAGAACATATCCGACATGCTGCCCGAAGCCGATGCACTGGCACAGCGTATAGACAGCTGCCACATTGAGCTGCAGGACATAGCCAGCGAGCTGGAGACACAGGCTGAACGGACAGATGTAGACCCAGCCCGCCTACAGGAAGTAAACGACTGGCTGGGCCAGCTGTACGGTCTGCTTCAGAAACATCACCTCAGCGACGAGACAGAGCTGCTGGCCTTTGCCGACAACCTGCGCACACAGTTGGAAACAATAGACAACAGCGACAAGCACATACAACAGCTACAAGCCGAGCTGCAAGCTACACAGACCGAGCTGACAACCCAGGCCGCCAAGCTGACCAAGCTCCGCCAAAAGGGGGCACAGCTCATTGAGACCGAGATACTGAAACGGCTCGTGCCGCTTGGCATACCCAACGCCCGCTTCAGCGTAGGCATCACGCCCGCTGCACAGCCTATGTCCACAGGCATGGATGAGATAAAGTTCCTCTTCAGCGCCAACAAGAACAGCGCCCTACAGGACATCGCGGCAGTTGCATCAGGCGGTGAGATAGCACGCGTAATGCTGGCTCTGAAGGCACTCATCAGCGCATCTGTGAGCCTGCCTACCATCATATTTGACGAGATAGACACAGGCGTGAGCGGACACATAGCCGAAAGCATGGCAGACACCATGCGACAGATGGGTGAAGGTGGCAGACAGGTGATAGCCATCACACACCTGCCACAGATAGCTGCGCTTGGACAGCACCACTACCGCGTGTACAAGCAGGACAGCGCAACAGACACCACATCGCACATCGACGAGCTCACACTCGATGAGCGCATCAAAGAGGTGGCCCACATGCTGAGCGGCAACACCTTGATACCTGCAGCCATAGACAACGCCAAGGCTCTGCTGGGCATCGGCAACTAACGTCACAGACATAACACTATACGACCATAAATGAGTATGTACAAGCACATCGCATACAGCATATTACTACTACTGACCACTCTTGCAGCATCTGCCCAGACACCCAAATGGGCCAAGAAGGTACGCAAGGCTCAGCTGTCTGTGCTCACCTACGATGCACAGGGACAGCTGCTACACTCCACCAACGGTTTCTTTATCGACGAGAGCGGAACAGCCGTGAGCGACTATTCAGCATTCCGGGGTGCATCGCGGGCTGTGGCTGTCGACGAGGCAGGACATCAGTATGCTGTGACACGTATATGCGGAGCCAGCTCGCTCTACGACGTGGTTCTGTTTCGCGTAGCCGTAGGCAAGAAGTGCGAAGCACTGAATGTGGCACAAGGCATAGCACCCACTGGCAGCATAGCCATTGTGATGCCGTATATCACCAACAAGTCCGGTGAGACCACTCAGACGGTGGTAAGCGAGGCGCAGACCTTCAACGACAACTATGGCTACTACACTCTGCCCGTATCGCTGGCCGACAACTACACCGCTTGTCCTGTGATGAACGAGGCTGGCGACGTGATTGGCCTGTGGCAGCCATCGGCCAAACGCAGCGACGAGAAGAGCTATGCCGTGTCGGCCACCTTCGCCACCAGCCTCAGCACCAACGCACTGTCGGCCAACAGCAATGACCTGCGCGACATACACATACCCAAGGCCCTGCCCACAGATGCAGGCCAGGCCACCAGCTTCATCTATCTGGTGGGCACACGTGACACCAGCCTGTACCTGACCTACGTTGGCGACTTCATAGAGCAGTTCCCCACAGAGACCAGCGGCTACACGATGAAGGCTGAGATGCTGGCGGCACAAAGGCAGTACGATGCAGCCGATGCCACATGGGAGGCAGGTCTGAAAGCCGCAGCTCAAACCGACGAGCTGCTCTACTCCCGTGCCCGAACAGTATATGCCGCTGCACAGGTGCCCAGCGAAAGTACACCAGGCAGCTGGACACTCGACGCAGCCCTGGCCGACATCACGAAGGCCAAGGCGGCCAACGACCTGCCGCTATACACCGCACTTGAAGGCCATATACTGTATGCGCAGCAGCAATACAGCGACGCGGCGGCCCGCTTCGAGCTGGTATGCACCACCAACCTGCGCTCGGCCGAACACTTCCTCTATGCAGCCCAATGCCATCAGATGCTGGCAGACACGCTGGGAGCCTTGGCTCTGCAGGACAGCGCCGTGGCCTGCTTCACCAAACCATACGTCAGCGATGCTGCTCCATCATTGCTCATGCGCGCCACCACCCTGCTGTCCCTGCACCGCTATCGCGAAGCTGTAGGCGACCTGCTGGACTACGAGTATGTTGTGGGCACACAGCTGAACTCCAACTTCTACTACCAGCGTTCACAGGCAGCACTCCACTGCCGTATGTTCCCGCAGGCACTGTCCGACCTCGAACAGGCCGCACGCCTGACACCCGATGAGCCTCTGTTCCACGCAGAGCTGGCAGCGCTGCACTACCGCTTCGGCAACTACGATGAGGCTGTGCTGGCAGCCAACACAGCGATACGGCTGGATGCCAACTTTGCCGACGCACACCGCATATTGGGCGTATGCCTGAAGGCCCAAGGCAAGGAAGCAGAGGCACGTGCTGCCCTGCAACGTGCTGCCGACCTGGGCGATGAGTTGGCTAAACAGATGCTGGCACAATGAGAATCACTCTGCTAGTCATAGGCAAGACCACAGACAGTAGTGTGCAACGGCTTATTGACGACTACTCCGGCAGGCTACAACACTACGCCCCATTCAGCATAGAGGTGATACCTGAGCTGCGCAACACGCGTGCGCTGAGCCCCGAACAGCAGAAGGCACAAGAGGCAGAGCTGATACGGCGGCAACTGCAAACGTCCGACCATGTGGTGCTGCTTGACGAGCACGGACGCGAGTACCGCTCCATCGAGTTTGCCGCAATGGTGGAGAAACGGATGGCCGCAGGCATCAAGCGCCTGCTGTTCATCGTGGGCGGGCCCTACGGATTCGACCTGTCTGTCTACGAGCTGGCCAAGGAGAAGCTATCCATATCCAAGATGACATTCTCGCATCAGCTCATCCGTCTGCTATTCGTGGAGCAGCTGTATCGCGCTTTCACGATTATCAATCACGAGCCATATCATCATGAATAATACAACTGGAATCATCATAGGCATGACCACATTCCTATGCATAGGCATCTTCCACCCGCTGGTCATCAAGGCTGAGTACTATCTCGGCCGGCGTTCATGTTGGCTGTTCCTGCTTGGCGGCATAGCGGCTTTGAGCATATCCCTGGTAGTGAGCAACGACTACCTGAGCATCATCTGCGGTGTGATAGGCTTCTCTTCGCTATGGGGTATACTGGAGGTCCGGCAGCAGCATGAACGAGTACGCAAGGGGTGGTTCCCCATGAACCCAAAACGTAAACACGAATACGACCAAGATGCGTAACTTAACAAGCGAACAGTACGCACGTACCAAGTACAGCGAACATGTCGTGCATGAGGAAACGACCCTGCTGGAGTTCCTTATGTCGGCACTCGATGGCATATCGCGCAACCGCGCCAAGGACATACTGGCAGGACACGGTGTGAGCGTTGACCGTCGCGAGACCACTCGCTACGACGAGCCGCTGCACCCCGGCCAGGTGGTCCGCGTGTCGAAGCACAAGCGCTCCAACTATCTGCTCAACAAATACGTGAAGATCGTCTACGAGGACAAGGACCTCATAGTGATAGAGAAGTCGGAGGGCATACTGTCCATGCCAGCCACAGCCAAGCAGTATTCTGCCAAGCAGGTTCTGGACGAGTACTTCTCAAAGCGTCACTTCAAGTGTACAGCCCACACCGTGCACCGCCTGGACCGCGAGACCAGCGGACTGATGATGTACGCCAAGAACATTGAGACGGCACAGATACTCGAAGAGAACTGGCACTCCATAGTCTACGACCGCCGCTATGTGGCCGTGCTGTGCGGTGAGATGGAACGCGAGGGCGGAACGGTAGAGTCGTTCCTGAAGGACAACAAGGCCTACGTGACGTTCTCCTCCCCCACCGACCCAGGTGGCGGCAAGTGGTCTGTGACACACTACCACACTCTCAAGACCACTCCACGCTTCTCGCTCGTGGAGTTCAAGCTGGAGACAGGCCGCAAGAACCAGATTCGCGTGCACGCCCAAGACCTTGGGCATCCCATAGTCGGCGACCGCAAGTACGGCAACGGCACAGACCCCATAGGCCGCCTGTGCCTGCACGCCTACCGTCTGAACTTCACGCATCCACGCACAGGTGAGCGTATGCAGTTCGAGACACCATTCCCCACAGCATTCCAGAAACTATTATCATACAATCAAGACAAATGAAGAAACAGACAATCCTCGCAACCGCTATGGTTGCCTGCCTCGGCCTCACCAGTTGCGGCACTATCGGCACAGAAGCCGCATCATCACTTCTCACAGCAGTCGCAGGGACAGGCACGACTACCGATGCCACCAGCGCAGCTACTGCAGCCACTGCTCAGACCGTTGCATCTGCCGGTAGCAGCCTGCTGAACAGCTTACTGGGTAGCATACTGAGCTCCACCCTCACGGAGCAGAGTATCGTAGGCACATGGAAGTATGCAGGTCCTGAGTGCCGCTTCGAAAGTGAGAACCTGCTGGCACAGGCCGGCGGCACTATCGTAGCCGACAACATTGAGGCTCAGCTGGGCACATACCTGTCGAAGGTTGGCATCACCCAGGGCAGCACGGCATTCACCTTCAATAGCGACAAGACCTTCACCATTCAGACAGGTAGCCGCACTATCGCCACTGGCAACTACACATTCGACAGCTCAACTAAGGTGCTGACCATGACCAGCAGCCTGGGCCTGCTGAACCAGAACTGTATCGTAGGTATGGACGGCACGAACCTGTGTATGCTTTTTGAAGCCAGCAAGCTGCTTACAGCTACCAATGCCGTGGCTACACTTCTGGGCAAGACCAACACCACAGTAGGTAGTGTGGCTTCGATGGTAGGACAGAACTATCAGGGCATGAAGCTGGGCTTCAAGCTGGCTAAGTAAGCTCTGCACCATATCAGCATCAATGCCCTGCATAGTCCGCTCTGCAGGGCGTTTTTGTTGAAGCGCTGTTCAGTCTTTTGTTGAAGCGCTGTTCAGTCGGACTCAAGTTCATCTGGCGCAGCTGTGCCGCTAACTACACGCCTTATCTCGCGCCGAGCTTCGCGCCAATTGGGATAGTACTGGTCCATGATGGCATGAAAGCGGGGGCTGTGGTTCGGCACAATCAGATGGGCCAACTCATGTACCACCACCTGCTCGACAGTCCACTCAGGCAACAGTAGCAGGTAGAGGCTGAATACGAGGTCGCCCGTCCGCACACGGCACTGCCCCCAGTAGGACGTTATGGCCTTGTAGCCGATGCTGTGCGGATGCACATTCATGCGCTGTGCATTGCGCTCGACAAGCGGTTCTATCAGCGCCTTGATACGTGCTAGCGCGTCTGTCCACTGCTCGCGTGTGTGCAGCGGCAGCTGGTCGTAGAAGCTGCGACGCTGCCGCTGCTGCTCCGTGGTTCGCCTGCCGGCCGCATCTATCCACGCTTGGTTGCGATGTATGAAATCCTGCACGACAGAGCGCGATGTGCCGATGGGTACGGACACATGCAAGTCTCCGTTCTTGACAAAGCGCATACTCATGCGGCTGGTGCGGCGATATGTTATCTCTATGCGTAGTTCGTTCATTGCTGCAAATATAGCGTTTCTATACCAAACTTTGTGCTTTTATACTGAATGATAGCAGATTTTGAGTACCTTTGCGGCTCAAAATCATTAATCTATCAGTTTATAATGGTACTTCCCATCTACACACTCGGTCAACCCGTGTTGCGGCAAGTGGCCGAAGATATTGACCCAAAGGACGAAAGCATACAGCAGTTGGTGCGCGACATGTACGACACCCTGGAGAAGAGCGACGGCATAGGCCTGGCTGCACCGCAGGTGGGCCAGAGCGTGCGCGTGGTTGTGATCAACCTCGACCTGCTGAAGAAGGACTACCCTGAGTACGAGGGCTACATCCACACATTCTACAACCCCTACATCGTGGAGTACGACGGCAAGATAGAGTCGTCGGACGAAGGTTGCCTTAGCCTGCCTGGACTGCATGAGAATGTGAAGCGTCCGTCGCGAGTACATGTGACCTACATCGACGACGAGTTCCAGAAGCACGACGAGTGGGTGGATGGCTATCTGGCACGCGTGATGCAGCACGAGTTCGACCATCTGGACGGCAAGGTATACACCGACCGCATACAGGGTCTGCGCAAGCAGATGCTCAAGGGCAAGCTCAACGACCTGCTGAAAGGCCGCTTCAGCTGCGACTACAAGGTGAAGGTGAAGCGGTAAGAAGCCCCTCCCCGTCCCTCCCCAACGGGCGGGAGTTCTTAGCGAGCCAGATTGTAATAGCCTAAAGAGATTGAAAGTGAAAAGCCTCAGTGACATTTGGAATATGCTCAGGCATACTGCACGGGCAGGACTGCAGCTCTGCTCCGTCCCCTTGTGGCGGGTCTGGGCAGGTCTTTCACTCTTCACTCTTTCATTCTTCATCCCCTCAGGCGCATCAGCCCAAATCAACACCGACCGTGTGATGATGATGGGGCGCAACGCGCTGTACTACGAGGACTACGTGCTGGCCATACAGCGTTTCAACATGGTGATCAACGCACGCCCCTACCTGCACGAGCCCTACTTCTTCCGCGGACTGGCCAAGTTCTACCTCGAGGACTTCACCGGAGGCGAAGCCGACTGCACGGCCAGCATAGAGCGCAACCCATACGTGTCCGACAGCTATCAGCTGAGGGCGCTGTGCCGCGTGAACCAGAAGCGCTACGAGGATGCACTCGACGACTACCGCCGTGTGCTCGACATGGAACCCAAGCAGCAGCACAGCTGGCACAACATGGTGCTGTGCTACTTCGAGCTGAAGCGCTACGAGGATGCCCACAGCGCGCTGGATCAGATGATACGTCTGTGGCCTCGCGATGCCGAGAACTACACGATGAAGGCCCAGGTGCACCTCTCGGAGGGCGACACCGTGAGCGCGCTGGCTATGATTGACACGGCTCTGGTGCGCAACAACTACTTTGGCGAAGCGTGGCTGATGCGCTCGTCCATCAGCCTGTCGCAGGGCGAGTATGCCCAGTCGGAAGCCGAGGCCGACCGCGCCCTGCTGCAGATGCCGCGCAAGGTGGGCATATACATAAACCGCGCATTGGCACGCTACCAGCAGAACAACCTGCAGGGAGCCATGAACGACTACGACCAGGCTCTCGACATACAGCCGTCCAACTATCTGGCACACTTCAACCGCGGCCTGCTCAGAGCTCAGGTGGGCGACGACAACCGCGCCATCGAGGACTTCGACTATGTGCTCGAAGTGGAGCCCGACAACACCATAGCCCTCTACAACCGCGCCATACTGCTGGACAACATAGGCAACTACCGCGCTGCCATACGCGACATATCTGCCGTGATAGAGGAGTTCCCCGAGTTCTGGGAGGGCTACGAGCAGCGCGCCGCCATACGACGCAAGATAGGCGACATCTATGGTGCCGAGCGCGATGAGTTCAAGGTGACGAAGGCCCGGATGGAGGTGTTCAACGGCACTTACAAGCCTCAGCCTAAGCGCACACGCCGCCAGAGCCAGCGCTCCATCGACGACTACGCATCGCTGGTTGAGGCCGACAGCACAGAGCTGGAGCCTACCTACGCCTCGGCCTACCGCGGACGCGTGCAGAACCAACAGGCCGAACTGACTCCCCAGGCGCCGATACGCTTGAGCTACCACCGCACAGCCTCGCCCACCTCGCGCTATGTGCCGTACCACCGTACGCTGGAACTGTTCAACAACAGCACGGCTGATGTCCACCCGCTGCTCTTCACCACCAGCGAGCCACAGCTCAGCAGCGCCGAGCTGCAGGCACACTTCCAGAGCATCAGCGACCTCACGGCACGCATAGAGCAGTCGCCCACGTCGGCACTCTACCTGGCACGGGCCATAGACTACTACCATGTGCGCGACTTCGAGGCGGCAATCACCGACATAGAGCGCTCGCTGGCACTCGACGCCAACCAGCCTCTGGCTGTGATGGCGCTGGCACAGATGCACCTCTGCCAAGTAGAGGCCCAGACCGCAGGCGATGACAGCCGCAACATCACATCGCAACTGGGCTACAACCGCGCCCTCGACGAACTGCGCCACGCTGCCGAACTGCAGCCCGACCTTATATATATATGGTATAACATCGGCTGCATCTACATAGCCCTGCACGACTATCCCCACGCCCGCGAAGCCTTCAGCCAAGCACTAAACATCGACCCGCGATTCCCTGAGGCATACTACAACCGCGCCATAGCTGCCCTGCTGGACGGCAAGACGCAGGCCGCTCTGTCCGACCTGTCGCAGGCTGGCGAGTACGGGCTCTACTCGGCCTACAGCCTAATCAAGCAGTACTCAAAACAACAAGCGGCGAAATAGGCCATACTGCCCGACACGCTGCAAAGCCGCTTGCAATGCGGCTTCCGAGGGTGTTCATCGTGATGTCACTCAAAAAACATGCGCGTGTTAAATAAATGACACGCGCGTGTTAAATAAAAAACATGCGCGTGTCATTTATTTAACACGCGCATGTTTTTTATGTTGCATCGCAGTGTCGGAGGTTCTTCACCACGCTGTTTGGGGTCAACAACTGCGTTGAACGCATCTTTTTCACTTGATAATTTTCGCATTTAATGCCTTTAGCGTACCTTTGTAGGCAAATTTCAACATGATGTAGAGAATATCTCAAATCCTTAAATATGATAAACATTACCCTACCCGACGGCACAGTGCTTCAGTGCGAAGCAGGTGTAACGGGACTTGAAATCGCACAATCAATCTCTCCACGCCTTGCTGCCGACGTTCTGGCATGTGCAGTAAACGGCGAGACAGTGGAACTGAACCGCCCCATCAATGAGGATGCCACACTGACACTCTACAAGTGGGACGACGAAGAGGGCAAGCACGCCTTCTGGCACACATCGGCCCACCTGATGGCCGAAGCACTGCAGGAGCTGTGGCCAGGCACACAGTTCGGCATAGGCCCCGCCATAGAGCGCGGCTTCTACTACGACGTGATGCCACCCGAAGGCGTAGTGATTCGCGAGGCCGACTTCGCCGGCATAGAGAAGAAGATGATGGAGCTGGTGCAGCGCAAGGAGGAACTTGTGCGTCGCGACATCAGCAAGGCCGACGCCCTGAAGTTCTTCGGCGACCACGGCCAGACCTACAAGAACGAACTCATAGCCGACCTTGAGGACGGCCACATCACCACATACACACAGGGCGCATTCACCGACCTGTGCCGCGGCCCGCACCTCACCAGCACAGCCCCAATCAAGGCCGTGAAGGTGACTGCCGTCAGCTCAGCCTACTGGCGCGGCGACGAGAAGCGTCCACAGATGACACGCATCTACGCCATCAGCTTCCCGAAGAAGAAGCTGCTCGACGAGTACATCACCCTCATGGAGGAAGCCAAGAAACGCGACCACCGCAGAATAGGCAAGGAGATGGAACTGTTCTTCTTCTCCGACCGCGTGGGCAAGGGTCTACCGATGTGGCTACCGAAGGGCACAGCGCTGCGCCTGCGCTTGGAGGACTTCCTAAAGAAGATTCAGAAGCACTATGGCTATCAGCAGGTTATCACACCACATATCGGCGGCAAGAACCTGTACGTGACCAGTGGCCACTGGGCACACTACGGCAAGGATTCGTTCCGCCCCATCACCACACCCGAGGAGGGCGAAGAGTATCTGCTCAAGCCGATGAACTGCCCTCACCACTGCGAGATATTCGCCAGCAAACCACGCTCCTACAAGGACCTGCCTCTGCGACTAGCCGAGTTCGGCACAGTGTACCGCTACGAGCAGAGCGGAGAGCTGCACGGACTGACACGAGTGCGCTCCTTCACGCAGGACGACGCCCACCTCTACTGCCGTCCCGACCAAGTGAAGCAGGAGTTCATACGCGTGATGGACATCATACAAATCATCTTCGGCGCACTCAACTTCGACAACTTCGAGGCACAAATCTCGCTCCGCGACCCCAACAACAAGGAGAAGTACATAGGCTCCGACGAGGTTTGGGAGCAGGCCGAGCGCGCCATTATCGAGGCTTGCGAGGAGAAGGGACTGCAGACACGCACCGAGCTGGGCGAGGCCGCATTCTACGGTCCTAAGCTCGACTTCATGGTGAAGGACGCACTGGGTCGCCGCTGGCAGCTGGGCACCATACAGGTTGACTACAACCTGCCCGAGCGCTTCCAGCTGGAATACACAGGCGAGGACAACCAGAAGCACCGCCCAGTGATGATACACCGCGCACCATTCGGTTCGATGGAGCGCTTCGTAGCCGTGCTGATAGAGCACACAGCAGGCAACTTCCCGCTCTGGCTGGCACCCGACCAGGTAGCCATCCTGCCAATCTCCGAGAAGTACAACGACTACGCCGAGCAGGTGCGCCAGTACCTCGACACACAGGACGTACGCGCCACAGTCGACGACCGCAACGAGAAGATAGGCCGCAAGATACGCGACAACGAGCTGAAGCGCATACCTTACATGCTCATCGTGGGCGAGAAGGAGGCAGCCGAAGGCACAGTAAGCGTACGCAAGAAGGGCGAAGGCGACCAGGGAAGCATGAAATTCGAGGATTTTGCAAACAAAATCAACGAAATAGTGCGCGATATGACAAATAAGTACTAACTTTGCGCCCGATTTCAACTAATCGAATGAAAAAAGACAACCTGAAGAGCCAGTATCGCATCAACGAGCAGATACGAGCAAGGGACGTAAGAGTGGTGGCCGACAACATGGAAACCACTGTGATGTCTACACGTGACGCTCTGCGATTGGCCGAGCAACAAGGCGTGGATCTCGTGGAGATTTCGCCTAACGCCGTTCCACCGGTATGCCGACTGATTGACTACTCCAAGTTCATCTACCAGCAACGCAAGAAGCAGAAGGAAATCAAAGCGAAGCAGACAAAGATTGAAATCAAGGAGATACGCTTCGGACCACAGACCGACGACCACGATTACAACTTCAAGCTGAAGCACGCACAAGGCTTCCTCTCCGAGGGCGACAAGGTGAAGGCATACGTCTTCTTCCGCGGACGCTCAATCCTGTTCAAGGAGCAAGGCGAGGTACTGCTGCTGCGCTTCGCGCAGGATCTGGAAGAGTACGGCAAAGTTGAATCAATGCCCGTGCTGGAAGGCAAGCGAATGACAATGTTCATCGCCCCCAAGAAGACAGCACCAAAGGCCAAGGCTGCCAGCAGCGATGCCGACGACGACGACGAGGCACCAACTCCGGCACCCGTGAAAAAGCAGCCACAGCAGAAAGCACGCAAGGAGTACACAGGCCCGAAGGTTGAAGGAGAAGACTTCTAAGAGCAAGCCGCGACGAAGCATAGCAAGAAACAACAGGTAGTGCGCTGCGCCGGATGTTGCGCAGCCACGCCATTTAACAAACAATAAAACAAACAAAAACATGCCAAAAGTTAAGACTAATTCCGGTGCAAAGAAGAGATTTGTGCTCACCGGAACGGGTAAGATTAAGCGTCACCACGCTTATCACAGCCACATCCTGACAAAGAAGACCAAGAAGCAAAAGCGCAACCTGCAGCACAGCGACCTCGTTGTGACAGCAAACCGCAAGCAAGTACGCGAGCTGCTGCTCCTCCGTTAATCCACAATCAGGACAGAGAATTAAGCATTTCCCACCACGAGGAAATCACCCAAAGTCAATTAAAAGAACACAAATCAGACTATGCCTAGATCAGTAAATCACGTGGCATCACGTGCAAAGAGAAAGAGAATTCTTAAGCTCACACGCGGCTACTACGGTGCCCGCAAGAACGTGTGGACAGTTGCCAAGAACACATGGGAGAAAGGTCTCACCTACGCTTATCGCGACCGCAAGCAGAAGAAGCGTAACTTCCGTGCACTGTGGATTCAGCGTATCAACGCTGCCGCACGTCTAGAGGACATGAGCTACAGCCGCCTCATGGGTGCTCTGCACAAGGCCAACATCGAGATCAACCGCAAGGTGCTCGCCGACCTCGCAATGAACTATCCAGAAGCATTCAAGGCTATCGTAGCCAAGGTGAAGTAAGCGCCACAGCTACACACAACCCTAACAGAGGACAATCGCAATAGTGATTGTCCTCTGTTATTTTATATTATAATGTACACGTACATTTCTTTGTCATTACGAGGAAGTGTATTATATTTGCGGCTGTAAACACGCCAAACGATGCACATAGCAATAGCAGGAAACATAGGCAGTGGCAAGACCACACTCACAGAGATGCTGGCCAGACATTACCGCTGGCAGCCGCGCTATGAGGCAGTGACAGACAATCCATATCTTGAGGACTACTACAAGGACATACCGCGCTGGTCGTTCAATCTCGAGGTATTCTTCCTCAAGCAGCGCTTCCGCGACTTGCTGGAGATAGTCGGCACCACCGACCGCACCATCATCCAGGACCGCAGCATCTACGAAGGCGTGTACGTGTTCACGGAGAACAACTACCGCATGGGCAACCTCTCCGACCGCGACTACCAGACCTACATGGAGCTGTTCGAGCAGATGACCGATGTGGTACGCTACCCCGACCTGATGATATACCTGCGCGCATCAGTGCCGCACCTCGTGCAGAACATACAGAAGCGCGGACGCGACTACGAGCAGACCATGCCCATCGACTATCTGCGCAACCTAAACACGCTATACGAGGAGTTCATCTTCCAGAAGTACAGAGGCAAGGTACTCACCATCGACGTTGACAACATGGACTACCAACATCGCACATCCGACATCGCCTACATCCTGGACCGCATAGACACAGAGCTGTTCGGACTATTCAAGTCCTAGCTCCAATTATACATCTTACATCTTCCATCCCACATTACCAAAGGTACAATGCATATCGCAATAGCAGGCAACATAGGCAGTGGCAAGACCACCCTAACCAAAATGCTGGCCAAGCACTACGGCTGGCAGCCCAACTTCGAGTCGGTGGAGTTCAACCCCTACCTCGACGACTTCTACAAGGACATGGAGCGTTGGTCATTCAACCTACAGATATACTTCCTCAACAAGCGCTTCAAGGACGTTGTGGAGATATCTCGCTCCGACAAGACCATCATACAGGACCGCACCATCTTCGAGGATGCCTGCATCTTCGCGCCCAACCTGCACGAGATGGGCATGATGAGCGACCGCGACTTCGAGAACTACTCCGACCTGTTCAACCTGATGATGTCGCTCGTCAAGCTGCCCGACCTGATGATATACATCCGCTCCACCATACCCAACCTAATAGCCCAGATACAGAAGCGCGGCCGCCAGTACGAGCAGAGCATACGCATCGACTATCTGCAAGGACTCGGTCGCCGCTACGAGGAGTGGATTAAGGACTACAAGGGCAACCTTATCATCATCGACGGCGACACCGTGAAGTTCGAGAGCGAACCCGCCGACTTCCGCTCCATCACCGACCGTATCGATGCCAACCTCTTCGGATTATTCAGCTAACTTCACATTCATAACACTATGGCAAAACCATTAGTAGAGACCAAGGCTCGCGTAGGAGTCTTCTCAATCGCACTGGGAGCCTACCTCCCACAGTTTCCACAACTCGTGCCTGAGTTTGAGGCACAGTATGCAGCATTCAAGAAGACACTGCCCGACACCATCGAGATTATCGATGGCGGCATGGTCACAACCAAGGAGCAGTCTATGAAGGCTGGCGACAAGTTCCGCGCTGCCGACGTTGACCTCGTAATCCTGCAGATGCTCACCTACTGCACATCCTACAATATGCTGCCAGCCGTGCGCGACCTTGACGTGCCTGTAGTCATAGTGAACGTGCAGAAAAAGCTGGCCCCCGACTACGACAAGACAGACATTCCCACATGGCTCGGCGAGCTCTATGCCTGCGGTGCCATAGGCGAGATGGTAGCCGACCTCAACCGTGCCGGCAAGCGCTCTGCCGTCATCACAGGCGTTGTCGAGGGCGGCGACCCAGAGGTCCAGCATGAGATTGAGGACTGGTGCCGTGCCGCACAGGTGCGCCGCCGCTTCCGCGACACCAACATCGCACAGATAGGCCGTCCCTACCCCGGCATGATGGATCTCTACATCGACGAGACCAACCTCTACCACCGCATGTTCGTCTATACCAAGCAGTTCGACTGGGAGAAGATGTGGGCCATAGCCGACAATATCACCGACGAGCAGGCCATCCGCGCCAAGGCCCAGGACATCCTGGACACCTTCGAAATCGAGGGCGGTGGCACCATTGAGAAGGTGTGGGACATGGCCAAGTACGTTGTAGCCTTCGAGCAGTGGGTGAAGGACGAGAAGCTAGGCATGATTGCCTCCCACTACGATGGCTTTGCACAGGGCATAGCCGGCAAGCTCGACTCCATGCTCATACCCGCATTCTCCATGCTCATAAAGCAGCACACGGCCTGCGCCGTTGAGGGCGACATGAAGGTGGCTATGGCAATGTCAATCCTCAAGACCATCTCCGGCACAGGCACACTGGCCGAGATGTACTCCATCGACTTCCCAAAGGACATCTGCATCATCGGTCACTCCGGCTCCGGCGACTACGACATCTCGCAGGCCCACAAGCCCACGATGAAGATTGTGCCTGTGTTCCACGGCAAGAGCGGCGGTGGCTACCTCACACAGTTCTATCCGCCAACAGGCCCTGTCACCTACCTTGCCATCACGCAGGATAAGAATGGCGTGTTCAAGTTCGTTGTGGCCGAGGGCGTAAATGAGGCAGGTCCAATCTTCATGTTCGGCGACACCAACATGCGCACCAAGTTCTCACTCCCCTGCCGCGAGTTCGTCAACAAATGGAGCGAGGCAGGCCCAACCCACCACATGGCCGCCGCCGTTGGTCACCACATTGGCACCATCCTCAAGGTCGCCAAGATATTTAACATCGAGTGCGACGTGGTGTGCAGATAACCTTTTCGAAATAACGATATAACGTCATAACGAAATAACGTTATAACGAAATAACGATAAAACGAGATAGCTATGGCTAATAATGGAAGTTTGAAGAGCACCATTGCGGTGTCTCTCAACAATTATCTTGATGCAGGTGCTATAGTGGCAGGTGCCAGCGGCATCACGCTCTGGCAGAACTACTTAGACTTGACCGAGATGCACCTTGGGTGGCTCAACGCCATCAGTGCCAATGCGTTGGGTGCCGCCATCGGTGCCATCATCGGTGGCTTCCTCGCCGATAAATTCGGACGCAAGTTCATCTTCACCTACAACCTGCTGGTATATATGCTCGGCGTGCTGATAGTGATGCTTGCTGTCAACTTCCCCATGTTGCTGTGCGGTTTCCTCATCACGGGAATCTCCGTCGGTGTCGGTGTTCCTGCATCGTGGACCTACATCTCGGAGAGCTCTGAGGTGAACAATCGCGGACGTAACATCTGCATCTCGCAGATGTCGTGGGGCATCGGACCTATGATCATACTACTCTTCGGTATGTTCTTCGCACCCGGCGGATATCTCTTCAGTGGAGTAGAGTCGCTGGCACACATCATACTTGGTGCCGACGCTACTACTACGGCAGTTGAGGTATTCAGCTCACGTATGGTATTCTTCACCCTCTTCGTCGTAGCCTTCATCGCATGGACGCTGCAGCGTCAGCTGGAGGAGAGTGCAGAGTTCACAGCCAACAAGGAGAAGCAGCAGAGCGGCATCGTAGATAACATCAAGCTACTGTTCACAAACAAGATTGCCGTCCGCACAGTGGTGTTCCTCGCTACAATATACCTTACATGGAACCTCGTTGCATCCGTCCTCGGCTTCTTCCTGCCTCACATTTGTGAGACCATCGGCAAGCTCAGCAATGAGCAGGCAAACTGGATAGCCAGCACGCAGTGGATGGCTACGGTTGTGGTTACCCTTGGTGTGTCCATGCTCATCGACAAGATCAGCCATAAACTCATATACACCCTTGGGCTTTTGGTAGCTATCAGCGCGTGGGTGCTCATCGTGACTGCTGATGCCAGCAGCCAGGTTGTGCTTTGGACATTTGCCCTACTGTGGGGCATACAGAGTGGACTGAGCGTACAGATCTTCTATGCTCTGTGGGGCAGCGAGCTCTTCCCCGCCAAGTTCCGTGCCGGCGCTCAAGGTCTGATGTTCTTCGTGGTACGCGGTCTCTCTGCCGTAGGCGGCTTGGCTTTCACACATGCATACGGTGCAAATGGCGAAGGCTTCACCATGATAGCATGGTGCATGGTGGCACTGCTGGCCATCTCACTCATTGTCGGACTCGTATATGCTCCCAACACGCGCGGCAAGTCGCTGCAGCAGATTACTCGCGAACGTTACGGTGAAGAGCTATGAGAAAGAACCTATTGATGGCGCTCATAGCGCTTCTTGGCTTCTGCACAGCCCAGGCCGGGCGTGTGGTCACGGATAGCATTCAGAGCCAAGTGCTCGGTGCTACAGTAATGTACAATGTGTATCTGCCCAACGGTTTCGAGAACAGCACGAAGCAGTACCCTGTAGTTTATCTGCTGCACGGCTTCACCGACGACTACACCGCATGGCGCGACAAGGGCCAGATGCAGACGGTAGCCGATGAGCTGATAGAGACCGGCGAGGCCTGCGAGATGGTCATAGTGATGCCCAATGCCGGTGGCCCCAACGTCATGGAGACATGGAACGGCTACTTCAATATGCCTGGCTGGCACTACGAGGATTTCTTCTATCAGGAGCTCATACCGACCGTTGAGCAGAAGTACCGCTGCATCGGCGACAAGGGACACCGCGCCATCATGGGCCTCTCCATGGGTGGCGGCGGCAGCACGGTCTATGCCCAGCGGCACAGCGATATGTTCTCCTCATGCTATGCCATGAGTGCATGGTTGGATAGCGACGGCGGCCATCGCCGGCAGGAGGGCGTAGACGATAAGGTCTACCTTGTGAGCCAGGCCGTGAAGGAGCATTCTGCCCTCAACTATGTACGCTACGCCGACGACGCGACGGTGGCACAGCTGCGCACCGTGCGCTGGTTCATAGACTGCGGTGACGATGACTTCCTCTTCGACCTAAGCGTGGAGCTACATCAGCTCATGCGCCAGAAGCACATCAAGAGCGAACTGCGCATCCGCAACGGAGAGCACAACTGGGAATACTGGCACACAGCCATCCGCATCGCCCTTCCATTCGTGACGCGAGGCTTCGTAGGACAATAACGGATGCCGGAAGGGACATCGTTACAACGCAATAAAGAAATAACGTGACAACGCAATACGACACATCGACATAGCGTAATAGCGACATAGCAACATGGCGACATAACGACATAACGACATAAAGAAACATAACAACATGAACTCTATTCTTGACAATCACTCCGCACTGAAGGCAGTCGTGGACAACGTGGCCGAGGTTGCAGGCTATCTCTGGCAGAAGGGATGGGCAGAGCGCAACGGCGGCAACATCACAGTGAACATCACCGAACATATCGACGACGAGATACGCGTCCTGCCAGCCATCAGCCCCGTCTATCAGATTGGCACTACCCTGCCCCACCTGAAGGGCTGCTACTTCTACTGCAAAGGCACGCAGATGCGTATGCGCGACCTCGCCCGCTGGCCTATGGACAACGGCTCGATAATCCGCATACTGGACGACTGCGCAAGCTACGTCATCATAGCCGACAAGCCAGTGAAGCCTACATCTGAGCTGCCTTCGCACCTCAGCGTGCACGACTACCTGCTGGCCAAGGGGTCGCCCTACCGCGCATCGCTCCACACCCACCCCATTGAGCTTGTGGCTCTGACCCACAACAAGAAGTTCATGGAGAAGGACGTGGCTACACGTATGCTGTGGTCCATGATACCAGAGACCAAGGCCTTCTGTCCCCGAGGCCTGGGCATGGTGCCTTACATGCTGCCATCGAGTGTAGAGCTGGCCGATGCCACCATCAAGGCCATCGACGACGACTACGACGTGGTGATGTGGGAGAAGCACGGCGTGTTTGCCGTTGACACCGACATCATGTCGGCCTTCGACCAGGTGGACGTTCTCAACAAGTCAGCCCTCATATACATCGCCAGCAAGAACATGGGCTTTGAGCCAGATGGCATGAGCGATGCCCAGATGAAGGAACTCAGCGATGTGTTCGGACTGCCGAAGTAAACAACGCATGACGCAACTGACTATGAGACATATCCTACTACACAGTGTTGTGCTGCTCGCCCTGTCTGTGGGCGTAGCAGCACAAACTGTTATACCCGGCAAGCAGGTATATATTCCATCTGACTTGCGGAGCAACGACTTCGAGAGCGACACAGCCCAATGGAGCTACAAACGCATGGAGCTGACACCCGACTTCGCCATCTTCTGGGAGCGCGGTTTCGGCGATGACCTTAAGAACCCACCGCAACTGGAAGGCCACGACATGACCTTCGACATGGGCAACCTGAAGCAGCGCCTCGAAACATTCTATGCCTACTACCGCGACACGCTTCAGTTCATCCGCCCCGGCTCTGTCGCAGAGCGCTATCGCATGATGGTGATGGTCAACTACTCGCTTGACGGCACGGCCTACGGCGGCGACTACGACGAGGTGATAGGAGCTTTCTGGGTAGCGCCCAACCGCATCAAGGACACGAGGCTCAACTGCGTGGCCCACGAGCTGGGACACAGTTTCCAGATGCAGACCTACTGCGACAAGAAAGCGCAGGGCCTGGTGCGCGAGGAGGACGGACGCTGGTTTGGCGGCGGCTTCTACGAGATGGCGTCGCAGTGGATGTTGTGGCACGTCAACCCCGATTGGATTAAGGACGAGCTGTTCCACTGGGAGGCCTACAAGCAGCAGACCCACAAGGCCCTGCTCCACTGGGAGAACGTCTATCACACGCCCTATGCTCTGGAGTGGTGGAGCCAGCAGCACGGCCTGACAATCATCGGCAACATCTTCCGCGAAGGTGTGAACCCCGAAGACCCAGCCGAGACCTACATGCGCCTCACCAGTCAAAGCGTCGCATCGTTCTACGATGAGCTGTTCGATGCGCACCGCCACACCGTGTTCCTCGACTTCCGTCATGCCCGCCAGCAGACGCGCCAGTACGCAGGCGGCTTCAGCACACCTCTCATCGACGAAGCACGTGGCTACTACAGCACTATTGCTGCAAGCGCTGGGCGCTGGTTGCGCGTCCCGCCAGCTGTGGCACCTGAGTCAGGCGGCTTCAATGCCATCTGCGTGCCTGCGCCTGCCAAGGGCAGCTCTATCAGCATCGACTTCGAGGGCATCACATCTGCCGGCGGCTACAACATCAGCCTCCCGACCGAGGCCGGCTGGCGCTACGGCTTCGTAGCACTCATGGCCGACGGCACCTGCCAGTACAGCCCTATATATAATAAGGTTAGGGGACGGGCCACATTTACCGCCCCGCGCAGTCAATCCGTAGAGCAGCTGTACCTCGTTGTGATGGGTGCACCGACGTCCTACCGCCACATCAGCTATCCGCACGACGATGACGAGCCAGCCGATTCAAGCCGGCCCGCAACAGAGCCCGGCTACGGACAGTGGCCCTACCGCCTGCGTTACAGCAACTGACAAACAACTCAACACTATGCATCGAATCATCACATCCCTACTAATCGCATTCACACCTGCACTACTCAGCGCACAGGCCCTCACCTCGCCCAACGGACGGCTCACAGCCAACATCTCACAGGACGGACCGCGAGTGAGCTACAGCGTGAGCCTCGACGGAGAACCGCTACTCAGCAACGCACAAGCAGCGCTGACATTCGCAGGCAAGGCAGAGACAGCGAAGCTGCGCCTGCTGACATCCGGCTCGAAGACTGAGACTATCCAGGCCTTTGCCTACAGGCAGAGCGAGTTCAGCGTGAGCTACAATGTGCAGACCTACCGCCTCACACCATCGCTCAACATCGAGTTCCGCGCATACGACGACGGCATCTGCTACCGCTTCGTCCAGACGGCCAAGGGCGCCAGGCACGTAAGCGACGAGCTGGCCACGTTCCATCCTACTGGCGACCCGCTCACCTACGCTGCCTACAGCACCAACGAGCAGAAGCCTGAAGCGATGGCCTTTCAGAACATCTACACCGCCGACAGCCTGTCTCGCCAGCCGCAAGGCCACTGGGCATTCATGCCTGTGGTGCTGGACTTCGGCAAGGCCAAGCTGACCCTGTTAGAGGCCGACCTCGAAGCATATCCGGGCATGTTCCTCGCCACCGACAACGGCAGCCTGCAGGCCCGCTTCGCCCACTACCCGCGCCGCATGGACTACTATCGCTGGCGCGGCATGAGCTACGTGGCCGAGACCGAGGACTACATCGCTCAGACCTCAGGCCGCAGGTCGTTCCCTTGGCGCATCATCAGCGTCACGACCGACGACCGCCAGATGCCGGTATCGAATCTGGTGTATGCCCTCGCCGCGCCCAACTGCATAGGCGACACGTCGTGGATACGCACGGGCAAGTCGGCATGGGACTGGTGGCACGACTGGAACCTGAAGGGCGTGCCGTTCCAGGCAGGCATCAACATGGACACCTACCGCTACTACATCGACTTCGCAGCCCGCTACGGGCTGGAGTACGTGATACTTGACGAGGGCTGGTACGACAGCAACAAGGCAGAGCTGATGCAGAGCATACCTGAGATAGACGTACCCGAGCTGGTCAACTACGCTGCCGCCAAGGGCGTAGGCATAGTGCTCTGGACGGTGTTCAACGTGCTGGACGAGCATCTGGAGGAAGCCTGCGCCAAGTATGCAGCCATGGGCGTCAAGGGCTTCAAGGTTGACTTCCTCGACCGCGATGACCAGACAGCCGTAGAGATGGCCTACCGCATAGCCGAGGTCTGCGCACGCCACCACCTGGTGCTCGACTACCACGGCTTCTACAAGCCCACGGGGCTGAATCGCACCTACCCCAACGTCATCAACTTCGAGAGCGTGTTCGGCATGGAAGAGATGAAGTGGAACGAGGACGGCAAGGACATGCCGCTCTACGATGTGACCTTCCCCTACATCCGCATGATGGCAGGTCCTGTTGACTACACTCCGGGCGCCATGCGCAACGCCACCCGCAAGGACTTCCGCGCCGTGTATGACCGGCCCATGTCCATGGGCACACGTGCACATCAGGCCGCTACCTACGTGGTACACGACTCGCCCTTCACTATGCTGGCCGATGCCGCCACCAGCTACGAGGCCGAGCCTGCCTACACAGCCTTCATCGCCTCGCTGCCCAACCGCTACGACGAGACACGCATTCTGCTGGGCGAGCTGGGCAAGTACATCGTCACCGCCCGTCGCGCTGGCAGCGACTGGTACGTGGCTGGCATGACCAACTGGGACGCACGCGAGCTGGACCTGCCCCTCGGCTTCCTCGATGGCCAGGCCTACGAGTTCACTCTGCTCGCCGACGGCCCCAACGCCGGCAAGAACGCCGAGGACTACTGCATATCCCAGCCTGCCCCCATCCCCACAGGAGTCGGCCAGCATATCGGTATCAAGATGGCCGGCGGCGGTGGCTTCGTAATGAAACTAACACTCAAACAATAACCCCAATGAAATCAACAATCCTCTCTTTACTGATGGCTACAATATGCATATCGGCCAACGCACAGTACAAGAGCCCTACCATCGAGCTGTGGCCCGGCACCATACCTGGTGCCACGAAGACCAAGGCAGCACCCAAGGTGCAGATGGGACGCGACAATGTGCTGCGATGCGATGAGGTGACAAACCCGACACTCGAAGTCTTCCCACCCGCAACCACAGCTGCCGACGGACAGGCCGTAACGCCCAACGGTCAGGCCATAATAGTATGTCCGGGCGGTGCGTACTCAATCCTGGCCTACGACAAGGAGGGACAGGAGATAGCCGAGTGGCTGGCCCGTCAGGGCTATCAAGCCTACGTGCTGGCCTATCGCTGCCCCAACGACCGCACCGGAGCGCTGCAGGATGCACAGCGTGCCATCCGCACCGTGCGCTCGCAGGGCTATGAGCGTGTAGGCATCATCGGCTTCTCGGCCGGCGCATCGCTCTCCTGCCGTGCCGCCACACGATGGGCCGAGCAGACCTACGAGGCACAGGATGCTCTCGACACACTCTCCGCCCGACCCGACTTCGCAGTGCTCATCTACCCCGCCTACCTGGACGAAGGCGAGGGCGGCACCCTCACGCCTGAGCTGACTGTGACCCGCGAGACCCCGCCAATGTTCGTATTCGGAACCGAGGACGATGTGCGCTACAGCGGCCCGTCGTGCCTGACCATTGCCGATGCCATGCGTCGCGCAGGAGCACCCATCGAGCTCCACTATCTGGCTCGTGGCGGCCACGGCTACGGTATGCGCACAGGTGCAGGCCTGGTGTGGCCACCCCTGGCTGAGACATGGCTGAAGCAGCTCCGCTGAAGCGCGACACCTGGCGACATGCCCGAAAGCCGCTGCCAATGCGGTGTCCGAGGCTGTTCACCGTGATGCCGCTCAAAAAACATGCGCGTGTTAAATAAATGACACGCGCGTGTTAAATAAAAAACATGCGCGTGTCATTTATTTAACACGCGCATGTTTTTTATGCTGCGATGCGATGAATTATATGTTTCATCACATTATTTAAGGTCTATCATTGTAGCTATACGCACGAATTTGCGTATTTTTGCATCGACTTCAACAAGTCAACACATAAGGAGTAGAACATAAAGCAACAGTCATGAGCATGATTAAATGTCCGGAGTGTGGCCAGTCGGTATCTTCGCGTGCGCCGATGTGCCCCCACTGCGGTGTGCCTATTAGTGGTAATGTGAAGCGCTGCCCGCTGTGCGGCGGCTTCGCTTTGATGGACGCACGCCAGTGTCCGTCGTGCCAAGCACGCTTCATCGTGAACGAGCCGGCCAAGACTGCGGGAGGCACCAGCAGCGCTGGAACTGCTGTGGATTCCAAGGCTACGGAGAATACTATAGAGGCTCCCAAGACCCTAACAGCCGCAGAGAACCTAAAAGTCATTAAGTCTCCAAAAGCTGTAGAGGCCTCAGAAAGCCTCCAAGACGCAGAGAGCCCGAAGGTCATTGAGGCTTCAGAAGGCCCGGAAGCCACGGAGACACCAGAGCCACAAGAGCTCACAACCACCTCCGAGCCACAAAAGCGCAAGGGCCTTTCTGTGCTGGCCGTAGTGCTCATCACCATGCTGATGCTGGCCCTGATTGGCGGCGGCGCATACGCCTTGTACTGGCTCAACAAGGACCAGATGGCCAAGGAGGAAGATGCTTATACCATGCTGGAAGGCTGCACGGACCCTCTGAACTTCGAGGACTTCATCAGCCGGTTTCCCGACAGCCGCCATCTCGACGATGTGCGTGCACGCATGGAGGCCCTGCAGCAGGAGGACAGCGAATGGCAGAGCGTGGAGGCATCGATGAACGTCACGAGGCTGGAGAGCTACATGCGCGAGTATCCCCACTCGCCGCACGAACAGCGGGCACAGTTCCTCATCGACTCACTCGACTACATTGCAGCACGCAATGCCGACACCCGCGAAGGCTACATCCGTTATCTGGATAAGCACCCCGAAGGCAACTACTACATCGAGGCCAACAGTGGCCGCAATGCCGTAGAGGAGCGATTGGCACGCGAAGAGGAAGCCCGCCGTCAGGCCGAAGCCCAAGCCTATGCCGACAGCATAGCTGCAGCAGAGAGCGAGCAACAATGACAGGTTGCGCCCAAAAGGGGCACACAGGCTACGACATGACAGAGACTTGCCTCTATGCCGTAGGCCGTCCGTAGCCATCGAACATTCGGTTGATGGTGAGCCACAGCGTAGCGATGACGGACAGCATGGAGGCCGATGTGGTGATGATGACAATCATCATCTGATACTTGATAGCCACATCGGGCTGCGAGCCGCCAAGTATCTGACCAATCATAGTGCCGGGCAGAGCCACAATGCCCATCACCGCCATGTTGGCTATCGCAGGCGAGAAGCTCTTTACAACGGCATCGCGCAGGAACGGCAAGAGGGCCTCAAAGCGCGTCGCACCATTGCCCAGCAGGTAGTAGTACGTAGGCAGCTGATGCTTCAAGTTGCCGTAGAAAGTGGACAGCGTAATCACATTGACGCCCAGCATATTGCCAAGCAGTATGCCCATGATTGGTATAAAATATCTTGCAGCAAATGGATTGGACAGCCCGAGCACAGGCACCAGGAAGAACAGCCCCACCAGCAGACCGGACACCAGCATACCAACGAAGGCAGGCACAGCCACCAGTCGGAGCGGCAGATGCGTGCGTGAGCCAAGGGTGTGAGTGGCAATGACAGCCATGATGAGCACCCACAGGGTGTTGAGCCAAGGCAGGTCCCACTCGAACAGATACTTCAGATACACGCCTATGAGCAGCAGTTGCAGCACCATGCGCAGCGATGCTACGACCAGCGGACGCACCAATCCTGTGCGCAGCACGTGAAGCGCCACCAGCGGGATGAGCAGCAGCAGCGCGCCTATGCACAGCGAGAGCCAAGAGATGTCGAGAGTCATAGTACGCCGATAGGATATTGCATGGTTGAACAATGCAGCGAGCCGTGCTGCCGCACCAGCACACTACAGTCGATAGCCACAATGTCGTGGCGCGGGAAAGCCTTGCGCAGCTGCCGCTCGGCCAGCTCGTCGATGTCCGGCTGGCCGTAGGTGGGCATCAGCACAGCACGGTTTATCACCAGGAAGTTGGCGTATGTGGCGGGCAGGCGGTGGCCATCGTCAGGGTCGAGGACAGGTCGCGGCAATGGCAGCGGCACCAGCTGATAAGGCTCGTCGGCAGCTGTGCGGAACGATTGTAGCTGCTGCTCCATGAGCTTCAGTTCGTCGTAGTGCTCGTCCTGCGGGTCGTCGCATCGCACGTAGGCGATAGTGTCGGGCGAGCAGAAGCGGGCCAGCGTGTCGATATGACTGTCGGTGTCGTCACCTGCGAGGTAGCCATACTCCAACCACAGCACCCGCTCCGAGTGCAACCAGCGCAGCAGGCGCTGTTCAATCTCGTCGCGCGACAGCATGTCGTTGCGGTTGGACGACAGCAGACACTCCGTTGTGGTCAGCAGTGTGCCGTGTCCGTCCGACTCGATGCTGCCACCCTCCAGCACAAAGTCCAGCATAGGCTCGTAGGCTCCGTGCAATGCGGCCTCTGCCCCATCCTGCCCCAAGAGCCGGCGGCTGATCATGTTGTCGTGATTGGATGCGAACTTCTGCCCCCAGCCGTTGAAACAGAAGTCCAGCAGCCTGGGGCCCTGCTCGGTAATCAGCGTCAATGGCGCATGGTCGCGAGCCCAGGTGTCGTTGGTAGGGCATTCGAAGTAGGATATGTGCGCCAGCAGTCGCGACGGCAGCCGCGTATGCGCCAAGGCCTTGATGCGCTCCGGCTCAGGCGTCACCACGAGCAGTCGCTCGCCACGCACCAGTATCTCC
Organism: uncultured Prevotellaceae bacterium; assembly: GCA_937910905.1. GTDB lineage: Bacteria > Bacteroidota > Bacteroidia > Bacteroidales > Bacteroidaceae > Physcousia. The sequence continues at coordinate 48,769 of CALEPV010000073.1, forward strand.
AGCGCTATGCGCACGTAGCAGTCATCTACATCGCCCAGATAGTCGTGCCAGTCGGTAGCCTCGTGCGGCCACGTCAGCTGCACGCCGCTCTGAGGGAACCATTCAGCAGGAAAGAAGATGCCACGCAGCTCTGTCTGCTCTGGCGAGGGTATGCCGGGCATCTGCAAGTGCAGCGTCAGGTCGCTCACCGTAGGTGTCGTGGCTCGGAATTGGAGTGCCATCGTGTGTTGTCCATCATTGATTACGCGGGCACAAAGGTAAGGATAAAAGCTTGTTTTTGCCCCAAGACATCAAGGATAAAACAAATATGCCTACCTTTGCAGCACCAAAAACACCAAACTATAGCAATGAAGACATTCCGACTGATGGCCACCATAGCTGTGGCTGCGGCAATGGTTGCATGTGGCAACCGCAGCGAAGCCCGCGCAAGCGAGGCCGACCGCCAGAAAGTGACTGCAACAGACACCGTTCAGCACCAGGTGCTGATAGAGACCACCGTGGGCAATATACTCGTGGCACTCTACAGCGACACGCCCCAGCATCGCGACAACTTCATGCGGCTGGTGCGCGAGCACGTCTACGACTCGCTGCTCTTCCACCGCGTGATACCTGACTTCATGATTCAGGGCGGCGACCCGAAGAGCCGCTACGCCGCGCACGAAGACCGGCTGGGCAATGGCGACCTGGGCTACACAGTACCTGCCGAGATACTGGTGCCCCAGCACTACCATGTGCGCGGCGCACTCTGCGCAGCACGCCAAGGCGATGAGGCCAACCCGCAGCGCCGCTCCAGCGCCTCACAGTTTTATATAGTGACTGGCCGCACGTTCACCGCAGACGAACTGGCATCCATCAATTATGACCTCTATCAGGCCACACGCGGCAAGGTGACGCTCACCGAAGAGATGCTGCAGACCTACCAGACCACTGGCGGCGCCCCGTTCCTCGACGGGCAGTACACGGTGTTCGGCGAAGTGCTGGAAGGCATGGATGTGGTGGACAGCATACAGCATGTAAAACGAAACGCGGACGACCGCCCATTGGCAGACATCCGCATCGTACGTGCAACAATCGTAAAGTGACAATTTGTATGTGGAGCATGCGAGACTCGAACTCGCCACCTCTTGACTGCCAGTCAAACGCTCTAGCCAGATGAGCTAATGCCCCAGTGGTGTGAATTGTGCTGCAAAGGTAAGCCTTTGGCCACAAACGGCCAAACAAATCACACAGTTTTTTGCCACCATACACATAATATAGACATACAATCCACCAATGGGCTGTACGATTCAACTATTATGCTTACATTTGTACCGATATAACTCATCATTATGGAGAACAGAAGCTTCGTCACTATCGCAAATCACAGCCGTCAGAAGATAGAGTACCTGCTGGCGATGGCGAGAGAGTTTGAGCAAAATCCTAACCGCGACATCTTGCGTCATCACGTAGTCGCCACCCTATTCTTTGAACCAAGCACGCGCACACGACTGAGCTTCGAGACAGCGGCCAACCGCCTTGGAGCACGTGTCATCGGCTTTGCCGACCCCAAGGTGACCAGCGGCACCAAGGGCGAGACACTGAAGGACACGATAATGATGGTGTCCAACTATGCCGACGTCATCGTCATGCGCCACTACCTCGAAGGTGCTGCGCTCTATGCCAGCGAGGTGGCTCCCATACCTATCATCAATGCCGGCGACGGGGCCAACCAACATCCATCGCAGACGCTGCTTGACCTCTACACCATCTATCAGACACAGGGCACGCTCGACAACCTCAACATTTTCCTCGTAGGCGACCTGAAGTATGGCCGTACAGTGCACTCACTGCTCACGGCCATGCGTCATTTCAGTCCCACGTTCCACTTCATAGCACCCGACGAGCTGGCCATGCCCGACAGCTACAAGCAGTACTGCCGCGACCACGGCATACGCTACGTGGAGCATCAAGACTTCGATGCCAACGTGATAGCCGAGGCTGATATATTATATATGACGCGCGTGCAACGCGAACGCTTCACCGACCTGATGGAGTATGAGCGCGTCAAGGACCGCTATCTGCTGAAGCTGCCCATGCTCAGCAAGGCACGCGAGAACATGAAGATACTACACCCACTGCCGCGCGTGAACGAGATAGAGTACGCCATCGACGACAACCCACATGCCTACTACTTCCAGCAGGCACGCAATGGCCTCTTCGCCCGACAAGCCATCATCTGCGACACGCTGGACATTACGCTGGACGAAATCAAATAATTAAGCATGATGCAGAACAAGGAATTACTCGTAGCTGCCATCAAGAATGGCACTGTCATTGACCACATACCAGCCGACCGCACATTCGAGGTGGTGAACCTGCTGGGGCTCACAGAAGTGAAGACAGCCATCACCATAGGCTGCAACCTGCAGTCGGAGAAAGTGGGTAGCAAGGGTATCATCAAGGTGGAGGACAAGTACTTCACCGATGAAGAGATATCGCGACTCAGCGTAGTGGCACCCAACGCCGTGCTGAACATCATACACGACTATGCCGTGCAGGAGAAGAAGCCCGTGATGATGCCACAGACGCTGCAGGGCATCATACACTGCCCTAACCCGAAGTGTATATGCAACAATGAGCCTATGCGCACATTGTTCCACTACAACACCGACACCAATTCATTCCGCTGCCACTACTGCAACACAGAAATCTACGCCAGCGAAGTGATTGTAGAGAAGTAACTATCAAAAACAGCAATACCAAACAACCAAACATACACAACAAGATGGAACGAGACACCACTATCTTTAATCTGATCGAAGAGGAACGCGCACGTCAGTTGCGTGGCATTGAGCTGATTGCATCAGAGAACTTCGTAAGCCCACAGGTGATGGAGGCTATGGGGTCGCCACTGACCAACAAGTATGCCGAAGGCTATCCTGGCAAGCGCTACTATGGCGGCTGCCAAGTGGTCGACAAGGTGGAGCAGCTGGCTATAGACCGCGTATGCGAACTGTTCGGAGCCGAGTATGCCAATGTGCAGCCACACTCTGGCGCACAGGCCAACGCTGCCGTGTTCCTCGCCTGCCTCAACCCCGGCGACACCTTCATGGGCCTGAACCTCGACCACGGCGGTCACCTCAGCCACGGCTCGCTGGTCAACACCTCCGGCATCATATATAAGCCCGTGGGCTACAACCTCAACCGTGAGACAGGACGTGTGGATTACAACGAGATGGAGCGTCTGGCACAACAACACAAGCCAAAGCTCATCATCGGTGGTGGCTCTGCCTACAGCCGCGAGTGGGACTACAAACGTATGCGCCAGATTGCCGACAGCGTGGGTGCTCTGCTGATGATCGACATGGCTCACCCCGCCGGCCTCATCGCCGCAGGCTTGCTGGACAACCCACTGAAGTACGCCCACATCGTGACCTCCACCACACACAAGACCCTGCGCGGTCCGCGTGGCGGCATCATCCTCATGGGCAAGGACTTCGACAACCCTTGGGGCAAGACAACACCAAAGGGTGAAATCAAAAAGATGTCCGCCCTGCTCAACTCCGCTGTGTTCCCTGGCATACAGGGCGGTCCGCTGGAGCACGTCATTGCTGCCAAGGCCGTTGCATTCGCCGAGGCTCTCACGCCAGCGTTCAAGGAGTACCAGACACAGGTGAAGAAGAATGCCGCCACACTGGCCCAGGCACTCATAGACCGCGGCTTCAACATCGTGTCAGGCGGTACGGACAACCACTCCATGCTCGTTGACCTGCGCTCCAAGTACCCCGACCTCACAGGCAAGGTGGCGGAGCGTGCACTCGTAGCAGCCGACATCACAGTGAACAAGAACATGGTGCCATTCGACAGCCGTTCTGCATTCCAGACCAGCGGCATACGTCTCGGCACACCAGCCATCACCACACGCGGCGCCAAGGAAGACCTCATGCTGAAGATTGCCGAGCTCATTGAGCGCGTGCTCAATGCGCCCGAAGACGAGACAGTTATCGCAACCGTCCGCGCTGAGGTCAACGGCATAATGAAGAACTATCCCCTCTTCGCTTACTAACAGCATTAACCCCAAAAACACTACACTACATTGGGCGGATTTTTCGGTACGGTCTCTACTCGGGACTGTGTATATGACCTATTCTACGGCACAGACTACAATTCACACCTCGGCACGCGACGTGCCGGTCTTGTGACCTTCGACAAGCAAAAAGGCTTCTCACGCAGCATACACTCGCTGGAGCGCGACTACTTCCGCTCTAAGTTCGAGGACGAGCTGCACGAGTTCTCGGGCAATCAAGGACTTGGCGTCATCAGCGACACCGACCCTCAGCCTATAATCATCAACTCGCACCTGGGACGCTATGCCGTTGTGACCGTAGCCAAGATTAATAACCTGCGCGAGATTGCCGACGAACTGCTGGCACAGCGTATGCACCTGAGCGAGCAGAGCGCCAACAACCTCAACCAAACAGAGCTTGTGGCTCTGCTCATCAACATGGGCTCGACCTTTGTGGAGGGCATCAACAATGTGTTCCATAAAATCAAGGGCTCATGCTCCATGCTCGTACTGACCGAGGACGGCATCATAGCAGCTCGCGACCTACTGGGCCGCACACCTATAGTCATAGGACGTAAGGAGACGCATCACCTTTCCATCATCGGCACCGACGACTATGAGCAAGCCTACGCCGTGAGCAGCGAGACCACCAGCTTCCCTAACCTCGACTACAAGACTGTGCGCGATGTGGGGCCAGGCGAGATAGTTCGCCTACGCGCCGACAGCATTGAAGTGCTGCAGGCACCCGCCAGTCGTTGTCAGATATGCTCATTCCTATGGGTGTACTACGGTTTCCCTGCATCATGCTACGAAGGCATCAACACCGAGTATGTGCGCGAGCGCAACGGCAAGATGCTCGGCGAGCGCGACAATGTGGAAGCCGACCTCGTGTGCGGCATTCCCGACTCCGGCGTTGGGATGGCTCTCGGCTACTCCGAGGGTTCGGGCATTCCCTACAAGCGCGCCGTGCTGAAGTACACACCTACATGGCCACGCTCGTTCACACCTGGCAACCAGAGCCGCCGCGACCTCGTGGCCAAGATGAAGCTCATACCCAACGAAGCACTGCTCAAGGACCAGCGCGTAGTGTTCTGCGACGACAGCATCGTGCGCGGCACACAGTTGCGCGACAATGCCCGCGAGTTCATTGACAACGGAGCCAAGGAGGTGCATGTGCGCATATCCTGTCCACCGCTCGTATATGGCTGCCCCTTCATCAGCTTCACCAACTCGAAGAGCGACCTTGAGCTCATCACACGTCAGATTATACGCGACTTCGAGGGCGATGACAAAGCCAAGCTCGATAAGTACTCGCAGACGGACTCGCCCGAATACAAGCGTATGGTTCAGGAGATTGCACACCGTCTGGGCCTCACCACCTTGAAGTTCGCCCGCCTTGAAGACCTCATTGAGAGCATTGGTCTGCCAAAGAGCCAGGTATGCACTCACTGCTTCGATGGGAGCAGCTATGATGAATGAAGAGTGAAGATCTACGTATGAAGAGTGAAGAATGATAGTGCCGTATGACAACAACTAATATAGAGCTGGACATGGCTCGCAAGTATGTGCTCTACACGCACAAGAATGTATTTCTCACAGGTAGAGCAGGTACAGGCAAGACCACTATGCTACAGCGACTGGCCAAGGAGACACGCAAGCGGATTGCTATCGTAGCACCCACGGGCGTGGCAGCAATCAATGCCGGTGGCATGACCATTCATTCATTCTTCCAGTTGGCACCAGGCCTCTACCTCCCCGGAGGGCATATGGCTGGAGGAGGTGCAGAGCAGAACAGCCGTGCAATGTCGAAGCACAAGGTGAACATACTGCGTGCCTTGGACTTGCTCATCATAGACGAGATATCGATGGTGAGAGCTGACCTGCTGGATGCTATCGACGCTACGCTTCGCCGCTACGGTAAGCCCGACCAGCCGTTTGGCGGAGTCCAACTGCTGATGATTGGCGACCTGCAACAGCTGGCACCAGTGGCTACGGAGACAGAGTGGCAGGTACTGCAGCAATACTACACATCGCCATACTTTTTTGCATCCACGGCCCTGATGCGCACAGACTTCGTATGCATAGAGCTGAAGAAGGTCTATCGGCAGGAGAATGACAGCTTCATAAGACTGTTGAACGATGTCAGAGGCGGACATCCATCGGCACAGACCATCAACCAGCTGAATGCCAGATACGCTCCGACCTTCCGGCCAACGGATGGACAGGAGTGGATTACCCTGACTACACACAATGCCCAAGCAGCCCGAATCAACGAGCAGCGACTGTCCGCCCTGCAAGCAAAGCCTGCGACCTTCAAGGCAAAGGTTACTGGCGATTATCCGGAGAGCTCCTACCCTACCGACGAAGCTCTGACCTTGAAGGTCGGAACGCAGGTGATGTTCTGCAAGAACGACCCATCGGAGGACAAACGATTCTTCAACGGACGCATAGGACGAGTGGTAGACATGTCGAAAGAGTCTGTGACGGTGGTCTGCTCACGTATGGACAAGCCACAGGAATACGAGCGTATAGAGGTGAAGCCACTGCAATGGGTGAATACCAAATACGTCACCGACTCCAGCACAGGCGAGATTACACAGGAGGATGTGGGCAGCTTCACGCAGATACCACTCCGTACTGCATGGGCTATAACCATACACAAGAGCCAGGGCCTGACCTTCGAGCGTGCCATAATTGATGCAGGTAGAGCGTTCTCGCACGGCCAGGTCTATGTCGCGCTGTCACGATGCCGCACGCTGGAGGGCATCATACTGTCCACACCACTGTCGCAGGCCACCATCAGCAGCGACCCCAATGTCGATGGTTTCCACGAATACGCACGTGAACATACACCCACGGCTGAGAGCTTCATCCGCGACCGGCGTAGCTTTGTTGAGGACATTCTGTGCGACATCTTCGACTATCGTGCCATCAGCATGAGGCTGCGCCACTACTCGCGACTGGTTGAGGAGTACGCAGGCACCTACTACCCCACCTACGCACGTACAGTATCGGGAACATGCACCCAGCTGGATGATCAACTGATGGCTGTCGGGCTGCGATTCCAGCATCAGATACATGAGCTGATGCCTGCTGCCGACTCGCTCAGCCAGAACCAGCATCTGCTTGAACGCATACAGAAAGGTATGACCTACTATGCCAAGCAGACAGCCTCTATACTTGGCGAAATGCTGGAGCAGGAAGTGCCGGAGATTGACAACCGTGTACAATCAGAGCGGCTGAATCGTGAGTATGACTATCTGCGTAGAGACTATGAGCTGAAGATGCATATCTTCACCGCCTGCGCCACACAGTTCAGCCTGGATGCCTACTGGAATGCCAAAGCACAAGCCGCAATGGTTGAGGACACGGCTCCAAGAAGTAGCCGCGCAACTCGCAAGCCAAGAAAGGAAAGGGCCAAAGCCGCAGACACCACGCAAAGAAAAGAGCGCAGTGCAAAAGCCGATGTCAGCTACGATTCTATCAAACACCCGGCCATCTACAAGGCTTTGCTGGCGTGGCGCACAGAGACGGCTCGCGAGAAGAACCTGCCACCATCATACATATTGCCCATACGTACTGTGATTGGCATCTCCAATCTATGTCCTGCATCACCGTACGAACTGCTAAGCATATCCGGCATCGGCAAGAAAACACTAGAGGCCTATGGGCCGGACATACTGGAGATTGTACGCCTGAACGCAAGTTAGTGATGGCCCAAAATAGTAGAACGCTAATTATTAACGCAACACAAGCGAGCCGCCTACGCTTCCAGTCTTTGCCGGAGCGCAGGCGGCTCGCCCGCTAATTAGGTATTACTTATACTCGTTCCAGCTCTTGATCTTCACCTCATCGAGACTCATAGCTGTGAAGGCCTCGATGAATGCCTTTGCCAGACGGACGTTGGTCATAAGCGGAATGTTGTGGTCGATGGCTCCACGACGTATCTTGTAGCCATTGGTCAGCTCGCGCGAAGAATGGTTCTTCGGCACGTTGATGACTAGACCCACCTTGTGTTGACTGATGAGGTCAAGCACATTTGTCATAGTACCCTCTTCATCGGGCCATGCCACCTGAATAGCTTTCACGCCGTTGTCATTGAAGAAGCGTGCCGTGCCGGCTGTAGCATATATCGTATAGCCCTTCTTGGCCAACTGCTGTGCCGGTTCGAGCAGCGATACCTTACCCTTGGCACCACCCGATGAGATAAGCACGGCATCCTTGGGTATGCTGTAGCCAGTGGCTATCAGCGAGTTGAGCAGTGCCTCATTGAGGTCATCACCCAAGCAACCTACCTCACCCGTTGACGACATATCCACACCCAGCACAGGGTCGGCATTCTGTAGTCGTGCGAATGAGAACTGTGAAGCCTTCACGCCGATGTGGTCGATGTCGAATTCGCTCTTGTCTGGACGATGGTATGGTGCGTCTAGCATAATCTTGGTGGCCGTCTCTATGAAGTTGCGCTTCAGTATCTTCGACACGAATGGGAAAGAGCGGCTGGCGCGCAGGTTGCACTCAATTACCTTCACCTCGCGGTTCTTAGCCAGGAACTGAATGTTGAACGGACCGCTGATGTTCAACTCTGCTGCTATCTTGTGTGCTATCTTCTTTATCTGGCGAATAGTAGAGAAGTAAATGTGCTGTGCGGGGAACACCATAGTGGCATCGCCTGAGTGGACGCCGGCATACTCCACATGCTCGGAGATGGCGTACTCCACAACCTCGCCCTTGTCGGCCACAGCGTCGAACTCTATCTCCTTGGTCTCGGTCATAAACTTCGATATCACCACAGGGAATTCCTTTGATACCTCGGTCGCCATGTTGAGGAAGCGATGCAGCTCTTCGTCATCGTAGCATACGTTCATCGCAGCACCCGACAGCACATACGACGGGCGCACCAGTACCGGGTAGCCAACCTTATCTACAAACTCCTTGACATCCTCAAACGAAGTGAGAGCACGCCACGCGGGCTGGTCGATGCCCAACTTATCGAGCATTGCGGAGAACTTGTCGCGGTTCTCGGCACGGTCGATATCCACAGGCGATGTACCAAGCACGGGCACACCCTGACGGTGCAACTTCATTGCCAGGTTGTTAGGTATCTGTCCGCCCACACTTACTATAACGCCACGTGGCTGCTCCAGATCCATCACGTCGAGCACACGCTCCAGCGACAGCTCGTCGAAGTAGAGGCGGTCGCACATGTCGTAGTCGGTCGATACGGTCTCAGGGTTGTAGTTTATCATTATCGACTTGTAGCCGAGCTTACGAGCTGTGTTGATAGCATTGACCGAGCACCAGTCAAACTCCACCGACGAGCCTATGCGATAAGCGCCTGAGCCAAGCACGACTACGGACTTCTCGTTATTGTAGTAGTTGATGTCGTGCGCAGGCACGTACTTCTCGCCTTCTGGATTGCCGAATGCAGGCACGTGGGTGTACGTGAAGTAGAGGTAGTTGGTCAGTTCCGGATGCTCGCTCGCCACGGTCGGTATGCGCTTCACCGACGGCATGATGCCTCGCTGCTTGCGGATGCGACGCATTTCGAGGTTCTCCTTCTCCATGTTGGTAGCCTTCGACTTCAGCACGAAGCGAGCTATCTGGAAGTCGCTGAAGCCGCAACGCTTCACTTCCAGCAGCAGGTCGTCTGGCAGGTCTTCGAGCTTGTTGTAGGTCTGCAGCTCGTGCTTCAGGTCCACGATGTGCTTCAGTCGCTCCAGGAACCACACGTCAATCTTCGTCAGCTCCTCTATGCGCTCTATCGTGTAGCCCTCTTCAAGAGCCTGCGCTATGGCAAATATGCGCAGGTCGGTCGGGTTGGCTAGCTCGTCGTCAAGGTTCTCGAACTTGGTGTGGTTGTTGCCCACGAAGCCGTGCATACCCTGTCCTATCATGCGCAGGCCTTTCTGCATCATCTCCTCGAAGCTGCGGCCTATGCTCATTATCTCGCCCACCGACTTCATCGACGAACCAATCTGACGGCTCACGCCGGCGAACTTCGTGAGGTCCCAGCGTGGTATCTTGCATATCATGTAGTCGAGGCTCGGAGCTACGTATGCCGATGATGTGGTACCCATCTCGCCAATCTGGTCGAGCGTGTAGCCCAGGGCTATCTTCGCAGCGACGAAGGCGAGCGGATAGCCCGTAGCCTTTGATGCCAGTGCCGACGACCGGCTCAGACGTGCGTTGATCTCGATGATGCGGTAGTCGTTGGTCTCTGCATTGAAGGCAAACTGAATGTTGCACTCGCCCACGATGCCCAGATGACGTACACACTTGATGGTGATTTCCTGCAGCATCTTCACCTGCTCCTCGCGCAGCGAACACGTAGGAGCCACCACGATGCTCTCACCGGTGTGTATGCCCAGCGGGTCGAAGTTCTCCATCGATGCCACAGTGAAGCAGCGGTCGTTGGCGTCGCGTATGCACTCAAACTCTATCTCCTTCCATCCCTTAAGGCTTTCCTCCACGAGTATCTGTGGTGCGAAGGTGAATGCGCTTTCAGCCAGTTTGCGAAAAGCTTTCTCGTTGGGGCAAATGCCTGAGCCTAGTCCGCCTAGGGCGTATGCCGAGCGAATCATTATCGGGAAGCCAATCTCGTGTGCAGCCTTCAGCGCATCGTCCATGTTCTCCACAGCGTGGCTCACAGGTGTCTTAAGGCTTATCTCGTCGAGCTTCTTCACGAAGCGGTCGCGGTCTTCGGTGTCCATGATGGCCTCAACGCTGGTGCCCAGCACCTGTACACCATATTCCTTGAGTGTGCCGTTCAGGTAAAGCTCTGTTCCGCAGTTCAGTGCTGTCTGTCCGCCAAAAGCCAGCAGAATGGCATCGGGACGCTCCTTCTTAATAATTTCTGTCACGAAGTGCGTGTTCACCGGCTGGAAATAGACCGTGTCGGCAATACCCTCAGAGGTCTGTATGGTAGCGATGTTGGGGTTCACCAACACGCTTTTGATACCTTCTTCGCGAAGGGCTTTCAGAGCCTGCGAGCCAGAGTAGTCGAACTCACCTGCCTGTCCGATTTTCAGTGCGCCCGAACCGAGCAGCAGCACTTTCTTGATTGCCTTTTCTTTCATTTGAGTTTGGTGATATTTGTGTTTGGGAGTTGTTGGTTTATTGTTTGTTGCTCTCGTACCAATTGATATATGCCTCGTTGATGAGGCGTGTGCCGCCCGGAGTCGGATAGTGGCCACTGAAGTACCAGTCGCCACTGTGCTTTGGGCAGGCCTTGTGCAGTCCTTCCAGAGTCTGATACACAATCTCAATGGGAGTTGTCACCCCGTCCGGACGCAACATCTCCACCATCTTGCCACTGATGTCCTCCTGTGTGAATGGCTCGTAGATGAGCCGTACATAGTTGGTCATCTGCTCCTTTGGCAGGTTGCGCTGGCCCATGCACTTTGCATACACCTCATCGATGATGTGCCATGAGCCGCGGTCTATGTGCAGCTCCACTGCCGCACGGAAGGCTATGAACTCGTCCATGTGTGCCATGTCGATGCCATAGTAGTCGGGATAGCGCACTTGCGGAGCGCTGCTCACCAGCACAATCTTCTTCGGGTGCAGGCGATCCAGTATGCGTATTATGCTTTCCTTGAGGGTCGTGCCTCGCACTATGCTGTCGTCTATTATCACCAGATTGTCTATCCGTGGCACCAGCGAACCGTATGTGATGTCGTACACGTGAGCCGAGAGGTCGTTGCGTGAGCCAGCCTCGGTGATGAATGTGCGTAGCTTGATGTCCTTTATTGCTACCTTCTCTGAGCGTATTTTCTCGTTGAGGATGTTCTCCAGTTCACGCACCGTGGGCTTGTGATCTAGTGCAGCTATCTGAGCTATCTTCTCGCGGTTCAGTTCGTCCTTGAATGCTTCGAGCATACCGTAGAAGGCCACCTCTGCCGTGTTCGGTATGAATGAGAACACCGTGTGTGCGATGTCGCCGTCGATAGCCTGCATGATGCGGTCCTTCAGCTGTGCCCCCAGAGCCTTGCGCTCGCGGTAGATGCTTCTGTCGGAGCCGCGACTGAAGTATATGCGTTCAAACGAGCAGGCACGCTTCTCCTGCGGCTTCAGAATCTGTTCCAGCCGTACCTTGCCGCTCTTGCTGACCAGCAGAGCCTGTCCAGGTTCGAGCTCATCGATTTCCTCCACCTCCAAGTCGAAGGCTGTCTGTATCACAGGCCGCTCTGATGCCAGCGCCACCACCTCATCGTTCTTGTACCAGAAAGCCGGCCTGATACCCCACGGGTCGCGCATGGACATCATCTCGCCCGAACCTGTGATTCCGCAGATCACGTATCCGCCGTCCCACACAGGCGAGCTGGTCTTCAGCACATTGGCCAGGTCTGTGTTCTCCTCAATGTATTTGGTGATATCTGTATGGGTATAGCCCAGCTCTTCGTGTGCTATCTTGAACAGCCGCTCGCTCTCGCGGTCTAGGCGATGACCTATCTGCTCCAAGAGTATATATGTGTCTGCCAGTACGCGTGGATGCTGGCCGCACTCCGTAATGCTGGCCATTATCTCGTCCACGTTAGTCATGTTGAAGTTGCCGCAGATCGCCAGATTCTTGGCTCTCCAGTTGTTGCGGCGCAGGAACGGATGGACATAAGAAAGGCCACTCTTGCCGGTCGTTGAGTACCGGAGGTGGCCCATCAATAGTTCGCCAGCGAAAGGCGATACCGCAATCTGCGAGCTCAGGGACGTGGCATCGGCCTGTTGTGCACTCCTCTCAATCTCGCAACTGATGTTTTGGAATATCTCCGTTATGGCATTGCTGCCCAGGGCTCTCTCGCGGAACATGTACTCTGTGCCAGGCTCTGCCTGCTGTTTCACTACTGCGATACCTGCCCCCTCCTGTCCACGATTGTGCTGCTTCTCCATCAGAAGATACATCTTGTTGAGGCCATAACGCCACGTACCGTACTTCCGCTGGTAGTACTCCAATGGTTTCAATAGGCGTACCATTGCGACGCCACATTCGTGCTTGAGTGGTTCCATTTCGCCGCAAAAGTACAACATTTGGCTCTTTTTGCCAAATAGTAAGCACTATGAATTGTCAATTATCCAATTGTCAATTGTCCAATTGTATAATTACCGAATGAAGTTAGTATACACACGCAGTTCCTGCTCTGGCCGTCCCTTCATACCCTTGAGCATCCACGCCATGTTGCGAGCCAGTGTGCGCATCGTCTGCATACCCTCCTCATCCTGCTCAGCCTGCCCAGGCTGCTGTCCGTACGCCATGTTCCAGTATTGCGAACTCACCACAGGCATATTCATCATCGTGTAGTACTTGTTCAGCCTGTCGAATGCAGCTGAGGCGCCACCGCGCCGGCACACCACTACCGATGCTGCAGGCTTGAACTGCAAGTCGGCCCCAAGCGAGTAGAACACCCTGTCCAGCAGCGCACACAGCGAACCGTTCGGTCCACCATAGTACACCGGCGAACCCACCACCAGTCCGTCTATGCCATCCTTTACGCAACGCATTATCTGGTAGTAGACATCATCGTTGAATGTGCACTTACCTATACGCCCGCACATTCCGCAGGCAATACAACCCTGCATCGCCTTCTTGCCAATGCTCACAATCTGTGTCTCCACGCCCTCGGCATTCAGCGTATTTGCCACCTCGGTCAGCGCACGCATGGTATTACCCTTTGTGCGAGGGCTTCCATTTATCAATAGTACTTTCATTCCTTACCTATATAAATATATGATTTGCCTGCAAAGAAAGCATTATTTTCTCTACAGGCAAAGAACTTATGCATTTTTTTTGGTCACCTGCATAACCGCGTGGATTAACCGAAAATCTTGGCCCGCCTAAAGATGAAGAATTTCTTGTCAATCACGCCCCTTAACTGAGCTCTGAAGTC